>JAPHTF010000097.1 GCA_026197095.1 Gammaproteobacteria bacterium
GTGGGAACCAGCAGGCTCCCTTCGCGGATGTGCCCAAGACGCTGGTGTCCTTCGTGCTGGAAGATGCCAACGGCGGCACCCGGCTCACCGTGACCGAAAGCGGTCTGGCCGCGCTGCCCAATGCGGCGCAGGTGCTTAGCGAGAATTCCAGCGGCTGGGATTCGGAACTGGCGGAACTGAAAGCCTTTGTGGAGGCGGCATGAGGCGATGGAAGAAGCCAAACAAGATATTATTAACAATAATCAGAACGTTTATAACCCGAATCGTAAGCAATAAAAAAGGCGATTTAGCCGCCTTTTTTAATTTTAACCTGTTTGCGGTAAGCCAATTTCATGGCCATTTCCGTGCCACGCCATCATGCCACCCCGCAAGTTGAATACATTTTCATAGCCTTGCTGCATTAAGTACATACAGGCTTGTGCAGAACGGGCACCACTATGACAAACCATAACTGTTTTCACATCACGGCTAAGCTCACTCATGCGTAATGGAATTGTATGCATAGGTAACGCTTCAGAGCCTGGGATAATGCCACGTAGTAGCTCAGCAGGGTTACGAATATCAATAACACGAACTGCGTCGCCTTGTTCTTTCAATTGCGCTAATTCAGTCGCTTCAATTTCTTTAATCATTTCTTTTACTCAGGATGACAAATAATATTTGCAAGTATATTAGCATATGCTGATATTTCAAGCCCTTATCTTCATTTTTTGAGCTACCTCACAGGTTAGCGCCTATTTACGTAATTTCAGGTAAAATAGACCCACAATTAACAATTTTACGCCTATATCGGAACTTTCATGGTCAGCCGTCAATACACTAACAAACGCGAAGAGCGCTATCGCACTGCAATGAAGCGTTATCAAAAAGATCGGCAACGTAATGTTTTGGCGCAACCGGGTGAGCATTCATTTATTCTTGTACTTGATAATCTACAAGCTGGATTTAATGTACCTAAAATATTCCGCAGCGCAGAAGCGTTTGGCGCACATGAAATTCATCTCATCAATGTTGGGCCTTTCGATCCCGCCCCGGCTAAAGGAGCTTTTCGCAAAGTACCGGCAAAATTTTATAACAATATTGAAGATTGCTTTGAACAACTTAAAGCACGCGGCTATACCTTATTTACTTTAGAAGCCGATAAAGGAAAAACGCTATTCCAGGCAAAACTTCCGGAGAAAAGTGCATTTATTTTAGGTAATGAAGATAGTGGGATGAGTTTTGATACAGCTTCCTATCCAGATGTCGAGTGCCTTAGCATTCCACACTTTGGGGTAACCGAAAGTTTAAATGTCAGTATTGCAGCGTCAATCGTAATGTATGAATACATTTCTCAGCATCAAGAATAACACTTAATTTAAAATTATCTTAAAATCCATCTTAAATAAAAGGTTAGCAATGAAATTCAAACTCTTAAGTATTGGACAAAAATTTAAATATCAAAATGAAGTTTATGTTAAGGCTTCACCCATAGTGGCCAGCAACGTTGAAACAGGTCATAACAAAATGATTCCTGCTTATGCTGCATTAACACTGTTAGATAATACGAGTGAAGATGTACAAACACTCACTAAAGAGCCTCTTGTTGCTGAAGAGATTCTTGATGCATTTAATTTGTTTTATGGAAAATGTATCGCAACACTTGAGAAAAATAACATACTCGTCCCGGTTATCAAGGACGAGTTTGATAAGGCACGTGATGAGTTTATTGAAAAGTTAATAAAATAAGTTTAAGAATTCACACATTGGAACGAATATGGGATATTTTATTCAGAACCTGATTTCACCAGCATAGCTCTACAGCTTACACCTGCTGATATTTTGAGATCCGGGTTTGGTAATTCCAGTCGTACTCGAAAAGTGCCACTTGAAGCATCAACAACCCGGTCTATTCGTGTTACCCGTGCTTCCAAGGGACCCGTGATTGGACCTTCAGGATAGATAACCACTTTAGCATCATTCTTAAATTCACCAAGCATTGTCACTGGTGCAATAAGCTCTACATTTAAAGGATCAATCTGGGCAATCTTGAGAATTGGCTTATTCTCGACATACTCACCTGGTGAAAGATAACGCTCAACCACAACACCAGATAACGGGCTTTTTACTATACGTTGTTTTAAAAGCTCCTCTTCTTTACGATGTTCAGCTATAGCCAGGTCGCTTTCAGTTATAGCCTCATCAAGCTCCTGGCTCGGAACCATTTTCTTTTTAAATAGCTCACGCATTCTTACCAGTTTTTTTGCCGTAAATTTAACCCGGGCATTTGCAAGTTGTACACCCGCTTGTTGAACTTCATATTCAAGTTTTGCCAATACCTGGCCAGATTCTATTGTGTCACCTCTATCTACGTTAATAAACTTCACAACACCTGAAGTACTGCTAGCCACTTCAGAAGTTTTATGTGGCTCGACTAAACAATCCATTCCAGACTGCATTAATAACTGCTGATCTAACTGTTCAACAAGTTGAGGTTTATTCAAATCAGAAGAATCAGCAAAAGACACCATTTTATTAAGCGGCTTAGATGAATCAGCATTTACATTTCCCTTCATTATCAAATCATCTGATGCACTTGCCATCATGGGACATAATATTGACAGGGGAAAACTTAGTAAAAAAATAAATTTATTGCTCGGCTTCATCAGGCACCACTTATCATTATTTATGAATACGCAAAATGTTATTCACTAATGAATTTCAACATTACTTGGTTTATTAAGACGGTTTAGCCACATCCAGCTTTAATTCGCCGTAACGTTCCTCGTACTCACCAACCAGTTTATTAATCATGAGTTGTAAACGTTTAGCGGCATAAGGGCTAAGAATAATCCGGTTAGATAATTCTATTTCCATTTCAGACTGTCCGCGTTCCCACGCTTTGTTAACACCAAAGTTTAAAACCACCTCTTCGCGTGTACTGGTGACGTTGCATACATTGGCATAGGCACTGCTAAGGTTGCTGGTATTCCAGTTTACTTTTACACCCTGCTCTTTAGCTTGCTCAGGTGTTTCTGGCTTTTCTGCTGTGTTTTTTGACATAATAATTATCTCCATCTTTTAATGTTGGCAGGCCTGTGTGTGACCCACAATACAAACTTTAACTAAATAACTACAAATTTTTTACATCTTAATAATTCAAGGAATAACTATGTGTAATTCCAGACTGCTCTAGATTCGATGTATATGATGATATTTTCCATACAATGCCTTTTGGACAATGCTCAACATATGGATCATAACCATCTGTGCCTCCAACTACTCTCATAACCTTAAAGTGATATATAACTTTGATTGTAATTTCACCTATTTCAACAAGAAATGTAGTCTTATCAGGCCCTAAATAATCTTTCTCTGTAGGAATATAGTGAAAATTGGCAGATCCGCTTTCTTTCAGTTCTGCATGTTGTGGAGCACTTAAAACTTTAACACTCCAATGACTCCAATCTAACTTTCGATTTTCTTTTTCTCTTAAATATACAGATGTTTGTCCGCGTGGGCTTAGAACATTCTCCGCTGTATCTTCTGGGACGGGTGGATTTTTGACTAATGAACACACTCCAATTATATAATCAAAATTCTCCGTTGATTTTTTTTGCTGGGATTTACTCGCAATATGAACAGGAGTTGCTTTATATTCCTGTATATCTATTGGTATATCAAAAGCAAACATAGGCATCTACCTTCATTAATTTATCAAAATATAGTTGTATTCTCATTATAATTTAATGCTTCTTATGGGTGTGGTTTGACTTCAATTCGACTTTAATTCCTGAACGCCCAATTAGATCGTCTGTTCGCTCTTCTTTTAAACCAAGAAAATCTGTTATCCAATGTTCATGCTTATTATTCCGCTTGCTGTCGTATCGATCCTCTTTATCCCAACTGTCATTGTTGTGACCCCAGTCAATTTTTGGCTGCTCAACTGACTTATGAACGACGATTGGATTATGTACTGGCCAGTTAGCCAGTACTGGTATATAACCTGGAGACCCTTTATCTTTAGCCAATGCTGAGTTAACTGTAATGCGGCTACACTTGTTGCCCGTATATTTATAATGATCTTTTTCGCTGCGATCATCATCTGACTGCACAACAATCGTAATTGTCGCCGTAACAGTCTGCAGACCATCAGATACCGTGTAGTTAAAGCTATCAGTACCCAGGTAACCATCATTAGGTATATAGGTATAAGTACCATCAGTATTTAGTTGCAGTAGGCCATTTGCTGGCTGATCCACAGTTATCGATAAGGCATCCCCATCAACGTCATACACCAGTTTATTTAGATCAATAGTTAAGCCTTTAGAGTCGTTATCATCCTCATCTTCGTCATAATGATCTTTATGCTGGTGTTTATATTTCTTACCATGCCATTTATGCTCATTATCTTTACTGTCATGATCATCGTCATCAACTTCGAATACAAAAGTTTTTGACATCGCGACTGGTACATCATTAACCGGTGTTACATTGATGGTTACCGTTGCGATTTCAGACTCTAGTTCACCATCACTAATGCGGTAAGTAAAACTATCGGTACCAAAGAAATTAGCTTCCGGTATATATTGGAAACTACCGTCTGTAGCAACAATTACTTTGCCATGTTCAGGTTTCTCAATAACCTGGCTTGTTAGCACATCACCATCAACGTCGAAATCATTACTTAATGCATCAATCGTGATGGTGGTATCTTCAGCTGTTGTTACTACATCGTTATTCGCAACAGGGGCATCATTGATACCTATTATATTAACCGTAATGGTACCTAGTGTGCTGGCTGTACCATTATTTGCTGTTTCTGTAGATACGGCTTTTACAGTTAATACAATTTCACCAAATACATCTTGCGGCGGTGTCATTGATAAATGACTTAAGTTCCATCCAGTTATATCAGCAACCTGGTTATATAACGTTGCTGTAAAGCTGGTAACACCATCAGTAACAACGCTTCCAACTGGAATTGATTCGATATATAAATTCAGCGTTTCTGAACCATCGGTGTCAACCAGATTCGCGCTAATCACTGAAAGATTGATTGAGCTATCTTCATAACCGGTATTCAACGGAAGCTGTTCGCTTAAAACAATATTATCAATCATTGCTCCACGGCCATTTTTTTCTATGGAAAGTGGTTCTGTCACGATACGAATGCGTTGCTCTGCTCCTGTTCCTTCAAAACTGAAAGTAAGCGACTCCCAGTTCAAAGCATCACCAGGACTAGTGCCCGCATAGTTATCGACAAGAACACCATCAACATAAATGCCAATGCGCGTGTAATCCATGCTGTATCCCAGGCGACCGGCGTAATCGAAACTTAGCTCATAACTCGCCCCTGCTTTAGTTGTAATAGTACGTTCAATGCCAAGCGTTTGATGACCTTCACCTTTGGCATCATTTAACTCAAGGAAGTTATTTCCATTACCTGGCGCTGCGTATACTTTGCTATATGGTTTGTGATAGTGATGATCATCATCTTTATCATGATCTTTGCTAGCGTTATGCATCTTATCGCCACTAGACCAGATTTCAAAAATATCACGACCGCGATCACGTGACTTATCGTCATCATCACATCTATCGTGTTTATCGTTATCAGTTAGCGGTACTTTAACTAACTCCCAGCCTTCAAGTTCATTACTATGAACCAGGGTTTGCTTAGGATTACGATTTGTCACTGATTCCCAGCTAGTACGGAATAATTCCTGGCTACTACCAAAACGATCTCCTGGTTCAATAATGCTTAATAGTGGTGCATCTGCAACAGGTACAATGTCAATCGTCATTGCGACAATATCACTAGCTAACTCGCCATCGCTCGCCTGGAAAGTAAATTGTGCGTAATCCTGCAATTGATCGCCAATACCTTGAGTGGCATAGCTATCAAATCCAGATGCATCTGTTGCGGGTATAAACTGTAAATTACCTGCTTCTATTTGAGTACGAGAAATGGTTTGATTAACCGTAATGGTTGTCCAGTTAATGCCATTGTGAAGTAATAATTGTCCATCAATTGGTAACGAGTTGATTATCAACGCTAAATCAATATCATTATCAACATCACTGATATTGAAATCAGACCAGTTAAAGATATAAGCCTGGTCCTCAACACCTGTTACAAGTGATGGTGTTGCGACTGGAGCATCATTAACTGGTGTCACATTGATACTGAGTGTTTTCACAGCAGGATCAATATCTATCCCACCATTTACAACACCACCATCGTCTTGTACCTGGAAGCCAAAACTTGTGTATGACAAGCCGAATTCATTTTCGACTGGTGTAAATTGTAATAATCCAGCTTCGATATCTGCTATCGAGATCATCTGACCCGCAATCAGCTCAATACTGTCTAGCGTTAATAAACCTGCAGCCGGCAAAGTAGTAATCTTTACTGCTGTAAGCTGGTTAGCTTGCAGATCATTCGGATCAGTAAATCCAAAGTCAGCGGCCTTGAATGTGTAGGCAACATCTTCAAGGGTTGTGACTGTATTATCAGTTCCAACAGGTGCATCATTTACTGATATAACATTAACCGTAACCGTTGCCAGGTTAGAATCAAGCTCACCATCATTAGCTCGATAGGTGAAACTATCTGATCCGTTATAGTTCTGGTTTGGTATATAGGTAAAGCTACCGTCACTATTCAATGTAACGTTACCATGCTGAGGGGCATCAACAAATATTGCAGCAAGGTTAGTACTATCTACATCAGTATCATTAGCACGTACATCAAAGGTTAATGGCGTATCTTCTAAGGTTGAGACCACATCATCACTTGCAACCGGCGCATCATTAACCGGGGTCACATTAATGTTGACCGTGGAAACCTTAGAATCAAGCTCACCATCATTTATGCGATAACTAAAGCTATCTGTACCAAAGTAGTTTTCATCTGGAACGTAGTAAAAACTACCGTCTGTATTTTGAACCAGGCTTCCGTGTAATGGGTCAGTCACTAATATTGAAGTCAGTTCAGTACTATCAATATCATAGTCGTTTGCCAACACATCAATTATAAGAGGTGTATCTTCGGCAGTCGTAATATTATCAGCAACGGCGACTGGTGCATCATTAACTGGTGTAATTTCAATATTAATAGTGGCAAGATTTGAATCAAGTTCGCCATCATTAGCCCTATAGGTAAAGCTATCACTACCAAAATAATCAGCTTTTGGAATATAGGTAGCATTACCATCCAGGTCGATTGACAGGTTGCCATTAACTGGCATATCAACAATCGAGGCTAATAATAGTTGGCTATCAACATCAGAAGCTCCAGCTAATAAGTTTATAACTAATGACGAATCTTCAGGCATCGTCAACTGTCTATCAATGACAACAGGTGCGTCATTAACTGGTGTTACATCTATATTAATAGTGCCAAGGTTAGAATCTAATTCACTGTCATTAACCCGATAGGTAAAGCTATCACTGCCAAAATGGTTTTCATTTGGGGTGTAACTAAAGGTGCCATCGGTGTTTTGTGAGATTGTACCGAACTGAGGGCCATCAACGACGCATGCCGCCAAGGTAGTATTATCAATATCAACGGCATTTGCAAGCAGGTCGATAACGAGCAGTGAATCTTCTTCAGTAGTCACTTGTTGATCAGATACCACCGGTGCATCATTAACTGGAGTGACATCAATACTGACTGTACTTAAGTTCGAATCAAACTCACCATCATTGACCAGGTAAGTGAAGCTATCCATTCCAAAATAGTTCGCATCAGGTGTGTAGTTAAACGTACCATCATTATTTTGAATAACCGCGCCATGTAGAGGACCATCGACCAGGTTAACGATTAATGGATCACCTTCTGCATCAATATCATTGGCCAATACATCTATCGTGACAGGTGCATCTTCTAATGTTGTTACAACATCATCAGTAGCGACAGGTGCAGTATTTAAATTAACGAGTAGTTGTACATCATCAATACTAATACTGCTGTTAGCTGTTCCCATGCCAAGCAGATCAAAATCAAGTCTTAATACCGTACCAGGCGCAACATTTGAAAGATCAACACCGACTTTAATTGGCTCATTAAAGCTCCATTGATTTCCGCTACCTGTTGATTGTCGAACCCGAATATTATCTGCAGCGTATACTGTTCCGTCAGACTGAATATTCAGCATGGCATCGGTATTACTTAACGGTGCAACACCCGCTACTGGTTGACCTGTTGCAACATCAATTAATGCCATTTCAAATGCATCGCCTGGTGCTTGTCCGTCAGCGCCAAAGTTTGCACCAGTAATGGTAAAGGTAAGTGCTTTAAACTCTTCTGGCAGAATAAAGGTTTGCGACAGGCCAGACATGACTCGTTCATCTTCAACCAGCTCTACCTGGCTACCATCAAGATTAACCTGGCCACGTGTTTCCCAACCATATTGATCATTACCTGGATCAATAATACTGAATTCGCCATTATAAATATCAGGATGCAAGGCAATGGCATTCTGTACTGAAGAATTATAAGTATTGCGAGGAGTAACTACATAACTCGTAGAGTCAACTGATAATGGTGGTAGTACAATACCTTGGGTATCGCTACTTTCAAGCAACCCGATATCGAGCGATGAAGGTAAACGGCGCACGCCTGATTCAAGTGAATCCGCCATTAAGCGATTGGTATGATTATAGTCAGTAACATGATCCAGCCCCAGCACATGCCCCATTTCATGGGCAAGCACGGTTAATAGATCTATCTTACCTTCTGCTTCTGAGCCTGAACTTGCACGGAATTCCCATGCTGAAGCAGTCGAATTAAATTCTTCATTTAACTGAGGTGTCTTATCAATAAACCAACCATGTCCGGCTGCATTTTGATCAATAGTAATGGTGTTCCCTGACGTCTGTGCAACTACATTGCCTGCTAGATCATCAAAAACTACCGTTACATTCTCAAGATTATCTATAACACTATTGCCATACACTTGTTGCAAGTGCTGTTTTGTATTATCCAGAAGCAATTGTACTTCTACTAAATTATCAACCGTTAATGGCTGCACTTCATTAACAATAATTTGGCCAGTTAAGAGATTTTTAACGATCTCTACTCTGTCAGGCGTCTGCAGCGTAATATGGAAATGATTATGGTGATTGATAGAAATATTTGCATCAATATCTAAAGCACTCAATATCTCATGCATATTATCATATGAGTTTTCTTTATATGATATACCGCTAGAGCTACTCGTATAATCTCGTCCTCCAATTAATACATTACTTATTAATCCGCCAGCTTTTGAGCCATCACCAAATAATGCACTTCGTACTGCATTGCCATTTTGTACTTGCAGATCATCCCACGTACCATTACCTGAAATTGAATCGTTTCTAGTTATAGCGTAAAGAGTAAGAAAATCACGAAGAGCCTGTTCTTGATTATTTGCACCATTAGAGCTGCTTGTATCTGGTAACAATTCTGACCACGCTACTGCATTTGACACGCTCCATCCGCTACCAGAAATACTAATAGCTGGATTATTATAATCAGGGTCTAGTGGATTACTAATAACATTTCTCTGATTAAAATCACTTATCCATTGACTAACGCCTAGATCAAACCCCATACCGATAGAATGATTACGTTCATTATGTCTATCAAACAGATACCCTGGATCTGTCAAACCATTCATCTGAAATTTAAATGTTGATAATCCCTGAGAGGCAAGATCAAGTGATGATTCTTGCCATGCTACAAATAAATCTCTCTCCCAACTTGTTCCATAATTTTCTTGTTTAACTTGATTATCTTGATAATCTGACGTGGAACCATCATTTGGAATACCAAATGAATCATAAATATTCATCCAGTGAGGGGCATTAAATGCATTTAACCAATCAAGGTTTGAATCGGTTCCAACACTTGAAGATACTTTTTTAGCATTAGCGGTATACGCATCTTCTATACCCCAACTATAATCACGCTTATCTGCAGGAGAACTAGTAGTTGAGGTATCATTTAGATTTGTTATGGCATAAAACGCACGTAATGCAGATGTTTCTTCAGCACCAAATTCACCATCAACCTCAAACTCGACCAAATTGCGAGGGTTATTTGTTGTCCCCTGAATTGTATAGCCTGCAATAGTTGGGTTATTAAATGCTGCAAAGCCTAAATATTTAAGGCGTTGTTCAACCCGCCATACATCAAGCGGATCAGCATTTTTACTATTTGATTCAGATACCTCGGCGCTTACAGTAAACTCACTATAACCCGGATTACTTAAGTCACGATCACCAAAGTAAACAGAGTCGTTTCCTTCATAATCAGTTAAAGGCACCGTTAAGTTAAACTTATATTGAATACCATCTATTTGCGCAGTGAAAATACCACGTGCAGCACGTTCAGGTAATTTTCCACCCTGGCGCAATAACTTCATATCATTATCTGTAAGCTTAGGTGCAATAAAGAAATTACCCGATTTACTCAATGCAACTTCTTTACCTGGTTTCATTGCATCAACAGAGTCACGTGAAACAATATTATCGTCTTTATCAACAACAACCTCAGCATTATAAAAACTGTCTTTATCAACAGAGAAGTTAGAGAATGTTTTTCCTTTAAATTCCGGATGTGCGTCTAATATTATTTTTTCAAGATCAATACCCTGAATATCACCATACCGTGCAGGTTCTGCTGTTACCGGTAAAATAATATCCTGACTTTCAATAGCATACGCAACAGCATCTTCCATACGTAATCGTTTTGGTAGTTCACGCTCTAAATCTATTGGCTTACTTATATCAGAAGAGGAATTTGCATAATCAATCAATGTTTGCACATCGAATGTCATGTAACCACCAGCATCACCAAGTGCAGTTACGGCATAGAGAGATTTACCATCAGGAGAGATTGAAAGATCATTCAAGCCATAAGACCAGAGAACTCCAGAACCGGCTTCTAACGGAGTTGTTGCACCCAGGTAAGTAGCATTACCAAATGGATCGCTAATAACACCAATCTTGCCACCAAATTGTATAGGTCGGCTGCCTAATGACCTGAAAAGATTAAGCTTAGATGTAGCACCTAACAAATCTGATACAAATGCATATTTCAAATCTGGTGTTACTACTGCATCACTCATTAAATAAATGTTTTGTGCATAGTATCCATCGAGATATCCATCTGGTGCCATTTTCAACTGTGGTGTTGCAGTTGCACCCTTCAATGCACCGGTATTGCTATCTCGTGTCAGACTTAATGTTGAGAATCCTTCATTAGTCGAATAACGACTTATCAGAACAAACTTATCTGGATCTGAGGTTTCCTGGATATCTGTTGGCCATACGCCTGAGTAACCTGAAGCAGAGTTAATAATGCTAACTGTTTTCGCTACCCCTGAATTTTTATCAATTGATTGAGTATCAATTATAATTACGTTACCACCATCTCGAATATGTAGAGTCTCCGATTGTGGTGCTGAAACAATCAGGAAGCGCCCATCACCGCTTGCTGCCATACCTACAAAACCATATGGGGCAGTATCAATTTCTGTCGACGTTATTCTCTGATGACTTGTGTCTGGTTCATAAATATTAAAGCGATGTAAACTACCAGCCCCATTACCTGAACGATCACCCGTTGATACGTATAGATAGCTATTAGCTATTTCAATGCTATTTATGCTGTTAGTCCCTGCAGGAAGTTGCAAGGTATCGAATACCGTCATAGTGGTAGTATCAACGGCATAGATCAGTCCATCTTCACCTGCAACATAGGCTCGACTATTATCATCTGAGAAGACTATCGAATCTCTCCAGCCACCCAATTTTAATGGGTTTCCATCTTCATCCTGGGTAATGTCTTTAAGTTGCTGTGTTTGTCCGCTAGCTTCATCTTTTGACAATACAAGAATAGAGTCAACGGCTGAGCCACTTGAAAAGTCAACTCTCGTTAACATACTAAGCCCACTGCGTGGTTCTATAAGTGCAGTCTGTCCTTTAATTTCAGTTTTTTGAGTTGGATTGATCCTATCTTGAATTATTCGCACTACCTGAACTTCAGCCATTGCAGCAGGATAGTTAGCCGGTAAGTTAACCTGTAATTCAGTACTGGAAACACTAGTTGGTGTCACTTTAATTGGATCGTCTTTACCTGGATACAAGAAGTCAACACGCATATCACCAGCGAAGCCTTGTCCCTCAATGATGAGCACCCGACCATTTGCTGGGTCTACTTGTACTGATGAAATCGTTGGCACATCAACAGTTACGCCAGGTGGGGGTACTGGAACATGACTTGATATATCAAGAAGTGTATCTACACCTGGTACTACTGTAGGAATCAATAAGGGTTCTGATTTATAGGTCGCTGCCTTTGTCCATGAATATACATTGAAATAGTTCTGTGAGCTTATCATTCCGGCTATATTCAGCCCTGTCATCACACCGCTCAGACCACCCCCCATAAACATGCCGGCATTGCTAAACGGATCTAGAACCAGGCTATATGAGACTGAAGACACTTCAATACTGCCATCTTCAGGATTGGTTTCTGCCGATGCCATATATGTTCCACTAAAGCCAACGCCTCCCCACGGCGGTGACGAAGTGCGTGCCATACCATCAGCATCAATGGTGCCTGTTTCAACTAACTCCCAAAACTGCTGTTCTTGATCAAGCTCGTTAATAAAGGATGAAAGCTTATAAAAATAAACTGGCGCACCTACAGGTAGATTTGATGAGACTGGTATTGTCAATTGAGCTGCTACAGCCAACTTACTATCACCTACATCAAGGTTAAAGGCACCTAGTAACTGTGTACCTTCTACATTAGGTGGTGCGAATCCAACACTATCAACTGCAACGCTCTGTATAGAAATGGTCGTATCTTCAGTAAGAGCTCCGGCGCCTACTTTTACAAGTAAGCCATCTTCACTCTTTGCTATGCCACCCTGTTCAGCCACGATTGTTTGCGGACCCGCAGCAGGTTCTGGCATTACGGATACTTCGATATCTTCTTGCTGACCATCTTTGATAACGCTGACGATTGTTGTTCCAATCTGGCCGGCGATAATCAATCCATCCGGCGTGACTGTGGCCACATCTGGATTTTGTACAAAGTACTGTACACCATTCGTTGCTGCAGACTGGTCATCACCATAAGAAGCATTTATTCGAACCTGTCTTAAACCCGTATTTTCAAGCAGTGTGACTGAACCTGGATATACTTCAAATAGTGGTAACTCAGGTTGTTCTTCATAAGCTTCAGTTTGAACTGTAACCAGGTTAGTTGCAGTTATGCCCTGACTGCTAACCTGAACAATTGCCTCACCATCACCTTTTGCATGGAGAGTGCCGTCAGCAGCAACATCAACCACATTATTATCTGAAGTTATAAATTCAAGATAATTTGCAGATAGTTTAACGCCTTTCTCATCAGCAAAATCACCGCTGATCTTCAGACGTTCGTCAGTGCCTGTAAGCAAGAATGCTAAGCGGTCTAAATTAATTTGTAATAACGGTGCATCACTAATATTCACCGTGATGGTTACTTCAGGTGACTGGCTATATCCATCATCAGCAATAATATTAAATGAGGCTAATCCTGAATAACCGGCTTCTGGTCTAAAGACAACGGACTTACCATCACCAGAAAGTGAAGCAGTACCATTTGTCGCAGCTGTAATACGGTAATAAGTTGTATCACCTTCCAAATCTTCAAGGAAAGTTTGTACTGCTACATCAACATCTAATCCTATATGCGTATTTGCTGTTGATGCATTTACTATTGGTGCCTGGTTAGCACGGTAACCATAGCCTTTTGTAAACAACTGGCGATCTGTACTGTCTACCCGACCATCACGATTGAAGTCAGCATTGAGGTTAAAGTTCGCGTCCCCGACCTGGCTATCAAATGCTGCATTTAAAACTTGAGTATCGTAACCATCAATTAGTCCATCACGGTTAACATCACCCGCAACAAATACTGACAACTGATAATTACCATTGGTATTGCTATCACTTCCTGATACTTCAAGAAGATGCAATGCAGATCTATCTACTTTAAATAAAGCAAAGGAAGAAAGACCTTGAGTGTTTTCCGCAATAGCAGTGTAACCCGCTAGTTTAGGTGCAGCTGGTGTTATAGAACTACCCGCTTCTGCTTCAACGATTACACCCAGGTAAATTGAATCGCCTGGTACCGAAGCAAGTTCACTTGCACGTAGTGCAAAGCTATAAAGATCAGTCGCTCCCGCCGTTAGTGTTCCATTAGTAGGTTGTGCTAAGTAATCGCGTGCAGCACCAAGATCAGCTACTAAACTTGTTGCTTGAGGTACACCGTTGTAATCAATTGCTGAACCGCTTTCACCTATTCCACCTGTCGTAATTGTAAGCAAGTGAGTATCAGATAAGTCATAACCATAACGCGTAGATTTAGCAGCAGATAAATCACGAACGAAAGACAGATTTCCCGCATTATCATATGCATAAGCGAACTGCCTGCCATCATTTAGAATGACTTTTTCTAAACGCCCTTCATCATTGGTGATGAAACTAATTCTTTCACCATTACTTGCAATAATACCCGAGTCACTTACCTGCCAGCTTGTTCCATCAGTAAAGTTAACCTTTTTGGTACCGTTAGCAAAATCGATTCCATAAGCCGTACCATCCGCTGCAGTTAAGGTAAATTGCGCTGTTAATGAATCTGAAACTTGAGGGTTATATGGCTGGCCCGTTACTAAATCATAATAACTATCACCCGCTCGTTGCAGATGTGTATTCGTTGAAGTTAGCGTCCAATCAACACCCGGTTCAGCTACCCAGTTTGGCAAATAGTAGTTAAGTCCAGGTACTTCTTTTTGAACGGGTTGGAAAGTGAAATAGACTCGTTCACCATCTGGTAAGGTTGCATAGATCCTGGTGCCTTCACTGAATGGTAAATTATTACCTAGTGCTTCTCTGCCAGTTATAGGCAAATCACTTTCTAGTTGGAAATCTATTAACGGCATACGCCAACCATAACCAAAATTGCTATCCTGATTACGGCTTAATGAATCATAACTACGCGTTAATTCAAAGGTATGTCCACCCAATTGTGTTGTCGCATCAATATCCGTATTTTGATAGCTTGCAGTTTTAGCACTTGATGCGATTTGGATAATGGTTGTTGCTTCATCCACTCGACCTGCAATATCACTAGCCGTTAACTTAAGATCATAAACACCATTAATCCAGTTACTTGGATCTAACTGGGCAAGTGTGCCTGATATAGGACCTTCACCTTCAGCAAGCACACTATATTTATCAGTACCTGCTCTTGCGATTTCCAGCTTCCACGAATCCAGATTAATGTCTTCAACCTGACCTGAAATATTAACTGGACGTGTAACCAGTTGATAAGTCGTTGAAGCATCAAATGAAACAACTGGCGCTGTTGTATCAGCCGGATCACGTACCTTGATCGTATGATCGATAGTACCTGTAAACCCATCAATATCCGTTGCTGTACCAACAAGATGGAGCTTGCCTGATGTTGTTGCGTGCAAAATAGCCCGGCCATATTCATCAAGCTCAACAGGTAAACCATCAACCGTTAATGACAGGCTTTGAATTCTTGAGAACGAGCTTCCCAGAACATTTACTGCAATATCCTGACCTGGAATGGCCGGGAAACTTGGTGTTGTTTCAATATGAACACTTGGTAATTCAGCTTCAGCCATTGCTCTTATTACTAATGGCTCCATTCGCGATGCTTCACCATCACTAACGGTTACACGAATAAGATAATCACCTGCTTGAGCTGGACCTGGTACCCACAGGATTTCGCCCGTTGCTGCATTTAATGTTGCACCTTCAGGTAAACCCGTTGCGCTATAGGTGAGTATTGTATTGTTATCAATATCATGACCAACAACACTAAAGCGTAACTCATCACCTAGTAAGACAGCATGTTTTTCTACTTCAAGAACTGGGGCACGATTAACATTTGATACCCGTACATTTACATCAATAACATCTGTTGCACCATTGGCATCACTGACTCTGAATGTAAGCGGGTATTCGCCTGCATCTTCAAAGTCAGGTGTCCACTGGAATACACCTGATGTTTCATTAAAGTATGCACCATCAGGTATTCCACTAAGCATGCTGTAAACAATTGGATCAGCATCGGGATCACTACCACTTAAACTAAAACCAAGTGTTGTTCCTTCGCGCACAGTTTGAGTAGGCAGGTATCCTAAACGAGGTGCCTGGTTAGTATTGGCTACTGTTAGATCAACTATCTCAGTAGTCGATAGATTACCGTCCGTTACTTCAAACGTGATGCGATGGAATCCTGCCTGGAAGTAATTAGGTGTCCAGTTAAAAACTCCTGTTTGTGGATCTAATGTTGCACCTTCAGGTAAGTTTGTAGCGAGATATGTCAACACATCTCCATCTGCATCAGTCCCGGTAACTGTTAATTCAAATGCTTCACCTTCTTTAAGTGTCTGGTTACCAATCGTATTTAATACGGGCGCTGAATTACTTGTGCGAACTACTATTCGCATTGTTTGTGAGTCTTGAGCGATACTACCTTGCCCCCCATTACCATCATCAGTAACGGTAAATCCTAAATCATGTGTTCCAATATCAGTGCTGGTCGGCGTCCACTCAATAATGGCCGTGCCATATACTGAACCTGGTGTAAGGCTTGCACCACCTGGTAGTCCAATAACATCAAAGTTCAGTGTATCTTGATCCAGATCTTTCGCCTGAATTGTAAACTGTAATGTTTCACCAACAACCGCGACCTTATTACCAATCCAATCTAACTCTGGTGCTTCAGATACAGAGCGAGCTGTGACTATGAATGTTTGCGAACTAGATAAAATCGCATCTAAACCTTCACCATCACCGTTGTCCGTTGCTGTTAAGGTAACCGCGTAATCACCACGATCATTAGCATCCGGTACAAAACGGAACACACCGGTACCATCTCCATTGTCAAGGAAGGAACCAAAGCGTGGCAGGTTGGAAACGCTTAATGCTATTGGGTTGCCGTCTGGGTCAGTGGTATTAACAGGTATCTCCAGAATATCACCACGATCAACAAAGTAATTAGGAATCTCAGAAATCTCTGGTGCACGATTTGCGTTACGAACTTCAATAGGAATTGTAGTAGTAGTGCTAAGAGGCGTACCTGTACCATCACCATCATCAGTGGCAGTTACGGTTACATTATAGCTTCCAGCTTGTTGGTAACCCGGCAACCAGTTAAGCGTTAACGTTTCGCTATCAAAGATCGCTCCCTCTGGTAAGCCTGTTAATTCATAACTAACTGAAGGTAATGTACTTCCCGGTTGCGTTATTGCACCATTCGGCCCGGGGCTAGGTGGAGTAAACTGAGGATTATCCGGGTCGAAAGCAAATAGATCTATTAGTAGTGGCTGACCTTCAACAATATCCCATGAACCAATCGTATCAAATACCGGACTTCCATTTGCGTTTAAGACTGTAAAGGTAGCCGATGTTTCAGATACATTTTCTCCATCGGTTACATTAAATGTAATGTTATAGGTCCCAGCCTGGGTATAACCAACGTTCCATTCAAACTCACCAGTTAGAGGATTAATCGATGCACCACCCGGTAAATCATGACTGTAATAAGTTAGCTCATTATTCTCATAATCAGTTGCTGCCAGTTTGAAACGTAAGGTATCTCCTTCAGTCAGGGTATGTCCTGAAACTTTTGTTAGTATCGGCGCTGCGTTTCCTTGCTCTACAATTAAACGTATTTCACGTTTTAATACATTGACACCATCACTGGCGTATAAGGTTACGCCTTCATAAATTCCCGCCGCATTATAACCAGGTGTCCAGCTAAGCACTTTTCTTTCATTGTCAAAGCTTGCGCCGGGAGGCAGGGTATCAGCCCATTGCAGAACCACATCACCTTCTGCATCAATTGGGAATAAGCCAATTTCAAATAGCTTTCCTTCTGTTAGTAAGTATTCAGTATCAAGCACAGCTAGATCTGGTGCCTGATTTCCTCCTGCAACATCAATAGCAAATGCCTGTGTCGCATAACCACCACGTTGATCGTACACGCGTAATACAACACTAGCTTGTGCCGGGCTTTCACTTGTTGGGCTCCAGCTTAACAAACCTGTTTCTGAGTCAAGCGCCATACCTTCCGGCGCATCAAATAGCATGTAGGTTAAACCGACACCGTCAGGATCATTAGCAACAAGTTGATAAGAATAAGTTGTATCGGCTATTGCTACTGTTACAGGTGTTGAATCAAATACTGGTAGCTCATTAGGATAAGGAACTGCAAACACTCCGTGACCAACATCAGCACGCAGACCATCTTGTACATTTAAGGTAATAGTTTGAACTGTCGTTGTTTCACCTGAAGCTAGTCGTCCATTACTAATGGCAGCCGATAAATCAATCATCCACAACCCTGTAGTTGAAGTTGTGAAATCCATGCCTGGCTCACCTGCAAAGTATTGAGCAGGATCTAAAACTAAAGTTAATGGAGCCAGTAGATCAGCATTTCCTGTATTTGTGATCTGTACATCGTAGGAAATGGTTCCCGTTAATCGATCAGAGCGAGTTGCTGCAAACTCTATATTTACCTGTTCACTGTAGTTCAACAATGTGGTGAATTGAACTGTATAGGCATTACCCAGTATTAGTCCCTGGGTACTCTTAATACTACTATCAACACTAAGCGTGTAATCATCTGCAACTAATGCATCATACTCAAGATAAACTGTACGCGTTGCTTCATCATAACGAACAGCAGTTATTGTTGCTGCTTCACCATGCAAACGTGTCAGACTGTAGTTATCTGTGTTAATTACTGAAGCGAGATCTGTCACCTCACCTACAAACATATCGTGATCAAACGTGACACTGATCGTTGGTAACGGTAACGGCACCAGCACTCCATCAGCCGGCGTTGATGAAGAAACAAGTGGTGCGATTAACGGACTTAATACATCGACCTGGTGTGATTGAGCTATTAATAAACGTCCATCAGTAGTAGTACGTAAAACTTCACCACGGCTTCCGCCTTCTGCAAGCGTAACTCGTTGCAATGTAGCAACATCAACCATTTCAAGTGTAGAGCCCTTGCCTGAATCGTTTGGCAGGTTGCTGGAAATAAATAGCAACCCTGCAAGACGCGTATCATCATAACCAAAGGCGATAGAATCAACTTCACCATCGATATCAACCATTGCCGCAGCTTTGCCACGATTATCAAATTTATATATCGTGCCCCGGTCAGGCCAACTTGTACCCCATAGTTCTCCTTGTGGTGAGAACTGGAGATCATCAACACGTAGATCACTGAAATGTTTAAACTCTCGCGTCTGAGAATTGAAAATTTCTATTCCATTTCCGGAAGAGACATAAAGCAAGCCAGTAATTGGATCTACTGCTATAGCCTGTGTAATTGATTCACCATACCTGGCTAAGACACTGCCATTGAGTGAATCCAGCAATAACAACTCGCCACCACCCGTGGTCGCCCAAAGCATGTCCTGATTATCAAGTGCTAAGTTATAAATTGGATCTGCTAGTTCTGCCCAGGCAGACGTTGCATTACCTCCATCACTGTCAAATTTATAAATCCAGTTCCTTGATTGGCCACCACTTACCAGAACTGAACCATCACGCATTTCAACTATGGCAAGTGCACCAATATCGGCTCCACTTGTTGGCAATCCTGTTACAAATGACTGCATCGTAAATGGATTAAGTACACTATCGAATTCTGATTGTTGTGTCAGAGGTGGAGTTGATGGAATTCCTTGTTGAGCCTCTGTAAATAAAGGATTTGTTGATGGCTCTATTGTTGGTTCTGGTGCAGGTGTTGTATCAAGTGTTGTTTCAACGGTTGAAAGCTCACCAAGATTTACCTGGGTACCATCACTTGGTGCATTCAATCCGATAGGTGGCAGTTCCTGGTTACCGGCATTATCTGTTGCAAGTGCGATGAACTCATAATTCTTACCCGCTTCGCCCTGGAAGATAGCAGCATCACTAGCAGCAGGTACTTGTTTTAACCATATTTTGAAATCACCACCATTTTCAGCAACATAGACTGTTACATGTTTAACGCCTGAACCACCCCGACTATCTTGTGCTGTCCAGTCTACCTGGTAATCATCACCGCCATTGAGTGGCTGCACTGAAAGTGTTGTCGTCGGCGCAACTGCATCCAGGGTTTGTTCAATTACAACCGTATCAACTGGAGCCTGAGTATTAAATAACACTCTTGAAGAAGTTGTGATTTTAGTGCCTGACTCAGCATCTACACCGGGTGCTACGCTATAACTTACGCTTCCGCTAGCGCCAGGTTGTAACAGTCCCTTATGTTGATCAGTAATTACTTCGCCTGTCTCAGGATCGATTGCTTGCAATAACCAGGTAGCCGTACTTGATGATGGATCTATCCCGCCTGATACACGGAGAATAAATCCTTTGCTATTTGTTAAGTCAAAATCACCCTGGAAAGTTGCTCTGTCAGCAGGTATATGAACACTAATATCTCCAATCTGGAGATCAGCCATGCGGAAACTACGGTAATCAAGATCGGAATCTAGCGGTGTAACAATTCGTACTTCAGATACAGTGCGGGTTGCTTCTGCTGGATTAGCAAAACGAACGGTATATGGCAATGCATAACCAGCAGGAACAAATTGATCAACACCGTATGCTTGTGGACCAATCATTGAAGCTAGTTGATCTTGTGAAGCAACTTCCTGTAAATAACGCGATAACTCAAATGGCGATAATTCACTCGTCGCGTTTACTGATGCAAAATCAATATTGTCACCACTTGTCAGCGGCACAAATACATTAAAGGCTTCAAAATAAGTTTGAGATGATAAGCCTAAATCAAAATCAGCAAAATCAGGCAGTGCTGAAATTGGTACTGAAACAGTATGTCTATATGGATCTGGTTCAGTACGAATATCATAGCTCTCAATAGGCGCTATAGTATTTGGGTCATCACCATACCATTCATGAATTTTTTGGAAGAATGCAACGAGATCTGATTCTGTTTGATATTCGTTACCAGCAGAACCGATCAAAATACCGGTACTTAAAGTACTTACAAGGCTCATTACCTTTGGATCCTGACGGACTGATGGTGCCTGATCATCAGGACGGATCAATCCTGCTTCTTCTAAAGCGCCAATATATGCATCAGACCAGGTTTGACTATCTGCTGCCAGTACCTGTAAAGCTGCTTTAGCCTCAGGATCTGCCAGTATACGTAAACGCAGACTTTCAGCCTCGGCACGCTGTTGTTGAATAAACTCTTCACGCGTCATGGCGGTGGCAGAAGCCATCACGTTAAAACGGAAAGGTATTGCTAACACTTCATGAGCATTAGGCAGGTTATCGCCAGGGTGATCAGCTTCAGGATCAGGGTATAGATAGCGTTGAGTTAAATCAGCCTGTAACTTATCCAGATCTTCAGGTCCATTATCAAGTAATCCCTGCTCAGCCCAGTCTGGTCTTGCAGCATAAAGCTGGTCACGGAACGCCTCGAAATTGTGCGCAATCAAATTATCAAGCCCAGGGTATGTCTGAACATTAAACGACATACCCACATAGCCAGAGTTGGCAACATCAAATGCATAACCCGGTGCCAGTATCAGGCCAGAATTATTAACTTCTGAATCTAACTGTGCCCAGGCCGCATCATTTTGCGATAAGTTATCCGGAGTACCCGTAAGATTTGTTGAAAAATCAAGGAACGGTAAATTAAATAACTCACCATTCGTACCCAACTCAGAATAGCCATAGGCAAACTTAACATAAGGCGTATCAATATTTGTCAGACTTTGTAGTCCAACACCATATGTACCACTATTACCTGCTGATATAACACGCGGTCCACCCAAAGCAACCGTTACATCCAGCTCAAGTGCACGTTCTACAAGATAACGATAAGCTTCCGTTGTACTGCTACCATCCGGGTTAATAACTTTTACATCATATAAACCATGCGGTGCGTCCGTTAAATCAAAAATAGCGCGAATATGTGCTGAATCTAATACTTCATAACTAGAAGGTTCATATTCTGCTATACCCGGACGAATCAGTTTAACTAATGCTTGAGGATCAAATTTTGCACCTTCTATGTCTATAGTTACCCAGCGACTATCTCCTCCTTGATCGGGGCTCACTGATGTAATCGCCAACGGTACTGACTCGGCAATTAATGTTGCCGGCGTATCAGCTTGAGGTTCATGATAACCCCTGACCAGTATGTAATAGTCACCTGGTTTTGTATAAGCAACTACCGCTGTTTGATTTGCCTGCAAAGGATTTCTATAAGATGCATCATATTGATAGGCAGTTGGAATATCTTCGTAGCGCACAAAAATTTCATTAGCAGCATCTTTAGCATTGCTTGATAAACGCACACGTAGAGTTTCGCCTTCAACAACTGTTACTTTGTATAGTTTATTTTCACCTGTGCTAAGCGTCAGATCCTGAGGTATGCCCAGATCAAGTGATGGTACAGTTACCGTAATTGCATCTGCTGATGTGGTGCGATTATTGGCTTCATCAATTCCTTCATATACTTCATTATAAATATCTGGGCGTACAATAATTCGATACTGACCATCTTTTGAAGGTGGCAGTAATGCTGAAAGGGTTGATGTATATGTACCATCTTGAAGTACAGATCCTGTATGAGTCACACGACCAAGTAATTGATCATTAATGTCCCATTCATTATTAATAGAAAGATATACCGCATCAGTCCAGGATCCATTCGCAGTTGCTGCTGTATTAGTGACTGTCCAGCTTACCATTATTGGTTCACCTGCAATTACAGTAGCAGGCGTATTAATGGACTGAACTACCAGATCAGCAGGTGGTGGTATATCGATAATGATAGGCTGAATACTTGAAGTAGTATTATTCTTCTCTTGTCCATATTCAAATACTTTACCGTTTACTTCGCCTGAATTAGTTGGGTCAGTTATGACTAGCAGGTAATACTCACCACTTAAATCCTGTGGCATTCGATATTGTGCATTGACGGTATAACTTTCACCTGATTGCAAACCACCAGTATGAGTAATGCTTCCTAAATAATGGTCGGCATTGACATCTAAAACACCGTCTCTTGACAGATAAACCAAATCATTCCAGCGACCTTGGTTTGATGGTGTATCTCCTATCCCGCTATTTGTCACTGTATAAGACACTGAGAAATTCTGTCCTAAAACAGCATGCTCAGGAGCAGTAACGGATGTCACCTGTAGATCGGGAGGGGATGCTAAAGTGATTGGCAAAGCAAGATTAGATTCGTTGTTACCTTCATCTCTGAATTCTTTTACAACATCATCATCTACATATAAGTTACCCGTTGCTGCACCTGGATCCGCTGAGGCACGTCCATATATATTATCGTCTGTCTTAATGACCAGGTAAAAATCACCTTCAATTGAATCTGGAATACGCACATTTACTTGCTGCGTATAAGATGCGCCTACTTCAAGCAAAACTGGTGTATCACTTATCCATGCTAAAGGCCGATCGAGTGTATCTAATGAAGGGTCTTGTGAAAGATAAATACCATCTTTCCATCCAGACGTGCGGGTCGCATGTGTTCCCTGGTTTGTTACGGTATACGTTATTTGTACCAACTCACCAGACTGCGGTGCAGGATTAGAAATCTCAAACGTTGTTACTTTAAGATCTGGTTCACGATACTCAATATTGATATTGCTGCTACCAATATTATTACCGATACGATTATCTTCAAATACATTTGTAGCGTAGTTATTAGCAGCTCTAGCATTGTCTCCGTAGTAAATATCTGTACTTGCTGTAGACGGATCTGTGCCTACATCAGTAATTACATAAATATGGTAATCACCATCAGAACCTGCAGGTAACGTCACTTCAAGTTCTTCTATATAATTTTCACCTGCACCAAGTGTTGTTGAATTACTATGAACCTTTGTACCAAGAAGTGTTGCACGATGAGCTACAAAAACAGGATCTTTTGATATCCATACGCTGTCATACCAGTAACGAGTATTATCCCATACAGCATCGCCATTATTTTGTACGGTCCAGCGTACTGTTGTTTTTTCTCCCGAGAAACTGGATGTTTCTGATTCAACATTAACAACGTCTAAATCAGCACTTGGCCGAGTAACTGTTGCTCTTTCAATAATGACATTATTAGTTTCATTTGATTCTTCAACATGACCAATAAAATTCTGCGGAGTAATCAATAATGGGCGGGTTGTTGTATCAGTGCGAACAATGACATATTGCCCCTTGGCAGAAGGCGACAAATCAAACGTATGATCAACACTATAACTTTGTCCCTGTACCAGGCCACCATCATGACGGATAGTACCAAGAAGCCATGTTTCAGATGCTGCATTAAAGTCAGGAGAATCTGAAAGCCAGACGGTGTCATACCAGGAGCCAGATATACTTTCTCCGTTATTTTCAACTGTCCACTGTACATTTAATGGTGTACCAGCCTGAACATCTGCGGCATCAACAGATACAAGTGCAAGGTCTGCCTTATCTCTGCCCAATACCTGAATAGCTCGGGCCTTATAGTTATTATTATCAAACTCGTTAGGATCATCAGGATTTATATTACTTGCCAATGTATCTTCATAGACAACATCGTAACTATCAGACCATGCCGTAATGTAATATGTTCCTGTTTCAACATTATCTGGCAAAGTCACATTTAAAATTTGCTCATAAGACTCACCAACGGCCAGGCGTCCATCATGCTGTACTGTACCCAATAAAATTGCATTATTACCGGCTTTATTCGGACGAGTCTTATCATGACTAAGCCAAATAGTATCAGTCCAATTAGTTACATCTGTCGGCGCTGAACCGAGATTGCTAACGGTATAACGTACTTCAAGTTGACTGCCATAAATAGCCTGGCTTGGGGCTATAACATTACTGGTTACAACGTCCGAGAGTGGAACGGGTTCAACATAGAATTTAGTAGCTAGAATATTATTACTATCATTCGGATGCTCATCAACTTTTCTATCCGCGTCAGCCACAACTAACATATAGGCATCGCCACGGAAGCGGATGGGTATGTCTATACTTGCTGTATTTGTACTGTATTCCTCACCCGGGTTAAGTGCGGCACCGTTATTGAATGTACCAACCAGAATATCATCGTTGCTTAATTGGCCATCAAGAGAAAGATAAACCTTATCGTTCCATTGTGGTACTGTTGTAGCAACGGAGCCCTGGTTAATAACAGTAAAGCGAACAGCGGCTGTTCCTCCAGCAGAAACTCGATCAGGTACCGTTGCACTAGACACCTGTAAATCAGGACGTGTTTTATAGCTAATTTCTAAGTTCTGGTCATCATTCAGGCTATTGTTATATGCCGCTGTTCCATGTTCGTACAACTCATTATTTGCAGCATTTGTTTCAACAGTGATACGGTAGCTGCCCTGAATATGATCGGGAAGAGTAAAACGTTCTGTACGCGTATATGTTTTACCTGCATCTATTCCTAACTCATAAGTGAATCGTCCCAGTGTTATTCTCTGGGTATCAGTAACATCAATACGTTGTAAATAAACTATGTCAGTCCACTTTCCAGTCGCACTTGCAGTGCCATTATTTGCTACTGTCCAGCTCAGATCTATTTCATCGCCATCAAGCGCACTTAAAGGTGCCGCTATATTTGTTACTACCAGGTCTGGCGAATCAGAAAGTTGAATATCAATGGGGCCAATGACTCTTTGGTTGTTATCTGTATAGATAAACTCATAAGGCCCACCCGTTTTAACGACAATGTAATATTGACCACTCAAACCATTGGGAATGTTTACATCAACTGAACGCTCATAACTTAATCCTGGTGCGACTTGTCCATAGTGTGTGAAACTACCAAGCGATTTAAGATCTGTAGTACCTGATGGATCAGTCGTCAGAAATACATAATCAGACCACTTATCTTTATTTGTTACTCCAACACCCTGATTTACAACTGTCCAGCTAACTTGTAATGACTGACCACTTTGTGCCAGCCCACTAACACCTGCATTTGATACAACAAGATCAGCATAAGGTATTGGTTCAATATTAATTGTGCTGGCAGAACTACCTATATTATTACTTTCATTCGAACCTTCAGGAACTACTGTATTCGAATCCAAAATAGCCAGAATATAAAAAGGACCTTCTATATTTTGCGGGATTGTTATCTGTGCATTACCAACATAACTCTCTCCAATATCAAGCACACCACCATGTTGTGAATTTGCCAGAAGAATATCGCTATCATCAAAAATTGTGTCACTGGAAAGAACAATCTTATCATTCCAAACACCTACACTGGTTGCTGCTGCACCTGTGTTTCGCGCTGTCCAGCTAACATCAATGATGTCACCCCCTTGCGCAAGAGCAGGGATATCAATTGATTCCAGAGTTAAGTCTGCGTATGGACGTACTACATTTATTGATTGGACTGAACTGATATTGTTAAAGCGATTATCAGGATCAAGCGCGTTATTATCATAATCAGTAACTACAGCAATATAATAATTACCATCAACAATCTCTGGCAATACAAATGTAGCTGTCTGAATATAACTTTCACCCTGAGCTAATGTGCCATTATGTTGAACAGAACCAATAATAATGTCATTAGCATTGCCAATAATACTATCTGTGCTAATGATGATCTGATCATGCCATTGCTCTGTTGTATTCGCACTACCCTGGTTTGACACTTCCCAGGTTATGTTGAGTGGAGCACCAGGAATTGCTGTATTAGGAACAGCAATACTTGTCACGCTCAGATCAGCATATGCTTTGCTATTTGAGTAAAACTGAGTGGTGCTAGCATTATTTGCTTCAGCATCATTATTAATATTTGTTTCATATAAGATGCTTGTACCTGCACTGTTTTGATCAGCAAATACTTCTATCTCAATATCACCTGCACCACGCACACCATCCGGCAAACGGAATGTAAAACTGCGCTCTTTATATTCACCTGAAGCAATTGAATATGAAGCTTGTTGACCTTGAACATACGCAATAGTCGCATTAACCAAAACTTCAGCTTGAGTTATATTACGAACTACAATTCTGTCATTAAAGCTTGCTGGTGTTGCTACTCCACCCGTATTCCAGTCTTCCCAGGTAACAGTCACTAAACCACCTGCTTCTATTGAAGTCTGTACAACATTTAAATTCTGTACGGTAAGATCAGGGCCTGACAAACGGATCAGCTCTATCGAGTTATTTGTCTCTCCATTTCCTAAAATATTATCTTCGGGAATAACTTCATTTGAATCGAGGACAATTCGGAATGATAGCTGACCAATACCTGTTAAGCCTGCAGGCCAGGTAAATTGAGCACTATGTTCACGAGTGCCACCAACAGCTAACGCACCGCTAGTTGCCACATCCTCTTCAATTAACGTAGTAGCAATTAACTGATTGGTGGATAAGTTGCGTACTTCTACTCTTTCTACCCAGGATTGTTCAAGATCACGAGTGCCGCGATTAACTGTTGTCCAGGAAACATTAACAATTGAACCTGGTATGAAATCACTTTCAGGTGTGAGGACAACATTTTCGGCAACAAGATCAGGATAAGGCGCGAGTGAAACATCCAGCTCAAGTGAATAAGCATTATTGCTTTCACCTGTTCCTGCTATATTATTCTCGTTAAGGTTATTATAAGCATCAGTAATAACCGTTAAACCCAGTCTGCCTGCCGCTGTTACTCCATCCGGTATTTTAACTTCAAGAGAGCGAACCCTGCTTTCACCGATGCCAATAGCACTATTACCAGGATCGGCTTCATCAAACGGCACCAATATACTCGTTAACAGCTGACCGGTATCAAGATTACGTACAACTATTCGATCAGTCCAGCTACCAGTCGTTGCTATCTGGCCACGGTTTTCAAGTGTCCATTGCAACTGCACTGTATCCCCCGTTTGCAAATCAGTGCTTGGAGAGATGCTGACATTATTAACCGATAGATCTGGTTTCGGCTGAAGTACAATATTATCAAGTATAACGGTTGGATCATTCTGAACTGGAACAACATTAAACGTTAATGACTGCGATGCTATCGTATTACTATTTCGTCCTTCAAAAACAAGCAAATAGGTTCCACTTAAAGTGAACGGCGCTGGTTCATAATCTGCAGACGAAGAGTAATTAGCTGCTATATCGGTGACTTGTCGGCCAGCTGGATCAATCAGACGCCAATATCCATCATAAGTTGATATGCTATCAAAATAGTATTGCTCTCCAGCTTCTGCAGTAAAGCGGTATAAACTAACCGCATTACCAGGCTGTAGACTAATCGCTGTCGGAGTACCAGGTACTATTGCAGTAGCTGAATTAACATCCAGTACTCTAAAATCATAATCAATAATTTGTGTTGAAGAGTTATTATTTATAGTAAGTACATAATCACCTGCGGCAAGGCGTCGCATAGTGTCACGGACATTGTAGTTACCCATCGTACCGGCGAAAATCACACCCTGTGATCCTTCAAGTTGCCAAGTCAAATTAGTGTTTGTTGTTAAATTATCAAAAACAAGCCAGCTTGATTCATCAAGGGTTAAAGTATAACTATGCACTGAGCTTGGATTGATTATATTAGTAGCACTTGCATTAAGGCTAACGGGACCTTTTGCTACGAGGCTAGACAGAGCAAAGGAATAATATTGTGAATACCGGCGATCATTATCACCTTCAATCGTCAGCATGTAAGTGCCTGATTGAAGTATCTCAATCATATCCTGATTCAGCTGGATATCATGATTTTCAATTTCAGCTCCTTGTGGATCAAAAAGGCGCCATGTACCACTAAAATAGTTCGGAAATTTAAAGACAAATTCTTCACCAGCTGTTGCATCAAAGCGATATAGGTGAGTTGTGTTTCCAGGTAAAAGGTTACCAGATACCTGCGTATTTGGAATAAGATCTATGGCACCTTCTACATTACGCACATTAAATTCAAATGAACGTGAATATGAATTAGAAATAGAGAGAATATAATCGCCTGCAGAAAGAAGATGGATTTGGTCAAGTGATCCATCATACATATTATCCGAAAACACCTCACCATTTGGTCCATGGAGCGTCCAGATTGTACGGACATCATAATAATCTACATTAGAATTTTTTAGTGCATCAAAAACTAATGCCGTGCTTTCATCAAGATGGAAACTATATATTGGGCTATTACTGCTAGAAACACTCCCACTTATTACAGTATTAAAGTCTAAAGGTAATCTGTTTAAGTCTGCAGAAAAACTATACTCGGTCGTATTTACATTACTGGCTGAACCATCAATCAATAAATAATAATTACCAGTGCCATAATACGATAAATTATATAAGTTACTACTTGTACCTACTGTTCCGCTGCCTATACGAGAACCCGCTTGAGAAAACAGCACCCAGTTGACACCCGTTGGAGCAACCCCATAAGAATTAAACTGGAATTTATCTTCTGAAAATGCAGTAAATCGGTATATATCAATACTACTGCCAGGATCAAGTGTTGCAGTCTTTTGCGTATTTAAAGGTAGTAATGTCGCACTATTATAAATATCAGTAAGATTAAATATAATTTCACTGGATGCTAATAGCTGAGGACTGGACTGAAAACTCAGGGTGTAAGTGCCAGCATTAAGATTTATTGGATAGTAATTTGGTGCATTTAATATTCCTGAACTTACAAACTGGTCATTACTATTTAATATTTGCCAATTTATACCAGCAATTGAAGTCATGCTATCCAGCCATAGCAAACTTTGTGCTGAGACATCAAACTGATACGTTAATGAACCGTCTTCACCAAGAATACCATTCGTTATTGTATCTAAGGTAAGCGGTATATCAGGCGCAGGTGTAACTGTTTTAAACGTGAGGCTGTAATCCGCAAGAGGATCTGTTGGACTACCTGTTGTATCCCATACAATATAGTAGCTACCACTATTCTGAACATCTATGATAGCTCCTGCCTGATCAATGCTTCTGACAGAACCTGTCTGGAATACTCCATTTGAATCAAAAATATACCATTCACCTGAAAGAGCACCAACACTATCGGGTGCATAGACAATACTTTCACCTGATTGAACATCAAGTTTATATATGACCGCTTCACCAGGTATAACAGACCCAGCGACAGCAACATCAGATTGAATATCAATTGCTGAGGTAACAAGATCTCGCAGTATAAAATCTATCGTTGTAGTATCAAAAGGAATATTTTGAGAAATGAATTTTAGTGTATAGCTTCCTGCTTCTGGCAATTCTAATAGTGAAGACGTTGCACTCCCGAAATAACCATCATCAATACTTGTACCCTGCTGATCAACCAGCGTCCAGTAAATATCTGTCGCAGGCGAGAGTGCATCCAACCATAAACTAGAAGCTTGAGCAGCCTGAACCTGATAAGACACCGTCCCATCTTCACCTAAAATACCGGTAGTCGAAATACCAATATCGAGTGCTACAGGTTCAGAGGGTGTAACCACTTTAAAGTCAAAACTATAATCTACTGGTAATTCATCACCATAATTATTCGTGTCCCAAATAAAATAATAACTTCCTGAAGGAAGCTCCAGCTCCCTCATTACCTCACTATAGTCAAGCGAGTTCCAATCAGTAATGGTATCTCCGGTTGAATCAAGAATTCTCCAGTAGCCCGATAAAGCACCGCCTGCACCACCTTCACCACCTTCATCTATTGGGCCTGCGCTACCTAAGTCGACTGGGTTATAAATAATGGTATCGCCAGCTACAAAATCAAACTGTCGAATAATTGCCTGACCGGGATTAATAGTGCCAGTGATTGAGCTTTGACTATCAAGTCCTATAACTGAAGAAAAATCAATAAGGCTAAATTGATAGAGTGCCCCATTACTTTCAAAATGCAGCTCGTAATCACCTGCTTCAAGATTAAGAAGGGGATTACTATAATTATATGCATAAGCATTTGAGAAATAGTCACTCTCTACAACCGTATTATCCTTTTTGAGAGACCATTGAACACCATCATTTATTCGAACAAGATTCTGTAAATCTAATAATGCTAATTTATTTGAACTCAGTGAGAATGTATAAATATGGCTGGAAAGTGCATCAATCTCGCTGCTTACCACCGTATCCAGCGTTAACGGAATAATACTTTCAGTAATTTCTGCAAGTTCCAAAGTCGCATTAGTTGGTGTTGCAGAATAATCACTTTCTAAGATGATATAATAGTTACCTACTTGCCCAGCAGTAAACTGACTAAAGTTTGAATTATTCCCGTAGAATCGGCCTTCGTAATCAAGATCGGAATTATAAATTCTCCATTGATTATCACCTTGTGCTCGGTAAGCAAATTTTTCGCCTTCAACAAGAGCAACACTAAATACACGGGGACCTAGTGTTTGAATGTTATTGCCAACGACTGCAGACTGAGCATGTAGTTGAGTCTCTACACGAAATTCAACATTCGCATTTCCATATCCAGGTTCAGTAAATGTTATTGAATAATCACCTTGATCCAGAGTCAATATCGTAGTGTTTGATGAAGTATCATATATGTAGCCATTCCAGCGACTTCCATCTGACTCTTTTACTTGCCAGTTAAGACGATTACCATCAGTACGTTCACCTGAAATAACAACTACACTACGCTCGGTGAGACTAAAGCGATAACTTTCACTGGTCGATGCAGAAATTTGTTCACTAACAAGTGAACCTAATACAAGCGGACTTCCCGCAGGAAGTGGATCAACATGGCTGTCAAGGTTTATAGAAAACTGATAGTTAAGTGGAGCACTGTTTGATAAAGAACCATCTATTAATATCGTATATTCACCCGTACGATTTAAATAATAATTGTTACGGGAAGTCTCACCTGAAGTTGCATTTATAACGATGCTTCCAAGTGAGTCGTATAAACGCCAGGCAAACGTGCCTTCAGATAACACCTCAGGCAAAATAGAAACCGTATCACCCGCCGTAACATTGAATTTGTGAGCAACAGCTCCAGTACCTGAAGTTAATGTTCCGGAGAAGGCAACATCATAGTATGCCTGCACATCATATACTTGTTCTTCAGATGCCAGGCGGAATGAAAATATTTCTTCGGTTAAAGATCCACTGTTATATGGACGAGTTAAATTTATACTATATGCACCGGCAGAAAGCGTAACCCACCTATTGCCATAATTTGTATCAGCCTCAAACGTTCCGCTTGCAATATACGAGCCTGACGCATTATAAATTGCAAAGTTATAATCTTCATTACCTGAAACAGCATCAAACAGTACGCGAGTATCAGCATCAAGAGTAAACTCGTAATTTACTTCATTACCAGTTACAGGAAAATTACCTTCAGTTACTAAACCTAATGTTAACGGTTCAATTGGAACAGGTATAACTGAGGCACTGAAACTCACACTATTAGTTGGTAAGTCCTTGCCATAAAAAACAATCGTATACTGTCCCGATGATAGTTTAGCCGTATCTAGCGAAATACCTGTATCACTACTATCAATAACCTGCTGACCATTCCAGCCACCATATACAATCCAACCTAGTTGTGACGAATCAATAGTATCGATGTTGATGCGTATTCTTTGATATTGTTCAAGATTAAATTTATAAGCAGCAGTGTCTCGCCCGTTATTTAATGTTATATCTACACCATCGGTTGGAAGTAATGGTGCGCTAGTAAAATCAGTAAGCTGTATACGATAATTTGCACCATTAACTTCTGTAGTCGATATAGTAAGTATATAGTTTCCGGCATTAATTTTTTGTACGGCATCATTTACTGGATACGTTGCCCACGTTTGCCAGTTTCCAATCGAACCATCAACCGACTCTAAGCGCCAACGTATATTGTTATCTGTTTCTGCATTATTAATACTGAAGGTAGTCGTATCTGCAACGCTAATCTGGTACCGATGATATTCTCCTGGAGCAGTGAACTCTCCAGAAATAAAATCACCTATTGAAGCAGAACTTAACGTTTCTTGAACAGAAGTCACCTGCAGTGAGTATGAAAGTAACTCGGTATTATTAAATTCACTATCAATAACAATATAATACTCTGTTGCCAGTTCGCCGACTGCTAACTCGTATTGTGCGTTTGGTAAAGATATTGAAGTTAGCAAATTACCTTGTAAGTCGAATATGGTCATTCGACCAGGCAAATTTTCAAATCCGGTTGCTTGCAGATATAACCAATCATTTGCCTGTGTAGATAACTTATATATTTTTGCTGCGTGGGTGTCAGATATATTATTTGTGACAGGTAAATCTTTTTCTAAGGTAAGCGTTGTTGATAAGTCTACCAACTGCACTCCATAACTACCTGGTACACCATCTGATGAACCACCACCATTAACTGAAAGCAGATAAGTACCTGCATTAAGATTTAATATGCGTGGTGAATCTAATACACCGCTTGATACAAAATTTGTATCGACAGTTGTATTATACAATTGCCAGTTAATTGACTCACCAGCTAAACCATCCAAAAGAACCTGTGTTGGTGCATCAAGAGTAAATGACCAGTGATCATTAACATTGGGTGTTCCAATGTGTGAGAAATTTTCAGTATCAAGAACTAATTCCAGGTTACGATCCTGGACAAAACCAGAACGGAAACTTATTTCAACAGGTGAAGTATTTGCTAAAGCCCCCTGAACAACCAGAACCCGGGTTCCTTCACTGGTAAACTCCCGACTAAAACCACGTGCTGCATCGTATACACTAACTTCGCGATAGCCATCAGGCCCTATCAACCATACACTTACCTCGCCACCAGTAATATCACTTGCCTGGAAACTAAAGATATCACCAATATTTGCATCAAAAGCAAATAGCTGGGAAGCATTACCCGTTTCAAGTGTAATCGTTTGGTTTTCGGGTAAAGTCTGACTAACAAGAGAACCAAGATCATGCAATTTAAAACCAAAGTCTGCAGCTAAATTAGTTCTTGATGCTATTGTTAGTGTGTATAAACCACCAAAGTTAGTATTTAGCGTCGCAGTATAATTACCATTTTCAGCTGAAGTAAAATCACTTGAACTTACTGAACCATCAGGCCCATCAAGGCGCCAGGTAAGGTCATTATTGTTTGTGATACTGTCAAATAATAATGTGGTCGCATCTTGAAGAACAAATGAATATTCTGCTACTTGCCCTGCTGCTATAGAATCATTGACAAAAGTATCGAGTAAAATATCCGCCTGTTTGGTTGTTGCTTCGCGTAGTACAAAATCATATGTAGTAGTATCTGCATTGTTTCCATGAACTACCAGATAATAATCACCTTCTGATAATGTAAAACGATTCGAATCATATCGCATATTACCGCTAAATCTTGCATTACCTCTGCTATCATAAATTTTCCAAGGTGTATAACTATTATTAGCAAGTTCTATAGCATCAAACACAAGCTCTGTTTCTGAACTTAATGTAAAACTACGGCTATATGATCGATCGCCTGTATCAGCAGTAATTTGTACAGGCGTATCAATATTCATGCCTGTTGCAGTTGAAAGGTCAACTAAGCTGAAATTAAAAGTTCCTGTAGTAAGATTATATGCTTGAACTATGAACTCGTAATCTCCTGCAGGTAAATCAAGCACAAGATTATTATCTTCAAAGCTTCTGTTTGCCGCTTCAATACCACGCGGACCAGACAGGCTCCAGTTAAAGTCATTATCAACGTTCCAGCTATCTACAAGAACTTGTATTGAAGCTGTAAGTGTAAAATTATATTTAATTTGCTCGTTAGGCTGTGTTAATTGATTTGTAATATCTGCATCTAGTTGGAATGGTGCAGTTGTTGTAATAAGGGGAAGCAGATTAAAACTGTATGTATATTCATTGGCATTATCATTGCGAAAATCACGATATACAGTAAGTAAATATTCACCTGTCGTTTCTAGAATAACACCATCTTTGTCATATCGAGTATTACCCGAAGCAACATCATTACCATAAGCATCAACAAGTTTCCAATTACTACCTACAGAATCAAGACTATCAAAATAAAACCTTTCACCTGCAATTCCACTAAATTTCAGGATATCCACGTTATTATCGGGAGATAAACTACCTGTAACTTCCGTTCCTGGAATGAGTAGTGATGCACTACTTTCATTCAGAACTTTAAACTGATAGTTATCTACCTGGGTATTTGTTGTACTAACAGATAACGTATATTGGCCAGCTTCAAGAGTAACGGGGTTCCAGCGACTCATTAATATATCTGTAGAACCAGAACCCGTCAGGTTCCAACGAATATAGTTCATTCTTGTAGATGGACTTTCTAAAGAATCAATAAC
>JAPHTF010000052.1 GCA_026197095.1 Gammaproteobacteria bacterium
GTAATCGTTATCAGCTTTGGTGGTTTAGTTGAAATTGTTCCTTTATTTTTTATTAAAGATACGACTGAACCTGTTCAGGGTGTTAAACCCTATAGTGCACTTCGTTTAGAAGGACGTGACATTTATGTTCGTGAAGGTTGTTATAACTGCCATTCACAAATGATTCGTCCTTTTCGTGCAGAAACAGAACGTTACGGCCATTACTCTGTTGCCGGTGAGTCTGTTTATGATCATCCGTTCCAATGGGGTTCAAAACGTACTGGACCTGATCTGGCACGTGTTGGCGGACGTTACTCTGATGATTGGCAACGAGTTCATTTAATTAATCCACGCGATGTTGTTCCTGAATCAAACATGCCAGGCTTCCCCTGGTTAGCTGAAAATAAACTTGATGCTAAGGGTACAGCAGGAAAAATGCGTGCGATGAACACTCTCATCTCAGCAACTTGCGGTAAGTGCGAAACGTACAGTGAAAGTGAAATAGCCAGTGCTGAAAATGATGTGAAAGATAAAACTGAAATGGATGCCTTAATTGCTTATTTACAAGAGCTTGGCACCGCAATTAAGGCACGGAGGTAACCATGGATCTAAATGATATTAGAAGCTGGTATACCGTCGTGTTATTTGCGGTATTTATCGGCATAGTGCTTTGGGCCTGGAGCGGTAGTACAAAACGCCGCTTCCATGATGCCTCTCAGCTACCCTTTAACGAAGTTGAGCATCCACTCGACTCAAGCGAAGATAATAAAAAAGGAGACCACCATGAGTGATTTCTGGAGCGGATGGATTGCTGTTATCAGTATTGCAAATATCCTGGCGTGTTATTGGTTAATTAAATGGGCAAGTAAACCTCATGCAAATGAGGCGGCTCAAGGTGATGTTACCGGTCATAAATGGGATGATGATTTAGAAGAATATAATAACCCAATGCCCCGTTGGTGGTTATGGTTGTTTTATTTCACTATCGTTTTCAGCCTGGTTTATCTTGCGCTTTATCCTGGCCTGGGTAACTACAAAGGCACACTGGGCTGGTCACAAACAGGCCAGTATGATGAAGAAATTCAGCATGCTAAAAACACCTATGATCCTATTTTTGCCGAATTTGCTAAGAAGGATATTGCCACTTTAGCGAAAGATACAAATGCGACTAAAGTTGGCCAACGTTTATTCTTAAACTACTGTGCAACGTGCCATGCATCTGATGCCGGTGGTGCACGTGGTTTTCCAAACTTAGCGGATAATGACTGGTTATGGGGTAGTGATGCTGAGAACATCAAAACGACCATTCTTGATGGCCGCATTGGTGCTATGCCACCCTGGGAAGCTGCGATTGGTGAGCAAGGTGTTAAAGACGTCACGCAATATGTTATTAGCTTAAGTGGCCGCAAACACGATGCCGCGATGGCAACAGCAGGTAAAGCTCAATTTGATGTGATGTGCGTTGCCTGTCACGGTGCTGATGGCAAAGGTAACAAATTACTCGGAGCACCTGACCTGACAGATAATATTTGGTTATATGGCGGTTCAGCGGGTGTTATTGCTCAAACCATTGCAAAAGGTCGTACAGGTATTATGCCTGCTCACCGTGATTTCCTTGGCGAAGATAAAGTACATTTATTATCAGCTTATATCTATAGCTTACGAAATCAGTAGCATTACTCATGCGTTGTCTAACCTGAAATTTTAGGTTATTCAACGCATGTTTTATTTTAAATGTTCAAAAATTAAGCTTTTTGCACATTAGCAACTTTGTTATTGTGTACACACTATCTCTAACAGAAGATTGTTCCCCTTATGCAACAGACTCCAAAAAATAAACTTCAAAATTTGACTGAATCCGAATCTGAAGAGATTTATGCTAAACACAAAAAAGTTTACCCGCGCAAAGTGTCCGGTATCTTTGCCAGTTTACGTACTTTGGGGGTATTTGTATTATTAGGTGGTTATTACCTGGTTCCCTGGTTCCGTTGGGATAACCATCAAGCGGTATTATTTGATTTACCGGCACGCAAATTTTACATCTTCGGCTTAACTTTCTGGCCACAAGATTTCTTTTATCTCGCGGCATTACTCATTATCGCGGCGCTTTCACTCTTTTTCTTTACTGCACTGGCGGGGCGATTATGGTGCGGATATGCCTGTCCTCAAACTGTCTGGACAGAAATGTTTTTATGGATCGAGCGCAAAGTTGAAGGTAGTCGCAATCAACAAATAAAACTTGATAAAGAGGATATGAGTTCTCGCAAGTTTTATCTTAAGTCACTCAAACATTTTTTATGGATTATTTTATCCGCCTGGACCGGCTTCACCTTTGTCGGTTACTTCACGCCTATCCTTGATCTTGGACAAGCTACATTACAATTTGCGCTTGGCCCATGGGAGACGTTCTGGGTTATTTTTTACGGCTTTGCTACCTACGGCAATGCAGGCTGGATGCGCGAACAAGTGTGCATTTATATGTGTCCTTATGCCCGGTTCCAAAGTGCTATGTTTGATAAAGATACATTAATCATCTCTTACGATGAACAGCGTGGCGAATCACGTGGTCCGCGTAAGAAAAGTGTCAACCCAAAAGAAGAAGGCCTGGGTGACTGTGTAGATTGCACCTTGTGCGTTCAGGTGTGTCCAACTGGCATTGATATTCGGGATGGTTTGCAATATCAATGTATAGGCTGCGCGGCCTGTGTTGACGTATGTGATGACGTAATGGAAAAGATGAACTATGAAAAAGGACTCGTTAGTTACACCACACAAAACCGTATGGATGGTAAAACGACACATTTATTTAGACCCCGTATTTTAGTCTATGCGTCACTTCTGATTATTCTTTCGCTTGCTCTTGTTTATAGTATCGCCACCCGCATCCCGCTGGAACTCGATATTATCCGTGATCGAAATGCTTTATACAGAGAAACAACTGAAGGATTAGTTGAAAATATTTACACTTTAAAACTTATCAATATGGATACAAAAGATCATCTTTATGAATTACGTATTGATGGTTTAAATGAGATGGTTTTTATACAGCCAAAATCAGAGATAAAAATAAAATCAGGTGAAGTTATCACGCTCGCTGTACGCATTCAGATTGATCCTGTTCATTTGTCAAAAACGAGTAGCACGGTTAACTTTTACTTACATGCAACAGACCAACCCGAACTTGCTGTAACAGAAAAGGCACGCTTTATTGGGCCACTAATTAAATAATTAAGAAATAAATACAGGTAAAATTAATGACCAATATTTCAGCTCAAGCGGCTCCTCCTCCATGGTATAAACAATTCTGGCCATGGTTTCTTATCACTTTTCCTGCCATCGCCGTTGTTGCTGGCATAGCGACCATTATTCTTGCAGTACAATCTGATGATGGCCTGGTTAATGACAACTACTATAAGGAAGGGTTAGCTATAAACCAGACATTGGATAAAACACAAAAAGCACATGAATTAAATTTACAAGCCAATGCAGACTGGGATAAATTAACCCAAACAATTACACTAAAACTGAGCGGAAAGTTAACCACGCTGCCACCACGTTTAACGATGCAGCTCGCACATGCAACCCGGGCAAAACAAGATCAATCCGTTACACTTTTTCTTTCACCCGATAAAAAAAGTTATACCGGTCGAATTAATAGTGTTAAACAAGGTGACTGGATACTAATATTAGAGCCAGAGCAAAAAAACTGGCGTATAAATGGTCGTGTAACATTACCAAAACAAAATCAGTGGTATTTGAATTCAAAATAATTATAACTATAAAGGAGATATCCCGATGCCATCATCACAAAAACATATCCCTACAACACAAAAAGTTATTGCAGTACTCTGGCCTTCTTTTCTTACTGCAGGAATTGCGACAATTTTATTTTTTACTGCATTTGACCCTCAGCTGCTAATGGCGGTGGGAGGCTATGAACCGATCAGCCGTTTAGGTGGATACACTATTGGCTTTTTCCTGTTTTGGTTCTTAACCGCGAGTACATGTGTATTAACCTGCTACTTCCAACGTCCATGCCATGAACCTACCGAATCTGAATTAAGCAAATTAAACTAACAAGATATGAATCTTATTTTTAATGTTAATAAATCAAAAAAGCACCTGTTACTAATAATACTGTGTTTAAGTAGTTTGTTTAGCATTAATAGTTTTGCCATAAATAGTGATGAGATTGATGATGTATTTGATGATAAGCCTTTAGATTATGCGCTTCTTCTTCCAGACTGGTTCAAACTCAGCTTTCTTGAGTTAGAGGCAGACATTGAAGAAGCAAAAGAACAAAATAAAAAAGGCCTCATTATTTATTTTGGGCAAGAATTTTGTGCGTATTGTAAAGCGCATTTAGAAAGGAACTGGGGCCAGAAAGATATTGTTAAATACACCCAAAAGAATTTTGATGTTATCGCTATTAATATAAAAGGTCAGCGGCCTGTCGTTGATCTGGATGGTAAAACGTATACCGAAAAATCCTTTGCTGCTTTAAAGCAGACGAATTTTACCCCTTCAGTCCTTTTTTATAATACAAAAGGACAAGAAGTTTTGCGTCTGCGTGGCTATCGTCCACCATATCAATTCCGCGCAGCTCTGGAATATGTAACAGATGAACACTATCTAACAGAAACTTTTGCTAACTACTTAGCAAGAGCTGAACTGGCTTTAAGTTTTGGCAAAGCTGAACTCAATGCAAATGATATATTCAATGCCCCACCCTACTTACTTGATCGTAGCCGGATAAAAGCAGAAAGACCTCTAATGGTTATCTTCGAACGTAAGCACTGTCATGCGTGTGATGTATTGCATGGCGGCCCTTTGGCCAGACCTGAAATTGAATCAATGTTATTAAACCTGGAAGCAATACAACTGGATATTCACAGCGAGGAACCTATTCTTACCCCCGGAGGCACAAGAACATCCGTTAAAGACTGGGCTAAACACCTTGATATTAATTACAGCCCAACAATCATATTTTTTGATGAGAATGGAAAAGAAATCATACGAATTGAATCAGTAGTCTGGTTTTACCGCTTACGCAACGTGCTAAATTATGTTCTAACAGGAGCCTATAAAAAATATCCGACTTTCCAGCTTTGGCGGCAAGCTAATAACATGAAGTAATTATTCACTCACATCTTTTAATTATTTTTATTAATATCTAACATCCAATTCAAGGTTTCTTCAAAAGTATATGTAGGAATATTTCCAAGCCATCTATTAAGCCGAGTATTATCGCCTTTTAATTCTCGCACTTCATTTTCTCTAACAAACTCAGGATTAACTTTAATTTCGATATTATGCCCTGTTAATTTTTCGCAAAGCTGAATAACTTCTTTAAGTGAATAAGTCTGCCCCGTGCACACATTTAAAGTTTCACCCGCAGGACAATTTTCAACAAGCATTCGATAAATTTTAGCTACCGTTCTTACATCACCAAACTCTCGCCAAACATCCAGATTACCTAACTCAATAACCGGCTCTTTATCCAGAAAATGTTTGACTATTTTGGGAATTAAAAATTTTTCATTTTGCCCAATACCGGTATAGTTAAAGGGCCTCACAATACACAACGGAAGCTTATTGTTGAACAAACGCGTCATGTATTCCATTGCCAGTTTACTCACAGCGTAATCATTAGAGGGGTTTGGTCTCATACTTTCATCAAGCACCCCACCCGTAGAATTGCCATAAACATTCGCACTGCTAGTAACCAAAACACTCGACAATCGCGAAGCATGTTTTGCAAGTGCTTGCAAAAGATTACGTGTACCGACCAAATTCACATCATAAAAAGCGTTAGCATTATCGTCACCAACAAATGCCAACCCCGCAAGGTGGATCACGGCTTCAGGTTGTAAGCTCAAAATTTCTTTATCAACAGCATCTAAATCTGTCAGATCACTTCGTAGGCCAACAGCAGTATGACCGTTCGCTTCTAATTCTTTTTTTACATAGTGCCCGGTAAAGCCTTCAATCCCTGTAACCAAAGTAAGCATATTACTAGAATGAAACCCCGCTTTTTACTCGATGTAAATCTGCCTCTACCATCATTGCACAAAGTTCTTCCAGTGAGGTGCTTGCTTCCCAGCCAAGTTCTTTTCTAGCTTTTGCTGCATCACCGATTAATAGTTCCACCTCAGCAGGTCTATAGAATTCTGGATTGATTTTAATAATCGTTTTACCGGTTTTATTATCAATTCCGATTTCATCAACGCCTGAACCTTGCCAATCAATTGTTATGTCAAGCGCCTTACAGGTCATTTCAACAAAATCACGGACTCGTTCAGTTCTTCCTGTCGCAAAAACATACGTATCCGGTTTTTCGGCCTGTAGTATTCGCCACATGCATTCCACATAATCTTTTGCATAACCCCAATCTCGTTTTGCATCTAAATTTCCCAGCTCAATATGGGAAAGTTTTCCTAACTTAACGCGCGCAAGCCCGTCAGTTATTTTTCGGGTCACAAACTCCAAACCACGTAACGGTGACTCATGATTAAATAAAATTCCGCACGCACCAAAAATATCGTAACTTTCTCTGTAATTTATTGTCATCCAGTGAGCATATACTTTAGCGACGCCATATGGACTACGTGGATAAAAAGGAGTTTTCTCAGACTGAGGGATTTCCTGAACTTCGCCAAACATCTCAGAAGTCGATGCCTGATAAAACCGAATAGTAGGATCAACAATACGAATTGCTTCCAGTATATTAACAGGACCAAGCCCGGTTATATTGGCTGTTGCTATAGGCTGATCAAATGAAACAGCAACAAAACTCTGTGCAGCAAGATTATAAAACTCATCTGGTTTTGCTTTTTCTAGTAAACGGATATTTGAACCCATATCCGTCAGATCATATTCAACTAAATGTAAATTAGGGTTGTTTTTTATACCAAGCTCTTCAATACGCCAAAAATTGGTTGATGCAGCACGACGATATGTACCATATACGGCATAGCCTTTTTCAAGTAAAAGTTCCGCTAAATAAGCGCCATCTTGCCCTGTTATACCTGTAATAATAGCTGATTTCATACGTCTGCTTATTCCTTATTTTTTTTCATTTACTTTTGAGTATTTTTATTCATAATCTGCATATGACTTTTCTTCAATAAGATCCGAACCTAATTTTAAGTTAATTGTACGTTTAATCTCAGCACGCTTATCATTCGAAAAATAAACTGAACGGGCTAATTCAACAAACTCCTGGTCAAACTCTTTAACTCGCTCTTTTTCACGAATACCGTCCTCAATATCCCAAATTTTTTCATTAATAACTTTAAGCGCAGAAAACTCCTCTGAAATATCCACCGATGACTTTTTATCTAGTGCCCATAAATCATTTAGCAAACTTAATTCTTTATTTACATTCGACAATTTATTTTCATCGGCGATTCGTTCGCTTTTGATCTGTAAAATCGTAATTTTATCTAATAATTCGCCGTAAGCTAGCTCTACTTTAATTGTCATAATTCTTCTATATATAGTTATGTTAGTTTAAGATGATTCTATCGGTAGCGTGATATCCAGGTCAAATATATCACCTGCTTTCCATTTATTAATTTAGAAAATAAAGATAAACAATGAAAATACTTGTAATTCGTATTGGCAGGGCGGGTGATATGGTGATGATTACACCTGCTCTTTCAGCGCTAATTGACAAATATCCTGGTGCAGAAATTACAGTATTAACCAGTCCCGATGGGCAACGTATTTTAAAGAACTTCCACCCAAACATTAAAAATATATGGATTCTTGAACGTAAGAAATTTTTCCCATTTCTACAACGCAGGCAAATAAACCAAAATATTCAACAAACCGATTTTCAACATATATTTTGCTTTGAAACTAAAGCAAGTTTTACAAAATTATTTAGTGGTTCAGCCGCACAACAACATATTTTGCAGGATATAAAGCAGAGTGAAATTAACTTTGCTGAACGTTGCTTAAGCCTTATCGATCCAACTCTAAGCAAAAATCAATACCCTGTATATTTACCTGTTCTAAACGATGCGAAACAACGTGCTCAAAATATACTGCAACAAAAAGGCATAACTGATTCGACTTTTCTAGTCGGCATTCACCCAAGTTATAGCGGATTAGGAAAAAAATTTGGCCGCAATAAAAAATCGTTACCTCATCGCAACTGGCCAATTTCACACTGGGCTGAGCTATGTAAATTAATCAAACATTATGCGATTGAAAATGGATTAAACATAAGCATTATTATGGATTTAATGCCTGAAGAAAAAGCACTGGGTTTAGAAATTGTTAAAGCGAGCCAGCAATCTGTCGAACTACTAACGCCTGCACCAGATTTTGAACGTTACAAAGCAACCCTGGCACGCATGGATGTGCTTATTGTTCCTAATACTGGCCCTATGCACATTGCTGCTGCTGTAGATACAAATGTTGTAGCGCTATTTTCAATACATAACCCGAAAGACTGTGCTCCTTTCACCTCCGAGAATAAACTGGTTGTTTTGCGTGCTGAAGACTGCCAACACTCGGAGCCTGGTCTAGCCGCTATATCGGCAGAAGATGTTTTTCAGGCAAGTAAATCATTCTTGCCTAACTGACTTTAATAGCCAAGGCGATGCGATTTTATGTTTAGAGTGTAATAGTTCACTACCATTACACTGCGTAACGCCTGGATTTTACTAAAGCGCCAGCCGTGAGTCTAAAATCCAGATATTAACTTGTTTAAAAATGTTTTTATTAGACCTGGTTTTACAGGCTGTATCTGTTTTGACAGGCCAGCACTTTTTTTCGTCATACCATTATCTGATGTTGGTTTAGCTTTTATATCCTGATTCCGATGACTATGTGGCTTCGCATGTTGTTTATTTTCATGCTGTTTCTTTCCATTTTGTTTCGTTGCTTTCTTCTTTTTATGATGATGCGGCGTACCTGTTTTATGCTGAGGATTGGCCTTCTGTGCTGATTTACGATCATGAAGTTTTTTCTTTCGCTCAATTCTTGCCGGTGCTTTTGGCGTCACCAATAATTCATTGGTGATTTTTGAAACTGAAATTTTATGACCAATGTACTGTTCAATATCGGGAAGTGACATTGCGTAGTCTTCACAAGCAAAGTTAATTGCTACACCACTTGCACCCGCCCGCCCTGTGCGGCCTATACGGTGTACATAATCTTCTGCATCATTTGGCAAATCAAAGTTAATAACTAAACTGACATCGTCAACATGTAAACCCCGCGCAGCAACATCAGTTGCAACTAAGACACGCGTTTTACCCGCAGTAAAATCTTCCATAATACGTAAACGTTTATTCTGCGGCACATCACCTGACAGCATTGCGCCATTGATATTATTTGTTTGGAAATAGGCATTGATTTTTTCTGCAACACGTTTGGTATTGATGAAAACAACAATCTTTGAATCATCTCGATTTGAGAGTAAACCTAGTAACAGCGGTATTTTTTCATCCATGGCAGGATAATAAACTTCTTGTCTGACACGATCTGCCGTCACATTTTCTGATTTGATAATGACTTCTTCAGGGTCATTCATATGCTCATAGGCTAACTCATTTACGCGATGTGATAATGTGGCGGAGAACAACATGCTCAAACGTTTGTCTGGTGCCGGCATACGACGAATTAAATAACGAATATCATCAACAAAGCCCAAATCAAACATCCGATCCGCTTCATCGAGTATTAATACCTGAAGCTGTTTTAAATCAAACACGCCTTGTTTGAAATAATCGATCACACGGCCAGGTGTGCCAATTAACAGATCCACACCATCGACTAATGCCTGTTTTTGAGTATCGTATCCAGTGCCACCATATACAGCTACATGTTTTAAACCGGTATATTTACCCAGCATTTCTGCATCTTTATGAATTTGCACTGCCAGTTCACGGGTTGGTGCAAGAATAATGCAACGAGGCTGATTTTTTTGCCTCGCTTCCGCGGCGGGATTTTTTATCAAATGGACATAAGCTGCTAATAAAAAAGCCGCTGTTTTGCCCGTACCCGTTTGTGCCTGCCCTGCGATGTCTTTCCCTTGCAAAGCAAAAGGTAAAGATGCGGCCTGAATCGGTGTGCAATAAGAAAAGCCTGATTCTTCAACGCCTTGTAAGACTTCGGGAGGTAAATCAAAGCTGGAAAATTTTGTGGTGGTTAAATGTTGTTCACTCATGGTGTATAGCATAACAGATACTTGTCAAGATTGGACTTGAAATAAACGCCAGCTTAAGCTCAAATGGAGGTATAGATTTTATTCAATAACGA
>JAPHTF010000167.1 GCA_026197095.1 Gammaproteobacteria bacterium
AAAGCACGTTACCAACGTCAGCTGGCAACAGCCGTTAAACGTGCGCGCTATATTGCATTATTGCCATACACTGATTCTCACGATTAAGAGAATCATTTAGTTACTCCAATTATTTGGCGAACTAAAGGAAAGAAACCATGCAAGCGTTAGCTCGATATATGATGCGTGGTAGGGTGCAAGCGATTGGCAGTATTGTCAGTTTGGCATTGTTATCGTTACTCGTTTCACCTTTAGCAATTTTTACAACAGCCGGTGTTGCCCTGGTAACACTGGTTCATGGTTATCGTGAAGGCTTGAAGAGTCTTATCGTAGCAACAGTGGTTTTGACTGTTTTTACGGGAGTCGCTTTAAATCAAACCGCGATAGGTATGGAGTTGGCATTAAAGTTTTGGTTACCGGCCTGGTTTTTAGCCAGTATCGTTATCACCAAAAGCTCGATGTCACTCGCGATTGTTGTCGCAGCGACTTTAAGTTGTTTGCTGGTATTAGGATTTTATTTTTTTACTGATCCAGCAGCACATTGGTATGAAGTAATAAGTAAACAGCTTTTACCAATGCTAAAAGAAGCCGGAATGGAGATTCAAGAAGGCCCTGAAGCTGAAAAGCTTTGGCAATTCATGTCAAAAATTATGACAGGATCGGCATTAGCCCTGTTTTTAGCATTACAAACCATAAGTTTGTTACTGGCGCGTTGGTGGCAGGCCTTGTTGTATAACCCGGGTGGTTTTGCACAAGAGTTTCGTCAGTTACGTTTTGGTATGGTAGCGGCAAGTATTGCTTTAGTGACGACGATATTTGCAATTACAACCGTGAATGAAATGGTGTTAAACCTGTTTTTTATCATGATTGTATTAATGATGTTTCAAGGTTTAGCGGTAATTCATCACCTTGTGGCGAAATGCAAATTAAGTCCATCATTGTTGATTGGGGTATATGTCATTATGCTCTTTACATTACAACATGGTGCAGTTGGTCTGTTGTTCATTGCTTTAATTGGTTTGTTAGATAATGGGTTAAATTTACGTTTTCGTTTATGTACTAAAGTGCAGGACGAGTTGAATTAAAGATTGCTTGGTAAAAAGTAATCTAAATTAAGTAATTGAGGGTATAAAAATGGAAGTCATTCTATTAGAAAGAGTTGCTAACCTGGGTAACCTTGGTGATCGCGTAACAGTTCGTGGCGGCTATGGTCGTAACTTCCTGGTACCAGGTAAAAAAGCTGTACCAGCTAACGAAGCAAACATCGCTGAATTTGAATCGCGTCGTGCAGAACTTGAAAAAGCGGCCGCTGAAGTATTAGCGACAGCTCAATCACGTGCTGAAGCCGTTGCAGCAGTTGCTTCTATCACTATAAAAGCAAACGCGGCTGATGAAGGTAAATTATTTGGCTCAATTGGTGTAACGGATATTGTTGATGCATTATCAGCAGCAGGCGTTGAAGTTGAGCGTCGTGAAGTATCTTTACCTGAAGCGATTCATCATGTTGGTGAGTATGAAGTTTCTATCCAATTACATTCAGATGTTACTCAGAACATTCAAGTTATTGTTGAAGCTGAATAACGTTTTAGTGTCATTGCGAGAAAGTACTGAAAAATGAATATTTTTTAGTACTGACGCGGTAATCTCTTAGTTATTTAACGTGAGATTGCTTTTGTTACTGTATTGTTTGCAACAATATTCAGGGCGCGCAATGATAGTGGCTTAAAATCAAAAAATGGCTGGTTAATTTTTAACCAGCCATTTTTGTTTAAATTGAAGCAATTGCCCGATTTTTGTCTGGGTGATTATGATATTCTTTCAATTCACTATATTACCCTGCTAAAAAAGAAAAGTATGAACTTACAGGTTTCGCTTTATTTAATGGTTTTATTTTTATGAAGAGACTTTGAACGAATGCAAGAAGTTGCACCTCCATATCCCGATCTAAATGCTTATTCAGATGACCGATCAGCTGAAGCCTTAAAACTGCCTCCCTATTCACTTGAAGCAGAACAAGCGGTATTGGGCGGTTTAATGATAGATAACAGTACCTGGGATCGGGTGTCCGATGTTGTTATGGAAGGGGATTTTTATCGTAAAGATCATCGTTTAATTTTCAGAGCCATTTATAGCCTGGCTGAAGAAAATGAACCTTATGATGTGGTAACACTTTCTGAATGGCTCGATTCTCATAATGAACTCAATAATGTCGGTGGCCTAAGTTATTTAGGTTCTCTTGCAAAAAATACCCCAACTGCTGCAAATATTAAGTCTTATGCAAAAATTGTTCGGGAACGCTCAGTTTTACGCCAGTTGATTCGCGTATCGACCGATATTGCTGAATCAGCCTATAACCCTGATGGCCGCAGCAGTGCTGAGCTGCTTGATCAGGCTGAAAGTAAAGTTTTTGAAATTGCAGAGAAAGGCGGGCGCGCCGAAGGTGGTTATCAAAATATTAAAGATTTGCTAGTCAAAGCGGTTGATAGGATCGATACCTTATATCAAAGTGATACCGCCTATACGGGTATACCGACCGGTTTTGATGATTTTGATAATATGACTTCCGGTTTACAAAAAGCGGATCTGGTTATTATTGCCGGTCGTCCTTCAATGGGTAAAACCTCTTTCGTTATGAATTTGGTAGAAAATGCGGCGATTAAACACAAACAACCGGTTGCCGTATTCAGTATGGAAATGCCGGGTGATCAACTCGTTATGCGGATGATGGCATCATTAGGTCGAATTGATTCAAATAAAATCCGTACAGGTAAACTTGAAGATGCCGACTGGCCGCGATTAACATCCGCGGTGGGCATTTTAAATGATGCGCCTATCTTTATTGACGATACCCCGGGATTGAACCCAATGGAAATTCGTTCACGTGCACGACGTATTCATCGTGAGCATGGGCTTGGTATGATCGTCATTGATTATCTTCAGCTGATGCAATCAGCAAAAGGTGGTGGTGGAGAAAACCGTGCGACAGAAATTTCTGAAATATCACGTTCACTTAAAGGTTTAGCAAAAGAACTGGGTGTACCCGTTTTAGCCTTATCACAGCTTAATCGTAGTTTAGAGCAGCGCCCTAACAAACGCCCCATCATGTCTGACTTACGTGAGTCGGGTGCGATAGAGCAAGATGCCGATTTAATTGTTTTCATCTATCGTGATCAAGTTTATAACGAAGATAGGCCGGATAAAGGCACTGCAGAAATTATCATTGGTAAACAACGTAATGGCCCGATTGGTATGGCACGATTAACCTTCCTTGGGCAATATACACGGTTTGAAAATCATACAAACTCTTCTGGTTATGATGAGGAATATTAATGTCAGCTGCTTCAAGCACATCAATCCCTCGACTGACTCGGGCCGTTATTGACCTTTCGGCCTGTCGTCATAATCTATCAGTAGCAAAACAATCTGTTCCTGGCACTCAATGTATCGCGATTATAAAAGCCAATGCTTATGGCCATGGCATGGTAAGTATAGCGAAAGCATTAAGCGAGGCTGATGCTTTTGGTGTTGCACGTATTAATGAAGCGATACAGTTACGTGAAGCCGACATTACAAAACCTATCTTATTGCTAGAAGGTTTCACTTCTGAAAACGAACTTGATCTGGTTCGAAAATATAATCTTGATTGTGTAATTCATAATGAATTACAACTTCAGTTGCTTGAAAAAGAAAGTGATGATGCGATTACAATTTGCTTGAAAGTCGATAGTGGCATGCATCGTTTAGGATTTAATCCAGATAACGTTGAGGATGTTTATCAGCGTTTAGAAAAATGCAGTAGCGTTAATCATCCTGTTAAATTAATGACTCATCTCGCGAATGCCGATGATAAGCACGATGAGAAAACGCTAAAACAAATTGATATTTTTTATAAAAGTGTTGAAGGATGTTTATCAGATAAAAATACTCATGACATAAGTATTGCGAATTCAGCAGGCATATTAGGCTGGCCACAAAGTCATTCGGCGTGGAATCGACCCGGTATCATGCTCTATGGTGTTTCACCATTCATAAACAGCAAGGCGGAAGAGCACAACTTAAAACCTGTGATGACAATGTCATCACAATTGATAGCAGTAAAAAAAATAAATAAAGGTGAAGCGATTGGTTATGGTGGAACCTATGTTTGTGAAAAAGATATGACGGTAGGCATCGTTGCGATTGGCTATGGTGATGGTTATCCGCGGCATGCAAAAACAGGAACTCCGGTATTAGTAAACAATAAACGTTGCGCCTTATTGGGTCGTGTATCGATGGATATGATTTGCGTTGATCTTAGTCAGCAAGATAATGTCCAGGTTAATGACCCTGTTATTTTATGGGGTAAAGGATTAGCGGTTGAAGAAATCGCAGAAGCTGCAGATACAATAGCGTATGAGTTATTATGTGGCGTGACGAATCGGGTTGAGTTCAGCTATATCGATTAATTTTTAACCGCTTTTTCGTCACTATGCCCAAACCATTTCTTTAAATCCCACTCAAGAAATTCCCGGTAGTTCATATAATGTGAGCCGTCACAAGAAAAAGTTAAACCGACAATTCCATTTACAATATTAAATGAAGCTGAGCGAAGATATACCGTCTCATCCATATTTCTTAATGCTTTAAACATATCCATAACTGCTTCAATTTCTTTTTGTGGCACTTTAGCAATAGCAGGATATTCTTGTCTTGGATAAGCGAGACAACGCTCAGGATTAACCAGGTCATCGAGCATATGAATATGGTAATCATAGGGGTTTTCCATCGACCAGAATGAAACACGTGAACTTGAATAATGAATTTTGCAGTGGAAAATCCCATGATGCATCATCATCTCTTTAATGATTTCAGTTACGTTGTCGAGTTGTTTATCCATTGCACTGAGAACACGCTCCTGCAAAAAGAGTGTACCGCGAATAGCCGGATCACCTTTATATTGCTGCCATTTTGTTTCAGCCTGTTTTATTGTTTTATCGACAGGGAGTTTTTCAACATCAAAGTCAGCTGCAATAAAACCAAGGACTTTATCTTCATCGGTTACCGATTGCATTACGGTAATACAGGATTTGCCATTATGTGTACTGATATAAACCGGGGACATGGTAAAACCTTTATATGGTAATGTTTTTTCCATATAAGGTCGCCCGCTTAAAATACGACCACGTAATGTTGAATCTTTTTTGTGTGCTTCAATATTTGATGAAATGAGTTTGCCCTGTCTGTCTACGGCATAAATAAGATCGCAATAGGGCAACATATTCAGGCTATCTTGTAAGATTTTATCCAGCTCTTCAGTATTACCCCAAGCGTACACGCATGACTTGGCTAACGCGGTCAGCAATCCTTCTGAACGTTTTGCTAACGTTTTTTTCTTGTTAGAGACAATTTCTTTAAACCATGACATATTAAAAATCCGAGTTACTTTTAAAATCAAGCATCAAGATAGTGTTAGAAAACCTCTCATAGAGGTAGACATATATAAGTGTTTTATTCTATCGCATTCATGTGATAAAGGCATGACAGAGTTTCTCATATTTGTGCTTTAGTGAGATTTTTTCATGGTAATATCTCTCAAATAATTAAATTTAATAAAAATCTTACCAATATGGCAAAAGCGAAAATATTATATAGCTGTAATGATTGTGGTGCAGAGGCACCAAAGTGGGCAGGGCAGTGCAGCGATTGTGGTGCATGGAATACGCTTATCGAAATTACTTCCTCGGCACCTGCCTCTTCGCGCACAACGCGTTATGCGGGTTTTGCAGGTGAAGCGAAAGGATTAAAAGTTCAGCGATTGGATGAAGTCAACCCTAATGATGTGGCCCGATTTAATACGGGTAGTGGAGAATTTGATCGTGTTTTGGGTGGAGGTCTTGTTCCCGGATCAGTCGTTTTATTAGGAGGTGATCCAGGCATTGGTAAATCCACTTTATTGTTACAGATTCTTACCCAATTAGGAGAACTGAATCCATTATATATAACCGGCGAAGAATCATTACAGCAAGTTAGTGCCCGTGCTTTTCGTTTAGGTTTGAAAGCAGATGATTTGAAATTATTAATTGAAACACGTGTTGAAGATATTTTAAGTACAGCACAAAAAGAAAAACCACGTGTCATGGTGATTGATTCAATTCAAACAATGTATACCGATGAATTGTCTTCGGCTCCCGGTGCTGTTGCACAAGTGCGCGAAAGTGCGGCACAACTTGTTCGTTATGCAAAACAAACACAAACAACAATATTTTTGGTTGGTCATGTTACAAAAGAAGGCACATTAGCGGGACCTCGTGTGTTAGAACACATGGTTGATACTGTTTTATATTTTGAAGGCGATAGTGGTAGTCGTTATCGTTTGATTCGTGCAATCAAAAATCGTTACGGGGCAGTAAATGAGCTTGGTGTATTTGCGATGACAGATAAAGGTTTACGTGAAGTCAGTAATCCTTCTGCTATTTTTCTTTCTCAACATGCAGAAGTTGTTCCCGGTAGCGTTGTAATGGTAACACTTGAAGGCAGCCGTCCTTTACTCGTTGAAGTACAGGCCTTGGTAGATGAAAGTCATTTAAGCAATCCACGTCGCGTAACAACAGGTCTGGAACATAATCGCCTGGCCATGTTACTTGCGGTATTGCATCGACATGGTGGCATCGTAACGCATGATCAAGATGTATTTGCTAATGTGGTGGGTGGTGTACGTGTAACAGAAACAGGTGCTGATCTTGCTGTAGTGATTGCGATTAAATCAAGTTTATCTAATCGTACAGTGCCAGCTGATATTATTGTCTTTGGTGAAATCGGTTTGGCCGGTGAAATTCGCCCGGTACCTAATGGTCAGGAACGGTTACATGAAGCAGCCAAACACGGTTTTAAACGTGCTATTGTACCGAAAGGGAATAAACCACAAAAACCCATTAATGGGATTGAGGTTATTGGTGTTACACGACTTGATGAAGCTTTAAATGCAATTGATTAAGCTGTATGAACTAATTCGCTAAATTCACGCTCGAGCAGGCTTTCGTCACCTAAATTTAATTCAACTAAGCGCCGTAAATTTGTCGCAGAGTCTATATCCATATGTTCAGTCTGAAATCCAATATGATCATTTTCAGCATGAACTTCTGTCACCGCTAAATTAATTTCAACCTCATCACCGGCTAACTGCAAAAACACGGTGTAGTGTTCACCAATGTGACCTTGCCAGTCAGTCGGTTTTCTAATTAAAACACCTTTAAAACTGATATCGACAAGCTCAGCCATGGTTTGGTGGTTGCTATTTGAGTTAATGATTATGGCCGAGGTGTTGAAAGGAATACGGGTAAAATGGCGTTGTTCTTTTGATTGAGTCATTTCCAGCTAGCCTCCTGAAAAGTGAATTAAACTCTAAGTTTATTCAAGATAAAACTGCATTTTGATATTGCCAATTTGTATCGTATCACCATCAGCCAATTGAAGACTGCGGTCACCCAGCTCTTCATTTTTAATTAAAAGTGGATGGTTTCCTTCTAATTGAGAAATAAAGTAGCCATCGTGTCTTTTAGTGATGACGGCAGTAGAAATACCTGGTTTTCCAAGGTTAGTCATGGCTTTATTCAAGCTCATGGTTTTACCCAGGTTTGACCCATTCATAATTTGTAACCAGCCCTGAGTTTTTCCCTGAGCCACCATTTTAATGGGAGCTTCTTCTTCAGGAAGATTTTCGGTAATGGCATCACTTTCATTAGTGATGTCTTCAGAGAAAGAATAAGCAATGGTATGTTTACCGATACGAATAACATCGCCATTTTTTAGGGTATGTAAGCCTTCGATTTTTTTTTGGCCAATAAACGTACCTTCATCTGTGTTCAGGTCACGGATGACAGATTCATTATTTGAGGTATTGATTTCTGCGTGCTCAGGTTGAATTGCCAGACTATCAATGTGGAGAGTACAGCCTGGATCACTGCCAAGAGTCATGCTCCCTTTCAAAACAGGAAAAACTTTCAGCACTTTGCCTTTAAAAGAAAGTGTCAACTTCGACAAAGAAAACTCCAAAAATTGTAATGATTTCTTGGGATTATAGTCTGTTTTTAATCTAATTGTACACTTACAATCAGGCCTGGCATCGTTTCAAAGCTGTTTCAGCTGGAAAGAAAAGAAATTTAGGCTTTGTTAGCTTGTTCAGGGCTATTGTTCCAATTAGGGTCAATTAAGACTGTCTTAACGGCATTCCTGGTTGTCTGAACAATTTCAATGGGATAGTTTTCTAATAGCATGCTGGTGCCGGGTTCTGGGATGTGTTCAAGATATTCAATGATCAACCCGTTTAATGTTTTGGGGCCTTCCGTGGGTAATTGCCAGTCGAGTATTTTGTTGAGCTCGCGCACTGTAATACTGCCATCGATTAAATAGGTTCCATCCTCTTTGATATGAAGGTCTTTACGGCTAGCTGAAGGGTCTGTGGTAAATTCACCAACAATTTCTTCCAGAATATCTTCGAGTGTCACTAATCCCAGGATATCGCCATATTCATTAACAACCATGGCATTACGACGTCGCTCATGCTGGAAATTAAGTAGTTGAGTATTTAGCGGTGTACCCGATGGGACATAATAGGCTTCACGAATAATTGTATTTAAATCTTCCTTATTCAAATCCTCATTATGGAAAAAGCGTACTGCTCGACGAATATGAATAATACCTACCATATGATTAATATCACCTTCATATACAGGTAAGCGTGTGTGCTGAGTTTCAGTAAATTGTTTTTTTATGTCATGCCAGCTGTCTTCTAAATCTATTCCAATAACTTCATTTCTAGGCACCATAATGTCATCTACGGTGACTTTTTCCAGATCAAGAATACTCAAAAGCATTTCCTGGTGACCTTGAGGAATCATGGAGGCGGCTTCGTTTACGACGATACGGAGTTCTTCACTACTTAATTTGTCACTGTTTGAGGCCTGGCGAATACCAAAAATTTTAAAAATAATTTTGGATGATAAATTAACGAACCATACGAGTGGATAAAGTAATCGTAACAATGGTTCTAAAACAAGCGTCGCCGGCAAAGCAAATTTTTCTGGATGCATAGCCGCTAATGTTTTAGGCGTAACTTCGGCAAAAATAAGCACCACAATCGTCAGAACAATAGTTGCAATGAGAATTCCAGTTTCACCAAATAATCGTATACCAATAACGGTGGCAATTGCTGAGGCAAGAATATTGACAAAGTTGTTGCCTAGTAAAATTAAGCCAATGAGTCGGTCTGGCTTTTTTAATAAGCGAAAAGCACGTTCTGCACCCTTATTTTCTTTATCCACAAGGTGGCGTAGACGGTAACGATTCAGGCTCATTAAGCCAGTTTCAGAACCAGAGAAAAAACCAGAAACAAGTATCAGGAATATGAGTATGCTAAATAGCATACTTATGGGGATATCGTCCAATGAAGGAATAACCTTTTGTAATTACAATAGTCTTATTAAATGGATTAGTCGTCGGGGTGTCAAGTTATTACAGCATAATTACTGGCACAAAGCATGCTGATTTAAATAATGTTAAGCCAGTTTTATTGCTGTAATACCAGTTCAATCACAAATTTACTGCCAAAATAAGCCAGCATGAGTAAAGTAAAACCACTCATGCTCCATTTGATCGCAATTTTTCCTCGCCAGCCAAACTTGTAATGTCCCCAAAGCAGTATCACAAATACTGACCAGGCAATGATAGATAAGATGGTTTTGTGTACTAAATGTTGTGCAAACATATCATCAAGATAGATGAAGCCAGTGAGCAAGGAGATACTCAGCGCGATAACGCCTAAGCCAATAAGACGGAAAAGGAGTGTTTCCATTGCTTCCAATGAAGGCAAGCTGTGTAAAAAGCCAGAAGGATGTTTGTTATGTAAATACTTATCCTGAATATATAAAAGCAACGCTTGTGCGACCGCAATGCTTAATAAGCTATAGGCAAGCAGTGAAAATAAAATATGCGTTTGTAATCCGGGAGCAAGTTGGTCTGTTAACAGGTGTTGCTGTTCACTTATTGCGCGAAGAATCAGGGAAATTAATGCAAAGGGATAAACCAGTAATCCTAAACAACTTATCGGTAATGAAAAGCTGGCAACAACAAGCAATGTTGCCATCAACCAGGCTGTAAAGGTTAATGCGCTAAAGAAACCAATATCAATTCCTGCAGGTGTAAATATGCTGGAATATAAAAATAGTGCATGAAATGTAACTGCAGTGACCGCAATGTACAAAGGATAGTTATTGAGTTCCTTGGCATGGGTTAACCACTGTTTGAGCAACAAGCCTATTGCAACAGCATAAAGTAAAATGGATAAGGTTAAGTTTATAGTCATCATATTTTTATTCTCTATTTCTACATAATCGCATAAGGTAGCGCGACTGAGAAGTCGTTAGTAAATAATATCCTGCATGAGAGGTAAATGTACATTTACTTACAGAACATCAGTGCATCAATTAAATATTTAGCGATATTTTCGCCAATAACACGATATTATTGCTTAAGTACGTGTAAATGACTTGTGACCCGATTAGCATTTTGTTTTACTTACGTATGGCAGTATAAGCGTCAAGCTAACACTTAATAAGCCTGTGGTATGGCTTAGTCATGCTTACATAGTTTTTGTAGCAATCAGGGGTAGTATCGGTTTAATGGAACTGAAAGTATTAGGATGCAGCGGCGGTGTTGGTGGCCAGCTTCGAACAACAACGCTACTCATAGATGATGATATCTTGATTGATGCAGGAACAGGCCTGGGTGATTTGAACTTGCAGGCAATGTCCTGTATTCGGCATATCTTTTTGACCCATTCCCATCTTGATCATATTACCAGTATCCCTTTTCTGGTTGATACGATGTTTGAAAATATAAGAGAACCCATCGTTATTCATGGGCTTGAATCTACCATTGATGCGCTAAAAAACCATATTTTTAATAATATTATCTGGCCAGATTTTGCATCTTTACCAAATTCTGAGAATCCGGTAATGCAATACCAGGTGATGCAGCCAGGTGAAATTATCGAGTTAGGTCAGCGTAAAGTTGAAATGATTGAAGTTAACCATATCGTTGCCGGAGTGGGTTATCGGGTTGAGTCCGAAACAGGTGCGTTTGCTTTTAGTGGTGATACTACAACCAATGATACTTTTTGGGATGCGCTAAATAAGCACGATAATTTAAATTTGCTGTTAGTAGAGTCAGCTTTTACTAATAAGGATGTCAAACTGTGCCATTTGTCCGGACATTATTGTGCGGAATTATTAGGGCCTGATGTAGCAAAACTGAAGCATCAGGCAACGGTATATATCAGTCATAATAAACCGGGAGCTGAATTGCAAATTTTCAGCGAATGTCAAAAAGCCATTACCTCTCACAGTATACACCCACTATCTTCCGGCCAAAGTTTTACCATTTAGTTATATCTTTTTATTTCACCTCTTAATTTACGTTATAATCACCGCTTCGAATGGGTATCTCTGAGAAATCAGTGTAAAAATATCTTACTGCAGGAATAAAACGCTATGTTTGATGGCTTATCAGAACGGCTTGGCCAAACAGTCCGTAACCTTCGCGGTGTTGGTCGCTTAACAGAAGACAATATTAAAGACACGATGCGTGAAATACGCATGGCATTGCTTGAAGCCGATGTGGCATTACCTGTAGTGCGTGAATTTATCGACCATGTAAAGAAAAAAGCTTTAGGTGATAATGTTCTAAAAAGTTTAACGCCTGGCCAGTCGTTAGTGAAAGTCGTGAATGATGAACTTGCGGCTATCATGGGAGAAGCAAATGAAACACTCAATCTGAGTGTGACACCTCCTGCTGTCATCTTAATGGCGGGCCTGCAAGGGGCAGGTAAAACGACAACGGTTGCTAAACTTGCGCGTTTCTTAAAGGAAAAGCAGAAAAAATCTGTGATGGTGGTGAGTGCTGACGTATATCGTCCTGCTGCAATCAAACAGCTGGAAACAGTCGCGGCTGAAGTAGGGGCTAAGTTTTTCCCCTCTACATCCGATCAAGATCCGGTCGACATCGCAAATGCCGCGATCAAAGAAGCGAAAATCCAGCACAATGATGTATTGATTATTGATACTGCGGGTCGTTTACATGTCGACGATGACATGATGGGGGAAATCAAACGCCTACACTCAGCGGTGAATCCTGTAGAAACCTTGTTTGTCGTCGATAGTATGACCGGACAGGATGCGGCCAATACTTCAAAAGCATTTAATGACGCTTTACCGTTAACAGGTGTCATTCTGACTAAAACCGATGGCGATGCTCGTGGTGGTGCCGCTTTATCTACACGTTTTATTACCGGAAAACCGATTAAGTTTATTGGTGTAGGTGAAAAGACAACAGCCCTGGAGCCTTTCCATCCAGAACGTATTGCTTCACGTATCCTTGGCATGGGTGATGTTGTAAGCCTGGTAGAAGAAGCTCAGAGCAGCATGGATCATGCTAAAGCTGAGAAACTAGCGAAAAAGCTCAAAAAAGGTAAAGGCTTTGACTTAGAGGATTTTAAAGATCAGCTGGTGCAAATGAAAAACATGGGAGGCATTGCGAGTTTAATGGGTAAGTTGCCCGGGCTACCGAATATGCCGAAAGGTGCGATGGATCAGGTGAATGATAAACAAATGGCACATTTAGAGGCCATTATCAGCTCAATGACACCAAAAGAGCGCCAGTTCCCCGATGTTATCAAAGGTTCAAGGAAAAAACGTATTGCTGCAGGTTCAGGGATGCAGGTCCAAGATGTGAATCGATTGTTGAAGCAGTTTACGCAAATGCAAAAAATGATGAAAAAAATGAAAGGCGGTGGGATGGCGAAGATGATGCGGTCGATGAAGGGACAACTCCCCCCTGGCATGATGTGAGAGCGTCGTACAAACCAGATTACGGCGTTGGAAGCTTCCTCAAAATGCTCACTTACTTAATGTAAGCTCCGCTTTTTCGCACAGCTTCCGCCTTGTACTCTGGCTTGTACGTCACTCTCATAGATTCGTTGTGGTAAATAATTTCTCATATATTGTAGGTTCGTCTTTAGGCGTACGCGGTACCAGCAAAGGAATCTTTGTCGTCAATTCACACATATCTCATTTATTTGAATTTAAAAGGTTTTAAATCACCTTTTTTTGTTATAAACCGCACTAAACCCTTCACTTTTCTGAATATTCTAGTAAAATGCGCCGTCTTACGTTAGCGGGTTATTTTTTGAACAAAAATAGACCTGAACTTTTAGTTTTTTCGAGGAAAAATAGCGCAATGGTAACCATTCGTTTAGCTCGTGGCGGCGCAAAGAAGCGTCCCTTTTATCATATTGTAGTTACAGACAGCCGTAGCCGTCGTGACAGTCGTTA
>JAPHTF010000119.1 GCA_026197095.1 Gammaproteobacteria bacterium
TGCTGTTCAGATTCGGTAAATTCGGTGATTTTACTGATCGTTCCTGAATCTCGTTGTTCACCGTTGAGAGCCTGATATTCAACAGCCAGAATAAGGCCGATATTGTGTACGGGCCGATATTCGAGTTCACTAATGAATAATGCTTCATTCCAGGCAAACTGCGTGTCCTGGTCGGTATTTTTCCCTATGGTTCTGCTATGACGATAGTTTAGATTGAGTCTTAATGAAAGAGCCTCTGATTCAAGGGGAATAAACCGGAGTAATAAACCAGCATATTCTCCTGAGGTGAATCGAGCCGAGCTAAGGGTATTATCTGCTTGGCTCATTTCAATATAACCCAACTCTAATCCGCCATGAAAGTATTGCGTAAATGGCTCGTACCAATTGATACCTAGTTGATTGATTTTCGTTTTATATGTATTTGTTGTGAAAGCTAATGTTGAGGTTTGATTCTGTGCAGCAAGAGAAAACTCGAGAAAGTTTTGTAACTGGTTAGCATGAATAAACGTGGCCGGTAAAATGGATAATAAACTTAAAAATAGCGCTCTAACTTGATTTGTATGTATATTCATTTAAGAAGGTAATAAATCGATTGGCATCGTGACAGTGACGGTGGCCACATTTTTTGCAGAAAATCTGAAGGACTTAACTTGCAACACGAGTTTTCGCTCTAATGACTTATTTCCAAGCTCACTAGAAATAATTTTACAGTTTACCACTTGGCCAGCAGCATTAATGGTTAATTCAAAAACAACTTTACCTTGTAACGTAGGATCTTTTCTTAATGCACGTTGGTAAGTATTTTGAAGTGCACCTTTATATTTATCAAAAACCAATGTGAGTTCTTCTATAGCACGGGCATTTTGCCCAGACTGAGTGCGGCGCGGAATATTTACCCGATCATTTCCAAGGTTGCTTGATACTTTAGTACCCTGACGCCCAGCTAAGCCAGTATTTCCTGTATTTCGACTAAGTTGAGATGTATCAATACCACCACTACTTGATTTAGCTTTACTGCTTAATACAGAACTAGATTGAATTGTTTTAGCCGCAGTGCTTGACGATTTTAAAGGTTTAGATGTGCTTAAAGATGAAAGATCAAACATGCTTTGCAAGTCTTGGATATCATTGCTCATTGCCATCAGCCCGGATTTTTGTACTTTCTTTATGGCTTGGACTGTTTTTTTCTTAACCACTTCTTTGCGTGTTTTCTTTTCAACTGTTTTTTTCTTAACAGATTTAACCTTAGGGGCTGGTGGCTTTTGTAACCGTTTCTGTGTAATGAGTTTTGCAAGCCTGGGAGAGACGTGTTTTAGCTGTTTCTTTTCTGCTTCAGGTGAAGGTAGCCATGGAATGATTAATCCAATAACAATAAACAGGATAAGTACCCATTTTGCGATACGTAAAAAACGATCATCATTCCGTGTATTACTCCACGGAAAAACAGGTTCATAAAAATAATCAAACGAGGCTGACATATTAGCTTTTTTCCACTTGTTTACGCACTACCGCGAGTGAAATATTCGCAAATTTCGTTCCGGCACAAGTGATCATAATTTTCTTCAGCAATTTATAGGGAATTTCTTTGTCCCCCATAACAGTTACGTCATAGCGTTTTTTCTTTTCAGGTTCTTTTTTAGCATATTTGATAAGTTCAAGTGCTAATTCGGGAATAATGGTTTTACCATTATTTGTGGCAGCATTTATATTAATAATATGTTTGCCGTTAATTTTAATATCTTCATCACTAACCATTACAACTAACGTTCTTTTAGGTTGTTTTTCTGTAGTAGAAGAGGGCAGTTGAATAGACTTTGTTGATGGCAGAGTTTCAGAGTCCGAAGACGTTACAAGTAAAAAGAACACCAGGATAGTAAAAATATCCATAAGAGAAACCATGTTTAATGATGCGCCACGATCTTTTCGGTGCTTATTAAGCGCGATCATTCTTTGTGTACGGCGTGAATCCTTCATAGTTAAACCTATTTTAACGCTGGTGCGTCGCCAATTGATATATCAGGAAAAAGATCAAATTGTACAACTTCGCCATCCTCTACAGCATTAAATACACGTACTGCATCCATAGTACTAATCAGTGAGTCATATTTAGTGTTTTGTTGCGACAAGATAGTAATATTTGTTTTCTCGGGGTAACTGGCTTTAATCTGCTTTAAAACACTATTAAGTATTTTGAAATGACCATTCGTTTCAAATGTAGGGATATTTTTTATTACACGATTATTATTGTCTGTAACCAGAAAATATTTTTCACCCATAATTACGTTAACTTCAAACGTTTTCTTGTTAGATGGCGAACTACTTGTTTGAGTCGTTGTGGGTAAATTAATATCAAGAACGGTCAAATGTGTAAACACAGTTGTAATGAGCAAGAATGGCACAAGAATAACCATCAGGTTCATAAACGCAGTAATGTCGAGTTCAACACTTTCAGGAATGCGCACTCGTCTGGCAGTTCTTTTACTCATTATTATTTACGTTTTGTTAATAATTTAAGAAATTTAACAACAGCCATTTCAAGACTTACAATTATTTCAGTCGTTTTTGCCTGAAGTATTGTATATATAAGAATAAGCGGAATAGCCGTCATGAGCCCGAAAGCCGTTGTATTCATGGCAACTGATATACTGGTTGAAAGTATTTCACCTTTAAGGGCAGGATCAACCGCAGCAACAGCGGTAAATGCTTTGATTAAACCAATAATTGTTCCAAGCAAACCAAGTAGGGTCGCGATATTGGCAAACATAGAGAGGTAATGAGTACGTTTCTCTAATTGTGGAATGGTCTCCATCATACTATCTTCAATGGCTGTTTCTATTTCATCACGATCATTGGATGATTTCATACAAACCAAACCTTCACTGAGCATACGACTAATCGCATGATTAGATTGTGAAGCTAAAGTATAAGCACCTTGCATGTCACCACTTTTTAATAAGGGAATAAGCTTTTTCAACAAGCTCTTATTTCGACGTTTAATAATGGTTAAATAAACATAACGTTCAATTGCTATAGCAAGACCTAAGGCAAGAACAATCATGATGGGATACATGAAAATGCCACCATCTTGAAAAAAATCAACTATTACTTTGTACATACCACCCTCCTGAATAGTGGATGTGTTATAAATTATTTAGTGTATTAAATATACAGAGGGAAAACTGGCTATCGTAACAGTTGTTACTGATACAGCCTGCGGAGTTTTTGAACTCTACAACCTCGGCTGATATTAATTTTCTCCAAATGTAAATTACTCTGAATTATTAATCCAGTTACTGGTTCTCACTGTTTATCTTTTTTCGATGAATATATCTGGAAATAGCGAATTCTGCGCTTAAAATTATCTCTGTCCACCGGTGCTAATGCTTCGTCAATCAGGCTTTCAATTGGCGGGGCATTCATATCGGGCAATTCAGAATTTTTCCATGGCACAATATAAAGCATCTTTGGCAGTTCTTTATTGCCAATAATGGACATACCTTCTAATTCTATTCTGTCTTCTGCTGATAGTGGCCCGTTAAAAATCATTAACGTGATAACCATCAAAAATTGAAATATATTTTTATTATTCATAATTTATCCTGATTATTTTTTACTAAGGGCGTTTTGCTGCCTTCTTTCAAGATCGACTATCCACTTACTTACTTGCTGATCATTGCCCTTAGATAAATCATTGTAAATTTTGTATTGTTTTATCGCCTTTTCTAAATTATATAAATATAAATCATATAAAATACCTAAATTCAAATGGGCATTAGCATAACCAGATTCTATATTGATGGCCTTTTCATAGCTGGCTTTTGCATTAGAAAAATCACCCTTTCTTCGGTATAAAAAACCTTGTTGATTTAACGCATAAATATTATCAGGTGAAATCTTTAATGCCTGTTGCATTGATGTTTCTGCTTTTTCAAACATGTTCATTTTAATATAAAGAATCCCCAGGTTTACATGTGCATTTGAGAAATCAGGCTGTTGCTGGATAACTTTAGTTAGCAATAATTGTGCACTTTTTGTATTGCCGGATTTCATTTCGAAAACTGCATCGACATATAATTTATTCGTGCCAGGATTAAGTTCCTTATTACTTGAGGGCAAATTGTCCGGTGTAACCGAGCAAGCAGAGAAAAATAGCGTGAACAGTAATGTAGCTACTGTTCGCGTATTAGGGTGTTTCTCTGCATAAGAAAGCGCACTAAGCAAATTATTCAACATAAGCTTCTCGCTTTTCTGCTTTAGCATAACGGACAGGGTTCAACTTACTTAACTCTGTAATACTTAATTTTACCCATTTGTCATATATATTATCTTTAACTCGCTCTGCATTTGCGGTATGGATATCAATTGCTTTTTCTTCAAATGGAAAAGCCTGATCCTCGATCAAGACAGTGTATTGCTCAAGTTCTTCTTTATTCAGGTTTTTGGGCTTTTGTGACTGAAGTAATGCTCCAGCAAAGTCATTGTATATTTCTGCGATGTAGTATGTTGCGGATGTGGTAATTTCAGCAACTCGATATTTCATCGCGTTATCATAGGATTTAACTACTTTCTCCATAAGACCTTTTTTCTTTTTAAGACTGCGTTTTAATGGAATGGTTAAACGTACTGATTTATATGCTTTAAATAAGGGTAAAGTCAGTTGCATATAAGCATTTGCAGCCAGGAAATGCGTGCGGCGAGTGCGCTCTTTTCCGCCACGGTTGTCCGCTTTGATAATTTCTCTTAACCAGTGATGATAACGTTTATGGTTTGATTTTTTATTGAAGTCTGCTAACAGCTGTCTTGCTTCAATAGCTTGTTCAAGTGGTTTGGGATAATTTTTAATATATGCAGTTAGAATACGCTGGGCAGTTTTTTCTCGTTTATTTGCATTATATATGGAGGCAGCTTCCCAAAGTAATTCCCGACGTTGATTGGCTGTATAGTGTTTGGCTGTATTGGACAACACAATCATTTCATTAGCAGCTTTTAAAGCCTTACCGGATTTATTGTAAACAAGGGCTAATTTTTCTGTAACACCAAATTGAAGCTTATGTGACTCAGGATAGTTCTTTCTGAAATCTTCAAGTATTTTCCGGGCTTTAGCCCAGTTCTCAAGGTTGATATAGATTGTTGCAGCATCATAGTCTGCTGTAGCACGTAGTTTAGAGTCAGGCACAACTTTGCCTACACGAAGAAAAAATTCAGCAGCAATGGCACTTTTATTTGAACTTTTAGCGAGCTCACCTTGCTTATAAATACTGGCAGCAAGACGTTCATTAATGTTTTTGATTTCTTTATGGTTACCGGGTAATTTCTTTTTTAGTGCCTGGTAAGATTCTTCAGCTTTACTATAGTTTCTCATTTCAAACTCAGAGTGTCCTATTACCAGTAGGGCACTAATGACTAACTCTTGGCCAGTTTTCGATGTTAATTGGGGATTACTACTTAATTGGCTTGCAGTACTTATTGCTCGTGGGTAGTCGCCTGTTTTAAAGAGCTCTTCTGATGTATTGACTAAAATTGAAGCTGTATATTTATTACGTGGGTATGTCTCGGTAAATTTCAGTGCGCTGCTAATCTTTTTTTGCTGCCATTGCTTTTGCTCAGCACCCTTTAAACTTTTTTCTATAGCCGGATAAAGAAGTAATGCGGCGTAAGCAGCGTTTTCTTGCTGCTTGTGTTGTGGGTATTGGTATGCGGTCTTTTCAAATTGATATATCGCATTTTTATATTGACCAGCATCTTGATGAGCTTCAGCTAGTAAGAAATTAATTTTTTCAGTGCCGTTATCTTTAGGGAAAGACGTTATATATAGCTTGTACCATGTTGTGGCTTCAGTAATCGAAGAAACAAATTGAGTGTTGTTAGTTTTTTTCTTTTTAGCTTTATTATCTGTTTTAATTTTTCGTGCCTGGGCATGATAGTGATTCGCTAATTCCTGAATATGTTGTTTTAATAAAGGGGTAATAGATTCCCTGGCTGTAATACTTTGTACTTTCCAATAATCAGTATTCATACCGTATTGTTTTACAAAACTGATTTTTGCCGGTAAGACTAAACTGGCAAAACCACCTTTTTTATAAGCATCGATTGCCTTTGAATGATATTTCGGTGCCAGGGATGAAGTGGGGTATCGCTTGCTATAGGCAAGGTACGTAACAGAGGCGTCACGTATGCGATCTTTTTCAAGATAAAGCTCTGCAAGGTTATTATAAATTATTGACTCAAATGGTTTCTGCCCGTTTTGAGTAAAATAGTCTGTTACGCTGATGTGGCCTTGTTGATAGGAAAAGGACAGGCTGGTGACGCGCAAAACATCCATAAGTAACTCTTTATCAGAACGAGAAATTTCTGTAGAAGGCCCGTCAATAGAAAGCTGACCTTGTTGGTATTTGCGCTCAAGAAAACGAATAAATATATGACTTGATTCTGCATAGTCAGATTGTTTAAAGCGAGACCAGCCATACTTGTATAGTGATTTCTCGTAATAACCTGAATCAGGATGATTGTTTATAATGCTCGAATAGGCTTCTTCTGCTTGTTTATATTTACCTGAAACAAAATAGGTTTCACCACGTCTAAATTGCACTTCTTCAATATAACGTGTTTTTGGAAAGTCTCTGACGATAGTATTTAATGTAAGAAGAAATTTATCTTGTTGCAGATCGAGTTCATAGGCTTTGGCTAATTGATACAGAATGAGATCATTATTAGTCCGATTTGGATAAGTTTTAAGGAATGTTTCATAGAGACCAATTGCAGCTTTGATTTTTTTCCTGGATAAAACTCGGTCCTTTTTGTTATCTGAGGCGCCTTTTTCCTGGCCTGTTTGCAATTCAATATCAGCAAGACGACGCAGGGCGTCACCGTATAGGGTGCTTTTAGGTGCGTTTCTGAGGAAACGACGATAAAACTCAGACGTATTCTCACGCTTTAATGGCGTTGCAATCGGCTCTTCAAGGTTGAGTGTTTTTTCTGATAAGGCTTCAATAGTGGTATCTTTATGCGGGTTGCTGGAACAGGCTGATAAAGAGGCAACTAAACACAATGTAGTGAGTGAAGATAACTTCATTTTACAACACCTGCGTTAGTGCTCTCTGTATTTGAATTTTCAGGCAAGGTCATCCGGTCATAGAGCCGTGCAAAAGAATAGTTTGCGCGGGTGTGATAGTTTTTAATCTGAGCATAACGTTGTTGTAAAGAAGCGCTTGCTCGTTTCTCAATAAGTTTTTCTTGTGATGAAAGAATGCTTGTGATTTTTTTTAATAAGTTATCGAGTTTTATTTCTTTATCTTTAATTCTTTTATCAAACCCAGAAAAGGCAGAGGGCGCATTTGTTGTAGATTGCTTAAGTGACTGCAGGCTCTTAGTCGAAATATCTAATGCCCTGTCAACCTGATTAAGTTCGTTTTTGACTTTCCAGAAGCGAGGTGCATAATCAGTACTGATTTCCCAGAGTACTAATCCGCGAAGTAACTGGTATTTTTCTGCTTCTTCGGAGAAATCTTCATTTTTGCTAAGATGTTTTAAAGATCGTCCAATTTTATCAAGACTAATTAATATCTCTTTTTCATCTTCTGTTGCCAGGGCGTAAAAATTATTATGTTGTTTTATTTGATTAATTTTGGCTGCCAGCTTATTCCGTTTTTCTTTCAATGCAGTAACAAGTATTAAACGTGAATCATTGCTTGTGGAACGTTGTTGCTTTTTATAGTAGGTGTTTCGTTCTTTCAGCATTAAGTAATATGCTGAAAATTGATTTTTCCACTTACTGAGATTTTTATGTAAATAAATCAGGTCTAAATAATTTTTATGGATTCTTTGAAAATCAATATCATTAAGAAGGTGATGAATATAAGGCACTGAAATTGAGCCCGGCAATTTATTTTTGTACTCAGTAGCTAAAATATTTTCAGTCACCATTGCAGGTCTTAATGCAATTAATAGTTGACCTGACTTTACTGCTGATATCGCTGAATTTATTTTTGTTAATTCTTTTTTATAGTTATCAATGGCATAGGTGTAATGTTGTAATGCAAGTTGATTTTTGTCCATTTTCTCCAGCGTGTAAGGTATGGCTAGCAACGATTCCTGGACAGCCGTATCTATCACAGGCCAGTCACGTAACTCCATCCAGGGAATGAGCGCTTGCTCAAGTTTATTTTGTTGTTGGTAAGCCCAGCCGATACCTAGCAATGCTTTAGCGGATAAAGGACCTTTCAAGCGAACTTTTTGTAAATATTTGGTTGATATCTGCGGGTAGTTTTGTCGTATATAGGCATAACCCAATGCAACATTGGTTTTATCTCTTAATGCTTTGAGTTCTTCGTCACTTGTTTTGAGATCACTTATCTGTTTTAGTAATTCGCTACCTTCTTTGTTTTTACCGCTCTTAATCAGGTATATCCCTAAATTATATTTTGCATAAATCTGCCAGTCTTCATGCGCATCAAGTTGCTTAATTGCTTCAAATGCTTTCGAAAAATCTTTTTGCTTCAAATAAGTGTTCGCCAGCATATTTTGTCTTTCAGCTTCTCTTTCCTTTGATAAGGAACTTTTGACTTTAATTAATGCTTTGTTGGCTTCGTTATAGAGTTGACCTTGATAGCGCATTTTCCCCACATTGAACCACGCACGATCTTGCGTTTCTTCTGCCGTGTTATTTTCAATTAAGCCGGAAAAAATATTACTGGCATCCTGATGTAATCCGTAATAAAGATATAAGCCTCCTAATAGTAATTCAGGATCAACTTCCTGCGAGGTAATAGGGGCGCGGTCTTTTGCCACCATCAGGTTAGTAATAGACGTAAAATATTGCTCCTGATAAAAATGATATAGCGCTTCACCATAACGTAAATCATTAACCTGATGTGGTTCACGCTCAGCAGCCATACTGCTTATTGCTAAAGATGCAATAACAGCCGTTGTGATACCTTGTTTTAATAAATGAATCATAGTGAAATAGAAATCTACTTATTCCCAAACTTTAGTTTTAAATTCAGGTTGTTGTTTGGATAAATTATCAATGATTTTTAATTCAACAAATAAAGGTGAGCTTGTTTTTTCTATTTCAATTGTCGTACCACGTTTATAAGCTCGTTTATTTGGACCTTTGCCGGTAAAGAAGGCAACTAATTCATGTTTTCCTGATGCGATATTTCCCAGGTAAACGCGTTGAACACCACCGCGTTTAAGCGCGTTGATTTCACGCTGAGTGTAAAGGTGGTTACTAATGTTTTTGCCATCTATATTGATTTGTACTGAATCAAGATCGAATAATTGACCTATATCCATTGACAAAAAAATACTGAACTGTGTATTGGCAGGAAAAAGTAAATCTTCTTCAAGGATGAACAGCTCTTTATTTAAATCAAGTACTTCTTTTTTGAGGTTTTGTACCTGGCTTTCTAATGCGGGAGATCTTTCTTCTGCACAGGTAAAAGTTGAAATACTCAAAATTAAAAGTATGCTCGTGATATGTAGTAGTTGTTTATAAAACATAATTAACGTCCAGGATAATTAAAACCAAACAGAAACAAAAAGTTGCATAATGTTTGCACTAAATTTATATAAAGGTTCAGTGCCTGGCGTATAACTTGTTAGCCGGGCATCTCGGAAATCTTCATAGTTAAACTGAATATGATCAAACTTAAAATTAACCGAGGCTTTATCTATAAAGCCAACTTCCGATTTAGCAAACTCATAACTGACACCAAAACCAATAGTGCTGTTGTTAAATGTGCTGAGTTCTTTGTCCCGGGCCATAAAATTTTGTGCGTTTGAATAAGGGAATAAGTCGCTGTAAAAATTTGCTTTAGATTGGGCGTACGTTCTGAAGTGGGTTTCAATGGTCCAGTTTTTCGCAAAAGGGTGGGTATAGCCTAGTTCAATATTATTTCCAGCAATGCCCCACGAATCTGTAAATCTTCTAAATTCAGCATGAAGTGCTGCACGGTAAGGGAGAAAGTATCGCCCTCTAACAGCAAGTGCATTACTCGTACGTGTTTTTGGATATACCTCATTTTCTAAAAGAAATGTTGTAGGCGTATCAATGTAACGTACTTTTCTATAAGGGTTGTTTAAAAATCCAGAGTCTGTTGTAACATCAAATGCTGCAGACATAATCAAATTTTTTGTGATGACTTGTGCAAGACTGAGATTGAAGTTGTCACTTTGCGATATCTCTGAAAATAAAGGATCACCTGTTTTGCCAACTTTATTGCTGCCATGGGCATACCCCATAGAGACTGTTGTTAAATCACCAAATACATCCTGACTTATACCAAATGAAATAGTATCGGCTATAAAATCATTTTCTTTACTGTTGGTATAACCTAAACTCATTAATGTTTTTTCATTAAGAAAATCTATTGAAAAACTGTTTTCGACACGCTCTTCTTCATAAGTACTGGCACCCAGAATTACCTCAACATCAATGGATGCTGAACTTATGGTATCAACATAGTGTTTAGCTGAAAGCGATACACTGTCGCCAGCATTTGTTCTTACCAGAACAGCAGGACCTGTGATATCAATACCACCACCAGAGTATGAATGGTATAGCGCATCAGCACGTTCTTCTGGCAATACTGCAGCATTGCTCGAGATGCTGAACAATATAATCAATGGAACTAAATAAAGATGTAGGGCCTTAGTTACAACCACAACCGCCTCCGGAACCACCTTCGGCACCACGAGCGCCTTCACGGGCTTGGTAGACATGATGCATATAACCTTGTGACAGAGGATCCTGACTAAAACTCATAATCGGATCAGCAAGGTTTGCTCGCTCGTAGGGTTTAACCCAGGGCTCTAAGCTACATGCACTTAAGCTGAGAAAAACTAAAAGGCTGAAAGAGAATTTATACAACATGATTATTCTCTTAACAGCTTCTTAATCTGCTTTTGATAATCATTTTCATAACCAGGTTTGTAGCCTTTATGCAGGAAACGTTTATTGCCATTTCTATCAATAAGGATTGTTGTTGGCATGGCGCTTACATCGTAAAGTTTGCTTGTTTTATTTGTACTATCAAATAAAACAGGGAAACTCACTTTTACATCTTTTAGATATTTTTTAGCCGCGCTTGAATTCTGTTCAACATTGACACCTAACAGTGTAAAACCAAGGCGTTTATATTTTTTATGAATTTTTTCCAGTAGTGGCATCTCTTTACGGCACGGACCACACCATGATGCCCAGAAATTTAGCATTACAACTTCACCTCGAAGCTCAGATAATTTGATGTTTTTTCCTGAGCGGCTTTTAAGTGTGAAGTTTGCAGCTTTACCCGATATTGTTTGTGACGCCGCATAGCTTGTCGAAGTTGCAAATACCAGTGTAAATCCGACTACTATTAGTGTTTTTAACATATTGTTTTTCATTCTCTACCTCACACTGTTATTTTTAGAAAAAGGCTGAAAGACCAAAGGTCACTTCCAGGTTATTTGCTGTTTTATCTTCAGCAAGAATATCTATATTGAAAATATGATTTCGCACATCAATATGCAAAGCTAACCAGTCAGTAGCAAGTAACCTGAATCCGCCACCCATATTAATAGTTAATTTATCACTGCCCGCAAAAGTGGTATTTCCTACACCGGCAATAAGATAAACAGTACTGTTGAATGATGTGTTGCGGGTTAAGAATGATTCACCGGGTAATAAGTTATAACCAATAGATACATTGTAGTAGAGCACTTCACGCTGTGCAGCAGTTAACAGTGGAGTACCGCCACTTAAGCGTTCATAACTTGTTTGTCCTGCTTTAGATTTAGCTAATGAGCCTTCAATGAAAATATCTTCATTCAAGTGATAAGCAAGGCGGATACCCATGACAGCGTTCGCACCAAAATCTTCAATGCTGAGAACACCCATGAAAGCCGTTGCTTCAAAATCTTCAGTGTCTATTTTATCTAATATAACAGTGCGTCGTTCAATTTCGGGCTGGATCAATTGTTCTGTTTGAATTTGTAATGGCGCAGTTTGTTCCTCAGCATTTATATTAACTGAAGAAAAAACGATTACTGTAAAAGCAACACTATGTATTGCTTTTAGAAGAAAACGGCGAAACCAACTTGCCATGATGTTATTTCCTCATTTTTGTCTCTGCTTTGAAAAATAATGTGTTTTTTTAGGTCGGTTCTTATTAAGAAGCTTCGTGTTAAGTACATTTTTAACCCAAGACTGACATTTGCAGTAAAGTCGGTATCGTCTTCAAGTTGTGATAATGTTGATTTAACCCGTGTACTAATGATCCCTCCACCTAAAGAAAAATAGGGTGATATTTTCCAGTCGGGAAAAGGTTGGTTGATTAAATTTATTCCAAGTAACTGTCGGCTGGAAAAATTACCGATGATCTGTGTGAATGATGCTTCAGTTGAAAGATTTTTTGTCAGTGCGTAACCGCCTGACAGCGTCATCATGGGTAAGCTACCGAAATTACCCCCAATCATGCTCATTTCCCATTTGTGATCGAGATAATCTTCACGAGTGATATCCTTTATTTCAATTTCTTCATCATCAAGTGTTAATGTTTTTACTAGCTGTGAACGATGCACCCAGCCTTCATAATCTTTGTTATTTTTGATGAGGTACCACGTAGTGCGCTGTTTTATAATAGAAATGGTTTCATCACGTTTAATAACATTTGTAATTGGATAGCCAACACTTGGACCGGTATGCATTTCAAGAAAGGGATCGGCTACTTTTACCAGTTGTGCAGTATCTTCAGCATAAGTCATGGTCATGACTACATTTTGAAGCAAAATGAAAAGTAGAGTTAAAAGTCGCATGAGTATTATCATCGACTTTTACTGAGTAAAAGCCGATACATCTATTCCTTAAAATTTTTTATTGTTATGTCCCTTACACCACACTTCATCAGGAGAGGTGCAGAACACATTGTATTACTACTTAGTTCGTAGGCACAGCAGGATCTAATGGGTTATTGAAATATTGTGCTCCACCATCTAACCATTCAGCGATAAGTTTTAATTCTGATGCTGTTAGCATTGTATTGTGATTTTGAGTATCTGCCGGCTGACTACCATTATTGTTCAAATCAAGTCCCGTCATTAATTCCATGAATAGACTACTACGAGCGCCAGCCGTTGACATAGAAGGGTTTCGTTCAAAGGCGGGATCAGGAACAGTTTCCTGATCAGGGATACCATCTAAATTAGCATCTATTGGCGGATCAATATCTCGGGTAATCATAATATTATTACCAGATGCATCCTGACCATCATCATTATTGAGTAACTCCTGATATGAAGTCAGGTGATCCGGTTCTATATTTGATGCGTTGCTTGTGAGTTCAAGTTGGCCTGCATTAATGTGCGCTAAACCTGCAGCAGTATGGCAGGTTACACATGAATTTGGTGCACGTGCTTTTTCCCATATCGGTTGAATATGTTGCTGATAATTCACCACGATACGGCAGTAAGTAAAACTCGCAACAGTAGTATCATAATTATTTGCACAAGCTGTTGTCGTTGAGGCTGCAGGTATTGTTAATGGTGATACTGGAACATCGGTATAATCAATAGTAAAACTTGCATCAGCAGAACGATTTGCTGCTACATCATTTGTCCATACATCTGAATAGATTAAATCTGTACTGGGTTTTAAATCAGAACAAGGTGTGGGATTAGTTGGTAAACAACTTTGGCGAGCACGCGTCTCGGCCATGGTTTCACCAATTTCTGCCCATAAGGCATCAACTGAAAAGGGAAAGCCAATTCCTGTTGTGGGCGCACCTTGATTAAATGTGGATGCATAGTCAGGACGACCATGAGGTTTATTTGTGCTTTGGTTATTCGTGTTATGAACATGACAGCCAACACACTCAAGTGTTTCACCAGGTTTAACCTGGAACCAGGATTGGTGTCGATTACTAATACGTTGTCCATTTTTATCAAGTACACCAAGGGTGAGTGGAACATTGGCAGGTACTTTTATTTTAACTGAACCATCAGGCTCAATGGGAGCATAGCCTACGATTTCACGCATGCCCTGTTGAGTGCTAATTCCATAGGCGGCGTTATCTAAACGAAGTACAGTACGATCCGGCACGCTGACACTTTTAGTTATACGAATAAAACGGGCGGGGCGTTGATCTGAAGTGGTGTTTTTAGGATTAGCTATTTTCGCTGGAGAATCAATGGTGATGGGCATTCCATCATTATCAAGAACAGGTAATGTAGTGCCATATGTGGAAAAATTATTATCAAAATCATAAACACTACGAATATGCAGGACACCAACACCATCATCGGCAAAAGCTTGATTAATTTCAGCAGAAACACCGGGCACTTTGTCAAAAATAATTGGTGGTGTTGAAGTCTTATATGCCATGACGACTTCATTGAAAAGAGTATCTGCCTGAGGCAAGACCAATGGAACCTGGGTGTTATTACTGGCATCAACCAGAAATATTCCGTAACTCGGTGGCGCTTCAACCAGATCAGGATTATTGAGCTGAGCTTGAGAAGCCAAGGTACAGGGGATAATTCGTGAAGCAGGATCGGTAGGGATTTCTAAAATTTGGCATTGTGCCCAGCTCATTAAAAAACGGTTTGAACCATCCATCATTGGGAAGGCTGCATTATAACGCCCCTTAAGAGATAACCCATTTACAGTTGTAACGGTTTGTTTAAAGGCTGATTGTGCAGTGCCTGAAATAAATCCTTGCTGAGACCAGATAGGTTGCGTGTTATCGGCAAAGTCTTTGCCATTTATAAAGATAAAATCACCTTCACCAAAATTTGTTACAAAAGGACTAATCTTTGCCAGAATTCGACCATCATCCATTTCACGTGGCATAGAAAAGTGTATGTCGGAATCAGGATCTTGCCCGGTACGATGGCTGTGTGCACCGTAATACATTTGAGTATCACTACCATCAGGATTCATAGTGTAAAGGCTGAAATCATTACGGCCACCCATATTATTCCAGCGGGTAAATAAAACCCGGCCGCTGTCTTTTAGTACAACAGGGTATAAATCATGACTTGGGTTGAATGATACCTGATTAATCGTGCCATCAAGATTGAGTACATGTAGAGAGAATGATGAGTTACGGCGATTTTCATCCGTAGCGGTAAAGGTACCTCTGCCTTCGTTTACTCGCACACCTTTACCAATATTTTGGCGGGTAGAAGAAAAAATAATACGATCATCGGGAAGGTAATGAGCAGAGATATCATCCCCATCTTCCTGAATACCTGATGAGATAAGTGCTGTTAAAGTATCATTAAGAATATCGTATTCGTATAAATTCCAGCTTGGAGTAATATTGTCGTTTGGATTTGGGTCTTCTAACCGTACTGAAAAAAGTAATTTATTTCCATCATATGAAACACTGACATCTTTAACATCACCTAGACCATTAGTTATGCCACCAGTAATATTTTTTACGGCAGCGGATGCACTGGCACGTGCCTGTAAATATAAATCACCACCTTCAGTGAAGGCGGCGGGTTCGCGCATGTCATGAGTAACAATATCCCCATTTTGATCTCGGGGGGTTGGACGCTTAATATAAGCGATTGAAACATCCTGGATACCAATTGCACCAGCTTCAGAATCACCTTCACCACCGCCACAAGCAGCTAGCAGTAAAAAAGTAGCACTTAAACTGAATAATTTTATAACAGGAGCATTTCTGCTCCTGCCTTTTTTATTCCGCAACATCTGAAGTCATCCCACAATACGGTAAAGATGCTCATATTATGGTGTTACTGCCGTAAACAATCCGAGACAGGTTTCACAGTTGTGAATAACTGTATCCTTTCTGTGAACAAGTTCAAATAAACATATTTTTAAAAGGCCTAGTATTGATACAGGTCAATATAAATCAATATTTTGCTAGTCGTTAGATTAAGCAATTTAAACAATAAAAAGCAAGAAAGCAGTGCTATAGCTGGCAAAGGCAATAAAAAATGCAGAATTTTATGACTAAAGGTAAAAGTGAGCTGAGTATGATTATGAATAGTCATCAAAGTAAATTAAGTACAGCCTTGTTTGCTTTATTATTGATTCTGACGGCTCAAGTATTTGCCGATTCTCGCACTCAAGCAAAACGAATGCATGATCGTTTGACCGGTGTCGCTCCAAGTCCTGCAGTTTTAAATTCAATGGAAGCATTACTTGATACAGGTAACTCTGCTGACGCGGTGGAAGCAGCGTATATCGCAATGAATAATAAGCATTTTTATAATGCCACCCTTGTTAATTTAATTACGCCCTGGACGAATGAGGCTCGAGCCGTGTTTCCAGAGGACATGGACACTGAAGGCACATTAAATGACTACACTGCGACAGTAATTGGTGCCATTCGTGATGAAATTGATTTTCGCCGTATTCTCTATGATGACATTTTATATGTGGGGGCAGTCGGTGGGTTACCTGCATACAGTTATTCAAGTAATGCTCATTATCAAGTTTTAGAAGCGACGGGTGCGGATATGGGGGATCCTGGTGTTCTGATTCCTGTTGCTCAATCAGCAAATACCGGTGGTGTTTTAACTTCTGCCGATACAGCCGGAGTGATTACTACACGTGCAGCGGCAAAAGCATTTTTTGTTGATGGCACAAACCGCGCAATGTTTCGCTTCACCGTATTAAACCACCTTTGTCAGGATTTAGAACAACTCAAAGATGTCACCTTGCCCGCAGATCGTATTCGTCAGGATGTATCACGGAGTCCGGGTGGAGATAGTAGAATATTCATGAATGCATGTATCGGTTGTCATACCGGTATGGATCCTATGACGCAAGCTTTTGCTTATTATGATTATGATAAGACAGCAAACAGGCTGAAGTTTGAAAATGGTGTTGTGCAACAAAAAAATCTTATCAATGCTGATAATTTTAAGCCGGGTTACATTGTAACCAACAATAACTGGCTTAATTACTGGCGCCAGGGAAATAATTCTCTGCTCGGTTGGGACACAAGTTTACCCGGAAGTGGAGGTGGCAGTGGCGCAGCAAGTGCTATGGCCAGAGAGCTGGCACATAGTGAGCAGTTTGCACGTTGCCAGGTTGAAAAAGTTTTTCAAGCTGTTTGTTTGCGCCCAGCAGGAAATACGGCTGATCGCTCTGCAGTGAATAATATTCTTGCTAATTTTAAATTGCCATTTAAAAAATCAACGGGTTATGAATTGAAGCGGGTTTTTGCTGAAACCGCAGTTTATTGTAAAGGGCCATAACCTTTGCTGAATAAATATTGGAAGTCGTTTAATCGATGGAGTAATAAACGATGAGAAAGACATCGGGCATAATCAAGTTAGTATCACTCGCATGGCTTACTGTCATAGGCTTGAGTGCGTGTGGTGGAGGTGCCAGTACAGAAGGTAACCAAAATAGTGGTGGCGGGTCTGCTTCAGGTGGGTCGTTAATAACAGCGTCTACCTCTGCAGAAGTTATTGCTTATGAACAAAATGTTTGGCAGAACCTGTCGAGCCAAAGTCGTTGTGGACGTTGTCATTCTACTGGTGGACAAGCTCCACAATTTGTACATGGAAGCAGTATCGAAACAGCTTATGCCGCAGCGTTAAGTTTTGTTAACGGCGTACAAGTTGCAAATTTAGCTTCACCAAATGATTCGCGTATGGTAACTGTAATTCGAAATGGCCATAAACAAGTCAATGGAAAATCACAGGCCTGTTGGTTAGCTACCGATGCAGATTGTGCTGATGCTATTCGTGATTTTATAATTGCCTGGAATGGTGAAACAAGCGGAACAGCAGCAGTACCTCAAGGTGTGCAACTTGTGGCACCAAGTCCACTTCGTGATGTTAGCGCAAGTAAAACATTCCCGCTTTCATCATCAGCTTTTGCGACATGGGTGCATACACCTTTATTAACGCAACATTGTGCAGGGTGTCATACCTCTACAGCAGCAACGCCTATCGCCCCATATTTTGCTTCGAATGATGTTGATGCTTCGTATCTTGCGGCACAACAAAAAATGGATTTACTAGACCCCGCCAACTCACGTTTAGTTTTAAGGCTACGTGAAGAATTTCACAATTGCTGGAGTAGCGATTGTGCTGCTGATGCTAACGCGATGGAATTAGCTATCACAAACTTTGCCAATACCATTACTACTACCCAAGTTGATTCGAACTTAATTATTAGTAAAGCCATGAAGTTACAGCCTCCAGAAGCGATTATTGCATCGGGTGGTGAACGCCATGCGACTAACCAAATAGCATTGTGGGAGTTTAAAACTGGCACGGGTAACCAGGCATTTGATACAAGTGGCGTAGAACCTTTAATTAACTTGTCATTATCGGGAAATTATAACTGGGTTGGTGGTTATGGCATTGGATTTACAGATGGACGCGCACAGGCAACTTACCAGGCTAGTCAGAAGTTACTTAATAATATTCGAACTCGAGGCGAGTATTCAGTTGAGGCGTGGATCATTCCTGCGAATGTTGTGCAGCAAAATAAAAATATCATTTCATACTCAGGCAGCTCAACAGAACGTAACTTTACTATTGCGCAAAATGAATACAACTATCAGTTTTATAACCGGGCAACAACAGGTGGCGCTAATGCGAACAATGGTGGCCCGGTATTAGAAACAGATGCTAACGATGAAGACCTCCAGGCATCACAACAGCATATTGTAATGAATTATGATCCTGTTAATGGTCGTAGTATGTATGTGAATGGAGTATTAACAGGCGACATTGATGCAAATGATGTTGGTGGGCTGCTAACTGACTGGAATAATACTCATGCTTTCATTCTTGCAAATGAATTAGGTCAGTCAAACCCGTGGCAAGGAACGTTCCGTATGGTTGCGATACATAACCGCATATTAACGGATGCCCAAGTGCAGCAGAACTATAATGCGGGGGTAGGTGAAAAATTTTTCCTCTTATTCAGTATTAGTCATATTCCGGGTGTCCCTGCAGACAGCTATATCAAAATGCAGGTAGAACAGTTTGATACATACAGTTACTTGTTTAATAACCCTGTTTATGTGAACTTAGGCAATCCAACACCAACTATCGATTTCCCAATTGCAGGTATGCGTGTGGGTATAAATGGTAAAGAAGCTATTGTTGGTCAATCGTTTATTAATTTAGAGACTAATCGAATAACCACTAATAACCAGGAAATATCCAGGTTGGGTTCGGTTATTCAATTGCAACAAGGTACTCAAGTTGATGATTTCTTTTTAAGTTTTGAAACACTGGGTACACAAAATAATCCATTTGTTGTTGCGGCTCCTTCTGCGCCACCCGCGCCTGCTGATTTACCCGCGCAATCTGATATTGGAGTAAGAACGTTCTCTGAAATTAACGCAACGATGTCTGATTTAACGGGTGTGCCAACCAGCAATAATGCAGTTTTAACAAAATATAATTTGTTAAAGCAACAATTACCCTCAGCTGAGGGGCTGGATGCATTTGGTCCAGCAAATATTATTGGTATTGCTCAGCTAGCTTTCGAGTATTGTGATCGGATGATCGAAGACACCAGTATCACTGGCTTGTGTGAGAGGACCGGTACAACTATTTCTGCACGACAATGTATGTTTGATACCTTTGATTTTTCTCAAGCAGCAACTACCTCGGCCGCATTTACTGTACCTAATAAAACAGCACTTGCTAATGCTTTGTATGACAGGATGATTGGAATTCCATCCACCGCTTTAGGTGCAGAATTGGTTAATGCACCTACCCGTGCTGAAATTACTGGTGAACTGATTACCACTGCTGCAGGAGGTTCATATCCTGGAAACCTGGTCAGTCGCCTGATAACTGAAAGTTGTCCAACGGCCGAATTAGATTGTACAGCTTCAGGTTCAGGAACCAGAGAAATTGTAAAAGCAATGTGTACCTCGGTACTGGGCAGTGCTGCCATGTTAGTACAGTAAGTAATACTGTATGAGTGCAGTAATGTTAATAATGAATACAGCGTAAGGAAGTACTATTATGGCAAAGAAGAAAAATCGAACCCTTCATCCGGATGAGCCATTATTACATCCTGATCATTCACGACCTGTGACACGTCGTGAATTTGTTAGCCAGGGTTTTATTGCAGGTACAGGTGCTGTACTTGCACCTTCATTGCTAGGCATGCTTGCGAGTACCCGGCAGGCGCATGCATTGTCCAGTGATTTAGATGCACTAAAAGCAATTACTGAATGTAATATTGTTCCTGGTGCAGATAAGATTCCTTTCATTTGTTTTGATCTTGCAGGTGGTGCTAACTTTGCGGGATCAAATGTTCTGGTCGGTGGGCAAGCTGGTATTGAAGACTCTTTAACTTCTGCCGGTTATAGTAAGTTGGGCATTCCTGGTGATCGCTTGCCTGACTTTGCGACAAACGCATTTGTAAACCGTGATTTAGGTATCCCTTTTCATTCTGAAAGTTCAATGCTAGCGGGCATAAAAATGCGCTTTACCAATACAACGGAGGTAAATGGTGCAGTTATTCCTGCTCGTTCAGATAATGACACGGGTAATAATCCGCACAACCCGATGTATGGAATTAATAAAGCGGGCGCTCGAGGAGAACTATTAACACTTATCGGTTCTCGAAATTCTGTTTCGGGTGGTAACTCTATGTCACCGGCATCAATGATTGATTTGTCAGTACGCCCCACAAAAATTGATCGCCCGAGTGATACACAAGGTCTGGTTGATACAGGTGAGCTTGCCGCAAAAATGGGCTTGAATAATGCAACACGAGTTATGGAATCCATTCAACGTGTAAGCTCTGATAAATTATTTAATGCCAATGTACAAACTGGATTGAATGATATTGATCCAGATACCTCGGCAACCTATGACGCAGGAATTAAAAAACAGGCCAATTGTGCATATGTAAAAAGTGCTGATATGGTTGAAAATTTTGGAGATCCAACAGCACTTGATTCAAGCGCAAATGATCCCGATATCGCACAAGTATTCTCTGCTGGAGATTTAGCCGGTGATGGCGAATTTCGCAAAACTGCAGCTGTTATGAAAATGGTACTTAAAGGCTATGCAGGTGCAGGGACTATTACTATGGGTGGTTATGATTATCATACCGGTAACCGAACTACAGGTGATGCACGTGACTTGCGTGCAGGCCAATGTATCGGTGCCTGTTTACGTTATGCTGAGATACTTGGCAAACCACTTATGATTTATGTATGCAGTGATGGTTCGTTGTCAAGTAACGGTACACCTGATGCGGGTGCAAATGGTAAGCTGGTTTGGACAAGTGATAATTCATCAACAGCATGCTCATTTTTTCTTGTTTATAAACCGGGCGGACGCCCTGTTTTATTTACTTCGGGTAGTGATAGTTTTACAGCTGCACAACATCAACAGTTGGGTTGGTTCCGTTCTGGCGCTTCAGTTGAAACTAATGCCACGCCAGCAGCAAATAATGTAAATTTATTAGTAGAAACAGTTATTTTAAATTACATGGCTTTGCATGGAGAAATCGGACAATTCGCTTCAAAATTCCCCAATCATGGTCTTGGAAATAATACGATGTTAGATCGTATGACTGCTTTTGAACCTATCGTTAATGGGACAGCATCAAATATAATTTAATACTATCAGTATTATTTTGCTGGTTTTAATCCCGAGCTGTAATGCATTTGGCCGTTGTTATCAATAATAATGGCTTCAATGCCTTTTAATGAAGACACTAGTTTCATCCCTTTGTGTAAGCCTAATATAAATACCGTTGTGGATAATGCATCTGTCGTTGTGCTATTTGAACCTAAAATACTAACACTTCTTAATTCTCGTGCAGAGTCGCCTGTGCTGGGATTTATGATGTGGTGATGACGAATATTATCTTTAATAAAGTATCGCTCATAATCACCAGAAGTAGATATCGCCGTATTATTTAAAGGTAAAATAACGGCAGATTTATTTTTATTTCTGGGATGCCGTATTCCTACATACCATGGCCGACCATTTTTATCACCAATAATACGTGTATCACCACCAGCAGAAATCATAGCTTGTTTTATTCCATGCTGTTGCAATAGTTTAATGGCATTATCAACGGCATGACCTTTTGCTATCCCCCCTAAATCAATTCGAGTGTTTGCCTGAGTAAAAAATATGGATTGCATCGAACTATCCAGCTTGATATTTTGGTAGTTGATTGATTTTAAACGTTTACTGATTTCTTCTTTTGTTGGTTGCTGTTTTTTTCGATAATCATACATGTATCCAACACTGGCAAAAGTAATATCAAATGCACCGTTAGAAAGCTTTGATATGTTTATTGATTTTTTGATTAATTCAAAAAGTTCAGAGCTGATTTTTAGCGGATGATTGCTTGCATTAGCATTGATTAAACTCACCTCACTGTTTTGTTTATAGGGACTCATTAAGCGGTCAATGCGGTGCATTTCATCAAATACGCGCTGGATATTTGCTTCGGCTATTTTTTTATTATCATGCCATAATTCAACATTTATGGCGGTGCCCATAATGGCTTTATTCGCTTTGTACCATTCGGCATAAGCAGGTGTGTGAGTTAAAAATACGAATAAAAAAGTAATGAAATGTAGATTTGTTTTGGGCATTTTATTTTAAGCGGATGACTTTCCCTGCTGATTTTGATTATTATATTAAGATGATAAATAAAATATTACCAATATATATTGTATTATTACTTGGCAGTTTGAGCCTGTTTTCATGTTCTGAGCCTGATGAGGCTGATATTTTAAATCAGCGGATTGATAGCCTGGTGTCAGCTATTGAAAAACATGATGAGAAGGGAATTAAAGAGTTCCTTTCTAAAGATTTTTCTGCCAAAGAAGGTCTTAATAAAACACAGTTTTTTCTTTTTGCCCGATATCATTTTAAAAGAAACAAAAATGTTGTAATCACTATTATCGATAAAGAGGTGAGACTTAATAAAGAACAGGCAGATGTAACGGCCAAGGTATTGTTAATTGGTGCGAGTGAGTGGTTACCTGAGCGGGGACAGTTTTATAAGGTCGCTTCACGTTGGCAGAAGGAAAGTGGTGACTGGGTGATGAGTCGGCTTATATGGGAAGTGGATGGGAAAAAGAACTAAATTAACGAATGATATCTACTTTTTCACCTAAACGGTTGCGCTTGGAAATAACACTGTTATACACGGTAAATTCACCTTTTTTACGATCTTCAAAATAGCGTTTAAGTGTTTTATCAATTGTTTTAAATGCTAATAAATCCCATGGAATATCTTCTTCATTAAACAATTGAGCATCTAAACTTTCAGGGCCGGCATAAAAATCCAGGTCAAGTAATTTTGCGCGATACATAACGTATACCTGGTTGATATGCGGCAAGCTGATTACTGAATACAAACTTTCAAGCTCAAGATTTGCATTTGCTTCTTCGCGGGATTCTCTTAACGCGGCTTCTTCAAGCGATTCCTGGTTTTCCATAAAGCCTGCAGGCAAGGTCCATAAGCCATAACACGGTTCAATAGCCCGCTTACATAGCAGAACTTGTTCATTCCAGATTGGAAGGCAGCCGGCAACTATTTTGGGATTTTGATAATGAATCAGGTCACACTGCTCACAAATATGGCGGGGCAAATTATCACCGTCTGGAATCTTATGAATAACGGGATTGCCACATTCGCTGCAATATTTCATGCGACTAGTTACTTAGCCAGGCAGCCCACTCAGCATGAGTGGAAACATCGACATTGTCTTGCGTGGCTTGAGCTTGTAGAAAGCTTTGTAAATCATGCAGTAGATCACTATCCATAAGAGCAGGTTGTTCAATTACTTGAGCATGTAATAAAGAATAAATCAGTTTTAATTCAGTCAGGGAATATTCACTAAGGTTTTTCATGTAAGTAATCGTTTACTTCTTCCCGCCTTGCGGAGTAAATCCATCAGGAAGTTTACCTTTATCACTTTCACCAAAAAGGAAGCCCAGCATATGTTGTTCTATCACTTCAATAGTGGCTGGATCGGCTGTATTTAGGCCATTTTCATTAATAATTGAGGTTAAACGTTCTAACCATTTTTTCCAGCCTTCGTCTGAAATTTCGTTAAAAATACGTTCGCCCAAGTCACCGGGATAAGTGTGTGCTTCTAAACCAGGTGCTTCTCTTTTTAAAACTTTACAAAAAACCATGCGTGACATAATGATATTCCTCTATATCTAACACTAAATATAGCGAGAGTCAGAACCTGTGTTAGAATGTATACAATAAGACTCGGGTATTAGTTAATTTGCTATTATCCGTTGTTAGTCAGATTGATTCAAGCCTTACACGGCAGGAGAATGAGCATGAGTTTTAATACTACACTAATGGAACATGAAGTCCGTTTATCCGACAGTGCTGCAGCTCAAATGGCACAAATTGTCAGTTCAGCTGAAGATAATGTTGAAGGCATTCGTGTATTTGTTTCGGGTGGTGGTTGTGGCGGCATGACCTATGGCATGACCTATGCTGAAGCGGCATTACCGACAGACAAAATACTTGAAGGTGAAGGTTTTAAAATGTTGGTTGACGTTGTGGCTCTGGGGTATTTACAAGGCTGTGATATTGATTATGTTGAACAGGGCTTAAATGCTTCTTTTGTCTTTAACAACGTATTTCAAAGTGTTGGTGGCTCTGGTGGCTGCGGCGGTTGTGGTGGTGCTGCTTAATAAGCGCTTGCTCAGCTAATTTATGTCATCCCGATCGTTCCCGGCTTCTTTAAAGCTGAGAGATCGGGTGTTAGTTATTGCTCCACATGGTAGTTACCGAACCGCACCTTTCATAACCGCAGCAAATCAACTTAATATTGATGTATTAATTGCATCACAAGGTGAACATTCTATAGTTTCAGATTATGTAAAAGGCCTGCATATTGATTTTCAAAATGAGAATCAATCTATTGAAGTCATTTTATCAGAAGCAAAGAAACGCCCCTTTAGTGGCATCATTGGTACGGACGATGTTACAACTGAGCTTGCCGCTCGAATTGCAGAAAAATTAAATTTACCGCATAACGATCCTCTAGCTGTAAAAACAGCTCAACGAAAAGATTTTGCGCGGTTATGTTTAAGGAATGCAAAAATTAAAATCCCCCGGTTTGATTTATTAATAACGACTGAATCTCTATCACAACAAAAAATCACTGTGAACTATCCTGCGGTTGTTAAGCCTGTTGCACTGTCTGCAAGTCGGGGTGTAATTCGGGTTAATGATTTTTTAGAGTTAGAACAAGCGGTTGAGCGTATTAAAAATATGCTGGCAGTTGAACATCAGTTAGAAAAGTCAGCACAGGAAACTTTATTGTTAGAAGAATTTATCCCGGGTAAGGAAGTTGCCATTGAAGGTATGTTGCATGCCGGACAGTTAGATGTGCTGGCTATCTTTGATAAGCCCGATCCTTTGGAAGGCCCTTTTTTTGAAGAAACATATTATTTAACACCAACTTCTTCTTCTGAAGATATTCAACGAGGAATTAAGAACGCGGTTTTGTTGGCGTGTCAGGCATATGGCTTAAAAGAAGGTCCGGTTCATGCTGAATGCAGGATCAATGACAAAGGTGTTTGGATCTTAGAGGTTGCCGCCCGTACTATTGGTGGACTATGTGGCCGTTTATTGAGTATAGGCACTGGATATTCATTAGAAGAGCTCGTATTACTGCATGCAATGGGAAAACATGTCGAGATTAATACTGTAGATTCTGCTGCCGGTGTTCTTATGATTCCCATTCCTGGCGCAGGCATATTAAAACGGGTGGAGGGTATATTGGATGCACAGCGTATACCTTATATAAGTGAAGTGAGTATTGAGGTGCGAGATGGCTATGAGCTTATTCCTTTGCCAGAAGGAAATAGTTACTTAGGATTTATTTTTGCTGAGGCACCTACAGTAAAAGAAGCTGAGCAGGCATTAAGAGATGCGCATGATAGTTTAAATATTGTGATCGCGCCTTTATGGAAAATAGCAGGTAATATACCAGCATAAATAAGTGGCATTAGATATGGTTGATGAAATGAAAGAAATAAAAGTTGCACCACAAAGTTACCAGCTTCAGGAAACGCGTCTACAGGAAAAGTTGGGTGACGGTGCTGAATCAATTGTGCGCTGTCACCTGTGTTTATGGCGCTGCAAGTTAAAACATGGGCAACGTGGTTTTTGTCAGGCACATGTTAATCGTAACGGTACTTTATATAACTTATCTTATGGCATTATTTCAGCGATTGATGTCGGTGCGATTGAAGATAAACCGGTTAAGCATTTTAAACCGGGTACAAAAGTTATGTCGGTAGGGAGCTATGGATGTAGTTTTCGTTGTGATGGCTGCCATAACCTTGAAATTTCATGGGGTGTGAGTGCGCTTGACGATTTAGCGAAAGGTGAATCTACCTCAGCCTATGTAACGCCACAAGAATTAGTTGATGCAGCGAAACGTTTAAATGTGCAGGGCATCGCTTTTACTTATTCTGAACCAGCTGTCTGGTTAGAATATGTCATTGATGTTTCGATACTGGCAAAAGAACAAGGGCTATACACCGTCTATGTTTCCAATAGTTTTGTCACTGATGAAGCGCTGGAATTGATGGCGCCCTATGTTGATGTTTTGTGTTCAGATATTAAAAGCATGGATGATGCTTTTTATTATGATATCTGTAAATTGGCAACGGTTAGTGATGTCTTGGCTTCTGTTGAGAAAGCACATCAATTAGGTCTGCACGTAGAAACGCGCACCAACATTATTCCCGGAAAAAATGATGATCTAGAAGGATATCGAAAAATTGCAACATGGATAAAAGAGCATCTGGGTGAAGAGAGTCCCTGGCATATTACCCGATTTTTCCCTGCGTATAAATTAAGTCATATTCCGATGACACCTTCAGAATCACTTTGGCAAGCGTATGATATTGCAAAGGACGTCGGACTAAAAAATGTGTATGTATATGATGATAAAGGTTGTGATTGTGCAGAACAGAATTTGCCTGTCAGTCAATATTTAACTGGCACTGAAGAAGAGTTACACCAGGTTAAAAAATGTGCAGCTTCGTGTTGTGGAGATGAAGGTATATTGCTAAAAAAATATGAAAATGATGTAAATAAATAATTCATTATGGCATTAAACCTGTTTTCACTATTAAAACGACTTCCTTTCATCCCTGAAAAAAAAATTCTCGAGTGGTACCCTCCTTTTTTCCTGATGCGAGTTAAAGTGCTTGAGATTTCAAATAATGGACGCCTGGTTCGTTTAAAACTACCTTTAAATATATTCTCTAAAAACATGGGGGATAGTATGTTTGGTGGTTATCAAGCGGCTGTTGCTGATCCAATTGCCGCTATAGTCTGTGCTAAAATATTTCCTGGTCATGAAGTGTGGACACGTTCTCAACATATTGATTTCCAGCATGAAGGTAATTCTGATCTTGAGCTTCGTTTTGAGTTCCCTGCTGAGATTGAGCAACAAATAAAAGATGATTTAACCGAGAAAGGAAGAAGTACGCCCAGGTTTGAATACGGCTTTTACCGTAAAGATGGTGTACGCTGTAGCAAAATAGTTAACACGGTGGCGATTCGACCAAAAGGGTATCAACTTCATCGGGAAAATAAAAAATCTGGTGAAGTTAAGAAATTATAAATTATGAAATCGTGATGTTATGAAATCGTGATGTTATGAAATCAAGCGAAGCAATACGATTTCGCGAAATAAACAAATAATATAAAAAAGGATATGTCGTGAGTAATTCCATTCATCCAACAGCATTAGTTTCTGATAAAGCTGTTTTAGGTAGCGGCAACGTTATCGGTGCCTACGTCATAATTGAAGATGGCGTTGTTCTTGGCAATCATAATACTTTACTAAGTGGCTCAGTTTTAAAGTCGGGCTCTGAGCTTGGAAATGAGAATACCATCCATGAGCATGCTGTGATTGGTGGCTTGCCACAAGATTTGGGTTTTGACAGCAAAACAGCATCATATGTAAAGATCGGTAATAAGAATACTGTACGTGAATTTGTCACAATCCATCGTGCCAGCCAGAAAAATAAAGCCACAACATTAGGCAATGAAAATTATTTAATGGCACAAGTTCATTTAGGCCATGATTGTGAACTGGGAAATAATGTCATTATTGCACCGAGTTCAGGATTAGGGGGATTTGTTACTGTCGAAGACAGGGCCTTTATATCTGGAGGTGTGATGGTGCATCAGTTTGTTCATATTGGCAGCATCGCAATGTTGGGTGGTAACGCAAAAATTACACAAGATGTTCTTCCTTATATGATGGCTGATGGAAATCCGGCTCATATTAGTGGCTTAAATAAAGTTGGCTTACGCCGGGCAGGCTTTAAAGTTGCTGATATATCGGCGATTAAAAAAGCTTATCAACTGCTATTTAATAATGAATCAAAGCTTGAAAAGCGCTTACACGCGCTTTCTCAACTAGACCATCCTACTTCACAGCACCTTACTGCTTTTATTCATGCCTCAAAGCGAGGATTTCATCGAGATAAGTCCTGATAGCTAAATTTCAACTTTGTTTTGTTACGCTTAAAAAGGTAAAATGCGGGTTTAATTGGGGTCGGGAAAGGGCTGAAAGTTAATATCTACCTTTCATTTGCACTAAATCTATTAGATTGTGTGAAGGTTTACGGCTAAAAATACTTTAATTTTTGAGATAAATTATGTTTGATAAGAAAAACAGCTATAGCCGTGAAGAAATTCTGGAATGTGGACGCGGTAACCTATTTGGTGAGGGAAATGCACAATTGCCATTACCACCCATGTTGATGATGGATCGAATTATCAGTATTACTGAAGACGGCGGAGCAAATGGCAAGGGCCAGGTTGTTGCTGAGCTGGATATTACTCCCGATTTATGGTTTTTTGAATGTCACTTTCAAGGTGATCCTGTTATGCCAGGTTGTTTAGGGCTGGATGCCATGTGGCAGTTAGTCGGTTTTTATCTTGGCTGGATGGGTGGTCCGGGTAAAGGGCGCGCATTGGGCTCTGGAGATGTAAAATTTTCTGGACAAGTGACACCCAAAAATAAAAAAATCACCTATTATATAGATTTAAAGCGCGTCATTATGCGTAAATTGTTTATGGGAATTGCAGATGCACGCATGGAAGTGGATGGACGCGTAATTTATGAAGCAAAAGACTTACGTGTAGGTTTATTTACATCGACTGAGGATTTTTAAAACATGGCCGAGCGGCGTGTAGTGGTAACCGGGCTGGGTATTGTCTCCAGTATCGGAAATAATAAAGAAGAAGTAGCGGCATCTTTGCGTGAAGGTCGCTCTGGTATCGTGGCCAGTGAAGAATATGCCGAAATGGGTTTTCGTTCTTGCGTATATGGTGCTTTAAATATAGATCTTGCAAGTTTAATTGATCGTAAAGTTAAACGTTTTATGGGCGATGGTGCCGCATATAATTATATTGCGATGCAGCAAGCAATTGAAGATGCCGGGCTTGATGAAAGTCAGGTGTCAAATGTACGTACGGGATTGATTGTCGGTTCCGGTGGCCCTTCAACAGAAAATATCGTGCTTGCTGCCGATACGATGCGCGAGAAAGGTGTTAAACGTGTTGGTCCTTATATGGTGACACGCGGCATGTCGAGCACGAATTCGGCGTGTTTAGCCACACCCTTTAAAATCAAAGGCGTGAATTATTCGATTACATCGGCCTGTTCAACCAGTGCGCATTGTATTGGTAATGCAGCTGAACAAATTCAGCTCGGTAAGCAAGATATTGTCTTTGCTGGTGGTGGTGAAGAACTTCATTGGACGTTATCCGTTTTGTTTGATGGCATGGGTGCTATGTCATCAAAATACAATGAAACACCAGAAAAAGCGTCACGTGCCTTTGATGCAAATCGTGATGGTTTTGTTATTTCAGGTGGTGGTGGTGTTTTAGTCATGGAAGAGTATGAGCATGCTAAAGCCCGCGGTGCAAAAATTTATGCTGAATTAGTTGGCTATGGCGCAACATCTGATGGTTATGACATGGTGGCGCCATCTGGTGAAGGTGCGCAGCGCTGTATGCAGCAAGCATTAGCGACTGTCCCAGAAAACTCAAAAATTAATTATATTAATGCGCATGGTACAAGTACACCGGCGGGCGATATCCGTGAGTTAGAAGCGATTAAAGCAGTGTTTGGCGAAAATATGCCGCATATTGCATCAACTAAATCACTAACCGGACATGCTTTAGGTGCAGCAGGTGTTAATGAGGCAATTTATTCATTAATCATGCAGGAAGAAGGTTTTATTGCTGCTTCAGCAAATATTGAAAACCTTGACCCTGATGCGGAAGGCTATCCGATTGTGCGTGAGCGTATCGACAATGCAGAGTTTGATTGCGTGATGTCAAATAGTTTTGGTTTTGGTGGCACGAACGCAAGTTTAATTTTCAAGAAAATTTAAATATCATTAGGACTACAGGCTATATTCAATAGCCTGTAGTTTTATTTCGCTGATTTTTCTGGTGTCGCACTCTTCTTTTTTCTCTTTACTTTTTGCGCATAGGTATAAGCTGAAGGCTCTATATCGATAGTGTCGATTATTTTCATATCATCTAAATCAAAAACGGTGGTCACCCATTTTTCACGAGAGTGTAATGCTAAATAGGATATGTTGGTTTTAGCTGTACTTGTTAGCAAAGAGTGTTGATAGAGTTTCTTTAATTCGGGCTTATCGTCGACATACTTCTCCAGATTCATTGAACTGTCTTTTAATATTTCAGCCTGCTCTTTACTAAATTTTTTATAGTATTCATTATATAAATAGAGTGGTTTAGCTTCACGCATTGATTTAGCCAGAACTTCAGATAAATTTTCTTTAGGAATATCACTGTAGATTATGATTGGCCAAGTATCACCATACTGTTTGAGTTCTTTCGCTGTGATTCCTTGTTCAGCAAGCTGATAAGCGGGTACTGGTGTGAAGAAGTCGAGAGTATAAATAATCGCGGCAGGGCGTTCATTATAGGTATTCCAGACTCCCCAGCTTAAAGCCAAGGCTTGTACTAAAGCAATCATTGCTAAATCAAATTTTAAGCCAGGTTTACCTGATTTAAAGACAATCAATGTAAGAAACGGACCAATAATAAGATCAACACCGACTATGATGCGTATAACGCGCCAGCCACCATCGGTTGAAAATAATGGCTGCGGATACCATTGCACTAGAATAAAATAAAGTAAGATCAGAAAGATGACAAAACTAATTGCAAAGTGGATAGAAAAGGCTTTAAAACGGCTCATTTATAATTCCTAATATTATTCTGATATATCTAAAATCAAGCTATTTTAGAACAAGTTGAGTTAAAAAGTGAAATTGAATAAAAAATATTATCGGTGGGTTGTTGAGATAACTTTAATTCTTATTGTTTTGTCAGCAATACGATTCTGGATGCAGCGGGATATTGTTTCAGGTATTGCGCCTGATATAAGTGCAGATATATTAAGTGGCCAGCGTTTTGAGCTTTATCAAAGTAAAGACAGACCTGTACTGATTCATTTCTGGGCCAGCTGGTGTCCAGTTTGTAAGCTGGAAGAGTCAAGTATTGAAAATGTAGCGCAAGACCATCCAGTAATCACTATTGCTATGCAATCAGGTGATAACGAAGAATTAAAAAAATATATGCAGGAAGAAAAGCTGACCTTTAAGGTAATTAATGATGAAAGTGGGCAATTAAGTCAAATGTATAAAATTAAGGGTGTGCCGGTTTCTTTTGTTGTGAATAAAGATAATGAAATTGAATTTGTTGAAGTAGGTTATACCACCGAATTAGGTTTGAGAATGCGCTTATGGTGGGCGGGTTTATAAATAGATTTTATTTTTTACTTATTTCTCGAAGAACTGCTTGCAACTTATCCCGGGCATTATAAGCAAGAAATTTAAGCAACGGCGTTATGTGATAAAGAATAGCGTCGACCTGGGGTAACAGTTCCTGGGGTTTGTTTTCCTTAAGTTTTTCCAGTAACTCAACAATATTAATATCATTGCGTGGCTTTTTAATATCAATTTTATTGACTGTCGAGTGACAAATAATCCGGTTTCCACCGGCAGCTTTGGCTTCATCTAAATGTTTTTCAGTTTCAGCAATAAGCTGCTGAAAAGTTACGTCAGGTTTTAACTCCGGTTCATAAAGTCCTGCGCTGATGGTGAGTTTAATAACATCATTATTATCTGGAATTTTAAATGCAAGTTTATTGATTTCTGAACGAATACGGTCTGTTAGAATTTCTGCATCACTTAATGTTGTTTCTTTAAGAATAACAGCGAATTTTGATACGCCGATACGTGCGATCGTATCTTCCTGACGTACAAGTTGTGCAAATTTTTCACCTATTAATTGCAGAATGCTATCCATAATCTTTTTACCATGCTTGATAAAAAGGCTATTAAAGTTATCAATATCCATGCGGGTAAGAATAAATTGCCCGCCATGACGAACAGCATAAGAATGGGTTTCATCACCCACTTTACAAAAATAGCGTTGCCCACCTAAGCCGGTTGTTTCATCAACAGTGGCCTGTCGTTCAAGTTTGTCAGAGGTTTCAGTAAGTTTAGTCGTCGTTTGCTTAAAGGTAACGTGCGCTTTTGCCCTGGCCTGAAGTTGAATAGAATCAAACGGTTTGGTGATAAAATCATTTGCACCTTTATCTAAGGCTTCTTGTTTAGTTTCATCGTCGTCATCTTTACCTGTAATGATAATGACAGGTGTTTCATTTAAGCGAGCATCATCAGACTCTCGCATGCGTTTGAGTAAGCCAAAACCATCAAGAAAAGGCATATTAAGGTCAGTGAAAACGATCTGGATAGAATTATCGTTTAACAATACTGTCCAGGCATCTTCACCATTTTCAACTTCGATAACATCGTAGTCTTTACTTAGTATTTTAGACATAGCCCGTCTCATCACACGTGAATCATCGACGGCTAAAATGCGAGGCTTTTGTTGTTGTTCTTCTTCTGCCAAGGTCTTACCTGAAATATACTTGGTTAAGTTTAATAACCAGAATTAAAGTGAATGCAAATTTGTAGCCAGCATAACGTTTTATTTTTGATATGCCAAGTAAGTCCATGTATAAGTTAAGAATAAACAGGTACTTACAGACTATAATTGATTAATATTAGTACTTATATTTGAATCAATACTCAGGGTAACAATGAGCCATATCAGTATAAAGAAGCTTGCTGCAACAGCCCTTTTACTTGGTGCTATAACTGTGCATGCAACTGATCTAGAGGATCGATATCGGCAGGCAGGCCATCCAGCAACAAGCGCGAGCATGTTTAAATCGTTGTCATTAGATACGGATGCTGCAATTCGAAAACGTGTTGCCAGCAATCGCCGAACACCAAAAAATATATTACTTCGTTTAGCGAATGATCCCGAGCAGTCAGTAAAGATAGCTGTTGCAACTAACCTGTCAGCCGCTGATGAAACATTTTTAATATTGGCTAAAGATTCCATGCAAGCTGTACGGAGTGTTGTTGCTCGATTTGAGTATGTACCTGTTGCGGCACTACATATTTTAGCGAATGATAAAGATGTTGATGTTCGCCTGGAAGTGGCTCGCAATTTAAACTCAACTAAAGAAATTTTATTTAAGTTAAGTCATGACCCCAATCACTCAGTAAGTACGCTGGCAGAACAAGCACTGCAGCGATTAGATGATGAAAAACACCAGTAAAAATCGGGCTATTAACTCGATTTTATTATTTATTGAAAATTTGTGATGTATTCGATCTCTTGCACGTATTTGAGACTAAAGTTTTTCAAAATTTGGTCGTGAACCATAACTATGAATGAACAAAAACCAAAAGCCACAAATTTAACCGCGAAGGAGTTAGTAACAGGCTCAATACGACTCGTGTCATTACCCGAGGTGTGTATTCGTGTAAATGAAATGTTAGATGACCCTTCCGTTACAGCCGCTGAACTTGGGCAGATTATTAGTCAGGACACCAGTTTAACTGCACGCTTACTAAAAATAGTGAATAGTTCTTATTACGGTTTTCAAGCAAAAATTGAGACGGTGTCAAGGGCGGTAACGGTTGTTGGCTTACGAGAATTAAGAGGCCTGGTGATAGCGGCTTCAGCAGTGGAAACATTTTCAAATATTTCTGATGAGGTATTAAACAAGGTTCGTTTTTGGCGCCATAGTTTGTATTGTGGTGTGATTGCTCGCTTACTGGCAGAGCAATGTCATGTCTTACATAGTGAACGTTTATTTGTCGCCGGTTTATTGCATGATATCGGTAAGCTTATTATTGCTCAGCGTTTACCCCAGGAAACCAGAATGATTGCGCTAGAAGCCGATTCTGCACAACGACCAGAATTTGAGGTTGAACAGGATCTACTTGGTTTTAATCATGCGGAAGTGGGTGGAGAACTTATGCATGCCTGGAACATGCCTGAAACACTCTTCGAGTCGGTGGCATATCATCACAGTCCAAAGCATGCTGAAGTGGGCATTATGGAAACGTATCTGGTTCATATGGCTAATATATTTACTGATGAGGCTGAACAAGGCCTGGATATGCTCAATGACAAGCCGCTACAAAAAGTCGATCCTTATGCCTGGGAGATAACCGGGCTTGATGAGAGCGTAAAAGATCTTGTTTTCCGTGAAGCGGGTCCATTGTTTACAGAAGCGTTAGAAACTATTTTACCTCGTTCTTATCCATCCTATTAGTAAGACTTTATATCTCCTTCCACCATTTTGCTATTTCATGATTTAATGGCTGTGATTAATTGTTCACAGGTATTTTATTATGCAATCGATGCAGCAACTTTTAGATATTATGCGGGCTTTACGAGATCCCACTTCAGGTTGCCCCTGGGATCGAAAACAAAACTTCCAGACACTCATACCTTATACCATTGAAGAAGCGTATGAAGTTGCTGATGCCATTGAACGCAATAACTATGATGATATAAAAAATGAATTAGGCGATTTACTCTTTCAAATTGTATTTTATAGTCAACTCGCGGCAGAAGAGCAGGCTTTTAATTTTAGTGATGTTGCACAATCGATTAGTGAAAAATTGTTAAGGCGACACCCACATGTCTTTGCAGATGCAACGGTAGCTGATGCTGAAGATCAGACTAAATCATGGGAAAAACTCAAGCAGCAGGAGCGTGAGGTTAAAGCGGCAGAGAGTTCTTCATTATTGAGCCACCTTGACGATGTAAGCCGCACCTTACCCTCTTTGATGCGAGCTGAAAAACTGCAAAAACGTGCTGCACGAGAAGGTTTTGACTGGCCAGATGTGAAAGGGGTGGTGGCGAAGATTTATGAAGAGCTGGATGAAGTACAACAAGAGCTTGATGCAGAAAATCAAGTACATCAGAAACTGGAAGATGAGATAGGCGATCTCTTTTTTAGCTGCATAAATTTATCCCGCTATGTTGGCGTTGACGCAGAACAAAGTTTACGTAAGGCTAATCTCAAATTTGAACGGCGATTTCGTGTATTAGAAAAAATGGCGATTGCTCAGGATTTACAGATTAATGAAATGACGGTTAATGAGTTGGAAGATTTCTGGCTGAAAGTGAAAAAACAGGAGAAAAAGTAAATTAAAAAAATTAACCACAGAGGACACGGAGGTTCACAGAGGAAAATATAGCTTAAAATCCGTTATTATTCTGAATAAACATAGATAGATTGTCTCAATCAACATAAGATTACCTCGTTATAAAAATAACTCTGTGAACCTCCGTGTCCTCTGTGGTTCAAAATTGCTTGAAATAGGCTTAGTCATTATTCCAAAATAGTGCATTCCTACAACTTGGTGCAAAAAGCATCAAATTCGTAGGTCTAATTCTTTCCTTCATTCCAACATGGTGCGAAAATAAAAAAATAATAACTAATGAAAAGCGTGTTCTTGCTTTAGGGGAATTTAATGGAAAATATTAAAACTGCAACAGATGTGTTGTTTATCTTGCTAGGCGCCATTATGGTGCTGGCGATGCATGCCGGTTTTGCTTTTTTAGAAGTCGGTACTGTGCGGAAGAAGAACCAGGTAAATGCACTGGTTAAAATTATTGTTGATTTTGCTGTTTCGACCATAGCTTATTTCTTTATTGGTTATGGTATTGCTTATGGTGTTGATGGCATAAATATTTTTGACACAGCAAAAGCTTTAAGTGAACTAAATGGGTATGCGTTAGTAAAATTCTTCTTCTTACTCACCTTTGCTGCGGCTATTCCCGCGATTATTTCAGGTGGTATTGCTGAGCGGGCACGTTTTTATCCCCAGGTAGCGGCTACATTTATTATTGTTGCACTGATTTATCCCTTTTTTGAAGGTATGGCCTGGCATGGCAACTATGGCATGCAAGCCTGGTTAGCCGCTACTTTTGGGGCAGAGTTTCATGATTTTGCCGGCTCTGTTGTCGTTCACGCGATGGGTGGGTGGTTAGCCTTGGGTGCAGTGATCCTGCTTGGTCATCGCTATGGTCGTTATGGAAAAGATGGTGAGGTTTATGCTCATCCACCCTCAAGTATTCCGTTCCTTTCACTGGGTGCCTGGATTTTAACCGTCGGTTGGTTTGGCTTTAATGTTATGTCTGCTCAGACTATTGATGCCATTGCCGGTTTAGTCGCGGTGAACTCTCTTATGGCTATGGTGGGAGGTATTTTGGCCGCAACAATTGTGGGTCGGAATGATCCGGGTTTTGTTCATAATGGTCCATTAGCAGGTCTCGTTGCCGTGTGTGCAGGTTCCGATTTAATGCATCCTCTTGGAGCTTTAGTGACAGGCGGTATTGCTGGCGGCTTGTTTGTCTGGACATTCACAATGGCACAAAACAAATGGAAAATTGATGATGTGCTCGGTGTTTGGCCATTACATGGTTTATGCGGAGCATGGGGTGGTATCGCTGCAGGAATTTTTGGTTCTACTGCTTTAGGTGGCCTGGGTGGAGTAACATTTATGTCTCAACTCGCAGGTACAGTGATTGGGCTGAGCGTAGCATTAGTGGGTGGATTTCTCGTTTACGGCATCATAAAAACCTTAGTGGGGCTGCGTCTAAGTCAGGAAGAAGAATATCAAGGTGCGGATTTGAGTATTCATAAGATTGCTGCTGAAGCTGACGATTAGGGCGTCTACTTTATAAATTACAAAGGGCGTTTCAATTTATAGTTGAAACGCCCTTTTTTTCTATTTTCATCATATTATGAAGATTATCGAACTATTAGTTTAGCTATGCTGGATCATCATGGGACAAAGTGATACCTTTCTCCGTCCCTGAATATGTGGTTAAAAAATGCGCAAATTACACATTAGAACCTTTGGTTGCCAGATGAATGAGTACGATACTCAAAAGATGGCCGATGTACTAAAAGCTTCCCATGGTCTGGAACTGACCGATGTCGATACTGAAGCAGATGTTCTCCTTTTGAACACCTGTTCAGTGCGGGAGCGTGCACAAGAAAAAGTATTTTCTCATTTGGGTATGTGGCGAAAATTAAAAGATAAGCGCCCTGAACTTGTCATTGGCGTGGGGGGATGTGTGGCCAGTCAGGAGGGTGAGGCGATCCTGAAACGGGCTCCTTATGTTGATTTAATTTTTGGACCGCAAACCTTACACCGTTTGCCGATGATGCTGAGTGATGCAACTAAAAAGCATAAATCAGTGGTTGATATTTCTTTCCCCGAAATTGAAAAATTTGATTTTATGCCGGAGCCGAAAAGTGATGGCGCCAGTGCTTATGTTTCGATTATGGAGGGTTGTAGTAAATACTGCTCATTTTGTGTTGTGCCCTACACGCGCGGTGAAGAATTTAGCCGTCCCTTTGATGACATCATTACTGAAATTGCTCAATTGGCACAGCAGGGTGTACGTGAAGTCAATCTACTTGGGCAGAATGTGAATGCATACAGGGGAGTGATGTCAGATAATGAACTGAATGGTCATGATTCCAGTGAAGAAACTATCGCTGATTTAGCATTGTTGATTCATTACGTTGCTGCTATTGATGGCATTGATCGGATTCGCTTTACAACATCTCATCCCATTGAAATGAATGACAATCTTATTCAGGCCTATGCTGAGGTTCCTGAGTTAGTGAGCCATTTACATTTGCCTGTGCAAAGCGGTTCAGATCGTATTTTGGCGCAAATGAAACGTAAACATACGGCATTGGAATATAAGGCGATCATTCGTAAATTACGCGAAGTACGTCCTGATCTCTGTTTTTCATCTGATTTCATTATTGGTTTTCCTGGTGAAACAGATAAAGATTTTGAAGACACCATGAATTTGATTGCCGATGTAGGCTTTGATTTATCTTATAGTTTTATATATAGCCCTCGTCCGGGTACACCGGCGTCTAGTTTGCCAGATGATGTGCCTGAAGAAGTGAAAAAAGAACGCTTAAAAATCTTACAAACACGTATTAATCAACAAACACTTAATATCAGTGAAAATATGATGGGCAAGGTGCAGCGTGTATTGGTAACCCGTGCTTCTCGAAAAGATGAAACTGAAGTGAGTGGCCGCACAGAAAACAATCGTGTGGTAAACTTCAAAGCAGACAAATCACTTATTGGTCATTTTGCAAACGTGAAAATTACTGAAGTTCGACCAAACTCATTACGCGGAGAATTAGTTGAAATCGCTGATACTATCGCTGTAGCTGCATCAAATACTGTATCAGCACATAACGGATAATTACTTCTTATATTTTGAATACCTCTGCACACTCTCTTGATATCACGTTAGATCCCGCTGATAACCAGCGCCTGGCAAATTTATGTGGCCAGTTTGATGAGCATTTACGACTTATTGAACGACGCATGGGCGTGGAAATAAATAACCGTGGAAATAATTTCCGTATTATAGGCAAAAAAAAATCTGTAGATGAAACAGAAGCGCTTTTACACGGGCTTTATAGTGAAACAGACAAAAATACCCTGACACCTGAAATTGTAAATTTACATTTGCATGACACCGCATCAGTGCAATTGGTTAAAACGAAAAAAGTGCACTCTGGTGATGAAGTTGTTATTCAAACTAAACGTGGACAAGTACGCGGTCGAGGCCCAAGCCAGCAACATTATTTACGTTCCATTGTCGAACACGATATTAGTTTTGGTGTTGGCCCTGCGGGTACCGGTAAAACGTATCTTGCCGTTGCCTCAGCTGTGGAAGCGCTTGAACGAGATGAAGTGCGTCGACTTATTTTAACGCGCCCCGCTGTTGAATCCGGTGAGCGTCTTGGATTTTTACCAGGTGATTTAGCACAAAAAATCGATCCCTATTTAAGACCTCTATATGATGCTTTATATGAAATGCTGGGTTTTGAAAAAGTAGCCCGTTTAATGGAGCGTAACGTGATAGAAGTGGCGCCATTAGCCTATATGCGTGGGCGTTCATTAAATGAGTCATTTATTATTCTCGATGAAGCACAAAATACCACCGTTGAACAAATGAAAATGTTTTTAACACGGATTGGTTTTGGCTCTAAAGTGGTTGTTACCGGTGATGTGACGCAAATTGATTTACCTAAAGGGCAGCAGTCCGGCTTACGTCAGGTGATTGATGTTTTATCTGATGTTGATGGTTTAAGTTTCAGTTTTTTTACACCAAAAGATGTGGTGCGTCATCCCCTGGTTCAGCGTATTGTTGAAGCTTACGATAAATATGATGACGTCCCATAAGGGTAATAGCACGTTCTAATGGAAATATATTTAGATGTACAACGAGAAGTCGAAGCCTTACCTACAGATGATGAAATATTAAAATGGGTAAGTGAAGTGTTAATCTCTGAACAGCATGCTGATACTGAGTTAACCGTCCGTTTTGTGAGTGAAGAAGAAAGTGCTGAATTGAATGAACAATATCGTCACAAAACAGGTGCAACCAATGTACTGTCGTTTCCATTTGAAGCACCGGCAGAAGTTGAACTTAATTTATTGGGTGATTTAGTTATCTGTTCTGATGTTGTAAAAAAACAAGCTAAAGAACAGCAAAAACAAGAGCTGGCACATTGGGCACATATGATTGTACATGGAATGTTGCATTTATTAGGGTATGATCACCAAACAGATGCAGAAGCGAATATAATGGAAACAAAAGAAATACACATCTTGTCACAACTGGGATATTCCGATCCATATCGGGAAATAAACGTATGAGTGAAGAACAGCCGAGTCATTCGGAAAAAGAAACTAAAGTACAACGCAGCTGGTTTGAACGTATCGGTCAGGCTTTGCAGGGAGAACTAAAAGATCGTGCGCAACTCACGGTTGTACTTAATGAAGCGCATAAAAATAATGTAATCGATCATGAAGCCTTAAGTATGATTGATGGCGCATTACAAGTTGCAGAAATGCAAGTGCGTGACATTATGATTCCTCGTTCACAAATGATTGTGCTTGAAATGGATTCAAGTGAGGAAGAACTGATGAACACCGTTATCGCTTCTGCACATTCACGATTTCCTGTTGTGGGTGACAGCAAAGATGAAATAGTCGGTATTTTGTTAGCAAAAGATTTATTACCTCACCTGATTAATGATACGGATAAAAAATTTAGTATTCGTGATATTTTAAGACACGCAGTATTTATTCCGGAAAGTAAACGACTAAATATCTTATTGAAAGAATTTAGAAGTACGAGAAATCATATAGCCATAGTTGTTGATGAGTATGGCGGTGTAGCCGGGATGGTTACTATAGAAGATGTTCTGGAACAAATTGTGGGTGAGATAGAAGATGAACATGATTTTGATGAAGATACGTTTATCTTTGAGCATGCTAATAATCGCACTACAGTAAAAGCGATTACTCCAATTGAAGATTTTAATAAACACTTCAATACACAGTTTACTGGTAGTGAGTTTGGTACCATCGGCGGTATAGTTATGAATGCCTTAGGTCATGTGCCAAAACGCGGTGAGTCAGTTGTTATTGATGGTCTGAAATTTAAAATTTTACGTTCAAGTAGTCGTCGAATAAATTTGCTTGAAGTAACCACAAAGCTGAAGCGGTCAGACAAAGAGGCAACGAAATCTACCGATGCCGAGCAACATTAATTTAAACACTACCGACTCTAATTCGATAATAAAAAATCATTCGTGGTTAGCTCCTTCACGAATGGCTTACTTTATTGTTTTTATAGCCGGCGCATTATTACCTCTCGCCTTTTCCCCGGTTAATTTTTACTTGCTTGCAGTTTTAAGTCCTGCGTTACTGTTTCATTCCTTTTTATCTGCATCACCTCGCCGCGCTGCCTGGTTAGGCTGGTGGTTTGGTATGGGGTTTTTTGGTGTGGGTGTTTCCTGGGTATTTGTTGCCATTTATGTTTTTGGTTTGAGCTCAATTAGCATATCTATTTTACTTACATTTATTTCAATAAATGTTCTGGCCGCATTTACTGCATTGCAAGGTTATTTGAGTGTTTATTTTGTACGAAAAATAAATCTGGTTAGTCGTAGTGTCATGCTTATTCTTGTTTTTCCATTATTCTGGGTTTTGTTTGAATGGTTTAGAGGATGGTTTTTGACAGGCTTTCCCTGGTTAAGTTTAGGCTATAGTCAAACAGATAGTGCTCTGTCAGGTTATGCTGCCATTGTGGGCGTTTTTGGGGTGTCATGGATAGTGACTTTAATTGCCGGTTTATTACTCTTTACCGTATCTCACTATTATTCCTTATCAGATAAAAAACGGATTTATATTTTATTGAGTGTTGCTGCTATTTGGTTGGGTGGTGCGTTGTTATCACAGGTTAACTGGACGGATAAGTCAGGAGAGCCATTAAAGGTAAGTTTGGTTCAGGGTAACGTGGAACAAATAAGTAAATGGGACCCGGATCAGTTTGAAAAAAGAAAACAACGTTATTTATCGTTGACAGAAAAAAACTGGGACAGTGATCTTGTTCTTTGGCCTGAAAATTCGCTGACTATTTTTTATCACCATTTAAAAGATAATTTTTTAGCCGAACTTTCTAAAGAAGCGAATAAGAATAATACTGATATCATTTTAGGTTTGCCGGTATTAGATAAAGAAAAAGATGAATACTTTAGTAGCTTGATGGCAATTAATCATTCGACAAATAATAGTCAGCCACAGTTCTATCATAAAAATCATCTGGTGCCTTTTGGTGAGTATTTACCTTTTTCCTCTTTGCTTCGAGGTTTGATTTCATTTTTTGATTTACCTATGTCAGGTTTTACAGCGGGACACTATAAGCAAAAATTATTAACTGCAGCAAAGCAAAAAATTGCCCCAACTATTTGTTATGAAGATGCTTTTGGTGAGGATTTAATTCGCTTTTTACCTGAAGCAACACTGATATTAAATGCGAGTAATAATGCCTGGTATGGTGATTCATTTGCTCCACACCAACATTTACAGATATCACAAATGCGGGCATTGGAAACAGGACGTGATGTCATGCGCGTGACCACGAATGGTGTTTCAGCACTAATTGATTATAAAGGGCACATAATTGCCCGATCACCTCAGTTTAAATCTCATGTGGTGAAAGGATTAGTGCAGCCTCGTACTGGAGCGACACCTTATGTGCTATGGGGTAATAGCCCTGTTCTAGTTTTAATGATTTTAATTATTATTTTAATGGTGTTTTTAGGTAAGATTAAGAAAAAATAAAGCCCTACTGAAATAAATTTGTTTTTAATATACGTTATTTATAATTAAGGAAATAGAATAATGGAAAGCCTGGTTAAAAAAATAAGAGCATTACGCAAAAGGTTGTCAGCGAAAATACGGAATGCAAAGCATACTAAATTCATTAATAGAAATGTTGAATACATGCGTCGTATCGCAGTAAATATGTATAAGGATAATTTAAAAAATAAAGAACGCTATCAAGATGATAAGAGACTTAGCAAGCACGGAAAAAAAATGTATTCCCAAAATGAAGAAGACGGGATTATTCTGGAAATATTTAATCGTATTGGCACAACGAATAAAACATTTGTTGAATTCGGAATTGGAGATGGCTTAGAGAATAATACCTTAGGACTTCTTTTACAAGGATGGAAAGGGTTATGGCTTGAGGGTTCTGCGAAATCAGTAAATAGCATTAATGATCATTTTAAAAGTGTCTTAGATACTAAACAATTACAGATTACTGAAGCATTTATTACAAAAAAAAATATTAATGAACTTATCTCTTCTAAAATTAAAGATAAGGAAATTGATTTGTTATCTGTTGATATAGATGGAAATGACATACATATTTTTAATGAAATATCTGTTATTAATCCTCGCGTAGTTGTCATTGAATATAATGCAAAATTTTTCCCTCCGGTTATGTTTACAGTTGATTATAATCCGATGCATATATGGCAGGGTGATGATTATATGGGAGTATCATTAAAGTACCTTGAAGTGGAGTTTGAGAAAAAGGGTTATAAGTTAGTCGGTTGTGATATTGCGGGTGTGAATGCGTTTTTTGTAAGGGATGATTTAGTTGGTGATAAATTTTTGTCGCCATATACTGCTGAAGAACATTATGAGCCGGTTAGATATCATTTATTGGCGACAACTCCAAGCCCAACATACCAGGCTATGGAAAAAATCCTAACATCATGTGTTAAAAATAGTATTTAAGATCTAATACTGTTTGTTTTTTGCAATCTAATGCTGGTCAGCGTAAAAGTGCCTTTATATTTTAAGGAATATTTAAGAATGTCTAGGAAAAATCTCCCGAACTGCCCAGTGGGCAAATTCAGAGCGGGTGCAGCTGTCAGCACTTTGTAATCCCTGGCCTTCAACTACACGGTAAATCACCATATCTTTTTTGGGATCGTCAGATATGGCCTCATCAATAATTTGTCGTACCGACCATTCTGCACCATGTTTACTATTGGTGTAGTAGTGTCCCAATTTTATTTGGCGGGGTGAAAACTGTGGTGTTTCTGCATGTTCAAGTGTTAAAGCAAATAACTGTTGCAGATCATCTACACTGAGATCAATAACTAAATCAATATCTGAAAGTGCACGTTCAATGTGTTCTTTATCAATATATCGTGAAGGTTTTTTATGCTCTATCGTTGGCGTGTCGGTAAAGCGCATCATACTTGTAGGATAACGACGCCAGGGGAAAAAGCTATTAAATACAACAGCGGTCAGGAAAATAACGATTGTATTTAACAGGACAGGTGTGAGCATATACTCAAAGCCTAGAGAATTAATTGCTGAACCACCAATAACGGCAGCGAGTGCTGTCGCACCACCTGGTGGGTGAATGCAATTAAAAATGTGCATCGCGCCAATAGCGAGTCCTACTGCAAGGCTAGCCGCTAAAAATAAATCAGGAACAAGCTGGTAACAGAGCACACCAATGAATGCAGATATTAAGTGGCCACCAAATAATGCCCACGGTTGAGAAAGTTTGCCATGAGGTACAGCGAAAACGAGAACAGCGGAAGCACCCATTGAAGGGACGATAAGTGCGGCTCCACTCATCCCGGTGAAATAAAAACTTATCCACGAAATGAGAAAAATACCAACAAAGCCGCCAAGAGTTGAAGCAAGTTTTTCTGCACTACTGACTGAGTTATCGATACCTAAAAAATTTTTTAGTTTTATTATTATTTTTAGCAAAGACGTTTCCTTTCACTCCAGTCAGATTTATTCATTTTTATTGAAAACTTTTTTAAATTCCGTGCCTTTGCATTTTGGGCAAGGAGGTATGTGGCCGGGTTTTTTAAAGTGTAATGCTTCACCACATTCTTTGCAGTAAAGAATGCCGACATTCGTGATTTCTCCGGTGCGCCAGACACCTACCTGACGGGCACGCTCAGCCAGCGCATCAAGTTCAAGACGTGTTTTATCGGCTAAATTCGCAAACATTTCAGCAAATTTTGTTTCAGCAAATTCAAGGTCATTTTTAATTAAGTTTTCTAATTGTTGACCATTTTCAGTCAAATAGTCAGCGGCCTGTTCTAAGTCTTTTTGGATATATTCACCGATTTTTTCAGCTTCTTCTTTTGTTAGTTCACCCAACTCAGACGCTTTTTCTGCCGCTTTTTCAAGATTCTCTGCTAAGGTCGGGATCGCCTTTTCTTCTGCTGTGTGCCAGAGTTCTTTAACCTGATCTAACATTGCATGATAGGTTTTGAGGAGTTTATCTGCCGTTTCTTTGCTATTCATGGTGATGACCTCATTATTATGTGAACACTACAGTACTATATAAGCATAGTATCCCAAAACAAGCTTTGATCTATATCAGAGTTTTATTGTGGAGTATTCCCCCGGTGCTGTATCCTTACACCTTTCATCAGCATTTATTAGTCTTTTTACTGATAAAACATTATTTGTATATAAATCAAAGATATAGCAGAGTTTTATGGAATCAGAATATAAACCCGAACAAATTGAAGAACAAATTCAGCAGCACTGGGAAGATAATAAGGTTTTTAAAGCAGTCGAAGATCCTAATAAGGAAAAATATTACTGTCTTTCAATGTTTCCGTATCCCAGTGGCCGGCTACACATGGGGCATGTACGCAATTACACTATTGGCGATGTGATTAGTCGCTACCAGCGTATGCAGGGCAAAAATGTGATGCAACCTATGGGTTGGGATGCGTTTGGTTTGCCTGCAGAAAATGCGGCTATCAAGAATAATGTGCCACCCGCTAAATGGACACGAGAAAATATTGATTACATGCGCGCCCAGCTCAAGCGCCTGGGGTTGGGGTATGACTGGGATCGTGAGTTAGCCACCTGTGATAAGGATTACTATCGCTGGGAACAATGGTTGTTCACCAGGCTTTATGAAAAAGGACTGGTTTATAAAAAAACAGCCGGCGTGAACTGGTGTCCAAATGACTTAACCGTATTAGCCAATGAGCAAGTGATTGATGGCAAATGCTGGCGCTGTGATAGCGATGTTGAGAAAAAAGATATCCCACAATGGTTTATGAAAATCACAGACTATGCGGATGAATTACTCGATGAATTAGATAACCTTGAAGGCTGGCCCGATCAAGTTCGTACCATGCAGCGCAACTGGATTGGTCGTTCACAAGGTGTTGAAATCAGTTTTGGACTTGCAGGCCGAAATGAAAAACTAAAAGTCTTTACTACACGTCCTGATACTTTAATGGGGGTGAGTTATGTTGCAGTGGCTGCAGAACATCCTCTTGCCACTGAAGCGGCGAAAAAATTTGATAACGTTGCAGCTTTTATTAAAGAGTGTGCGAAAACAGATACTGCAGAAGCCTCCCTGGAAACCATGGAGAAAAAAGGTATCGATACAGGTTTAAAAGCCATTCATCCTGTTAGCGGTGAGCATGTTCCTGTATTTATCGCTAACTTTGTTTTAATGGGGTATGGCGAAGGTGCGGTGATGGCGGTACCGGGACACGACCAACGTGACTGGGAATTTGCGACTAAATATGGTTTATCCATTAACCAGGTTATAGCACCTTTAAATAATGAAGAATGTGATTTAACAAAAGAAGCTTTTACTGAAAAAGGTAAACTTATAAATTCAGGTGAGTTTGATGGCTTAACATCAGCAGATGCTTTTGAAAAAATTTCTAATTATTTAACAACAAGGAACAACGGTAAAAAACGGACTACTTATCGCTTGCGCGACTGGGGTGTTTCACGGCAACGTTACTGGGGTGCACCTATTCCAATTGTTAATTGTGACAAATGCGGTGAAGTGCCTGTTCCAGAAAAAGATTTACCCGTTGTTTTGCCTGAAAATGTTCAGTTTGAAGGTGTGGGTTCACCGATTAAAAAAATGCCGGAGTTTTATCAAACCACATGTCCGTCATGTGGGGGGAAAGCGGAGCGTGAAACTGATACCTTTGATACCTTTATGGAATCATCATGGTATTACGCACGTTATGCTTCAGTTGGAAATGATAAAGCGATGCTGGATGAACGTGCAAATTACTGGTTGCCTGTTGATCAATATGTTGGCGGAATAGAACATGCAATTTTACATTTATTGTATGCACGCTTTTTTAATAAATTAATGCGTGATGTTGGTCTTATTGATAATGATGAACCCATAAAAAATCTTTTGACACAAGGTATGGTGTTAAAAGATGGTTCTAAAATGTCTAAATCAAAAGGCAACACGGTTGATCCTCAAGGCTTGATTGATCAGTATGGTGCTGATACGGCGCGTTTATTTATGATGTTTGCTGCTCCACCAGAACAATCTTTAGAATGGAGTGATGCAGGCGTTGAAGGTGCCTCGCGTTTTCTTAAACGTTTATGGCGATTAGTCTTTGAACATGTTGAAAAAGGAACTGTTGCTGATTTAGATGCGCATAGTTTGAATGACACGCAAAAAGATATTCGCCGCCAGGCTCACGAAACTATTTCAAAAGTGAGTGATGATATTGGTCGTCGTTTTACCTTTAATACCGCTATTGCATCTGTAATGGAATTAATTAACGCGCTTTTAAAATTTAATGATGATAGTGAGCAAGGACGCGCAGTCATGCAAGAAAGCTTGCAATCGATTGTTTTAGTGTTATCTCCTATCGTGCCACACATTACGCATGAGTTATGGAAGACACTTGGGCAAACAAGTTTATTGTTAGATCAAGCATGGCCAAAAGTTGATGAAGCTGCGCTAGTGAAGGATAGCCTGCAAATTATTGTACAGGTGAATGGTAAGTTGCGTTCACGTATAGACCTGCCGGCATCTGCAGGAAAAGATGAAATAGAACAAACAGCGCTGAAAGATGAAAATGTTAAACGGTTCACCGAAGGCAATCAGGTTGTTAAAGTCATTGTTGTACCGGGTAAGTTAGTAAATATTGTAGTTAAATAATTAAAGCTTAAGTAAGTTAAGCTTTAATTAAATTTATGTCGTTCCGGCTATTCTTATGCCGGAATGACGGCGTCTATTTAGAATGAGTAGTATGGAAAAAATAAAATTTACACTTTTAATTTTATTAAGTGGTTTTATTATTAGCTGCGGTTTTCACCTGCGTGGAAATCAGGACCTCTCTGCCGTTTTACCTGAAGTACAAGTTCTTGGGATTAATAAACACAGTGAATTAGGCCGTGACTTACTGCGTGCTTTAAATAACTCAAAAGTTAATGTGTTAGATGAGTCAGCCACTATTTTGACTATTACTCAAGATAATATTTCAAAACGTGTTTTATCACTTGATAGTGCAGGTCGTGCTAATCAATATGAGCTAAGTTATCAACTTGGTTTTTCATTACAGAAAATAGTGCAAAGTGATGGCGAAAAACAGCAGTTGCTTGATTTAATTGCTGCGCAACGTATCAGTGAAAAACGAGAATATCTTTTTGATGCAAATTTAGTCTTAGCCAAATCAGACGAAGTGACTAAACTAAATAATGATATGCGACAGTCTGCAATCTTGCAGTTACTTCGCCGTTTAAAATTTTCTTTAGAAGCTAAAAACTAAACTGCGTTTTTGTTATATGAAATTAAATTTTAATCAACTTGGCAGCCATCTGCAAAAAACATTACAACCTGTGTATTTCATTAGTGGTGATGAACCTTTCCAGCTTGATGAATCTACACGACTCATTCGTGAAGCTGCGAAAGCTCAGGGCTATACTGAACGCGAGGTTTACCACGTTGATCGCAGTTTTGACTGGGATCAGTTACTTTATTCAGCAGGAAGTATGTCTTTATTTTCTGAACGAAAGGTGATTGAACTGCGTATTCCAACAGGAAAGCCGGGGGATAAAGGCTGTAAAGCACTCGTGGCTTATACCAGCCAGTTACCTGAAGATAACTTACTGTTGATCGTTTCCGCTAAGCTGGATTCAAATCAAAGCAAAAGCAAGTGGTTTAAAGCTATTGATGCCGTAGGCGCAACTCTGGCGGTATGGCCACTTGAAATTCAACAGTTACCCGGCTGGTTAAAGCTGCGTATGCAATTGCGTGGATTACAACCGACAGAAGATGCATTGACGATTCTTGCAGAGCAAGTTGAAGGTAATCTTTTAGCCGCGGATCAGGAACTGGAAAAGTTACGCATGCTTTATGGTGAAGGTGCCATTACTGCAGAACAAGTACTTGGAGCTGTAAGTGATAGTGCGCGGTTTGATGCTTTCGCACTGGTTGATGTTGCTTTACAAGGTGATCCCGTTAGGGTTTCTCGCATATTGCATGGATTAAAAAATGAAGGTGAAGACGTACTACATATATTAGGTGCGTTGATGTATCAGCTTCGTATGTTGGAAAAAATGGCTAGAGCAAAGTCAAATGGGCAACCTTTAGAACAGATTTTTAGTCAGTACCGAATATGGGACAAAAGAAAAATCGTTTTATCTGCAGGCTTGAATCGTCATGGATTAAAGCGTTGGCAAGCTTTTTTACTGGTTGCCGGTCGTATTGAACGAATGTGTAAAGGTTTAGCAACGGGTAAACCGTGGGATGAGTTGCTACAATTAACATTACGTATTGCTGATGTGGCATTGTTTCCTTTAACAGCAGAACAGATTGCAACACGATAAAGATCTTAGTGAATTTATAGAAATAGAGATATAAGTATGGATATTAAAAAATATATGAACGAGCTCGGTCAACAAGCACGTGCAGCCGCACGTGAATTAAACCGAGCCAATACCGGGCAGAAAAACACGGCTTTGTTAGCGATTGCTGATGCCATTGAAACGCGGAGTGCCGAGCTATTAGCTGCCAATAAAAAAGATATGGATGCCGGTGCAAAAAGTGGTCTGGATGAAGCCTTGCTTGATCGCCTTGCCTTAAATGAAGAACGCATAGCGGGCATGGCGGAAGGTATTCGCCAGATTGTGGCATTACCTGATCCCGTTGGTGAGATCACAGATTTGAATTACCGCCCAAGTGGAATTCAGGTTGGAAAAATGCGCGTACCTTTAGGGGTCATTGGTATTATTTATGAATCACGTCCTAATGTAACAGCAGACGCGGCAGCATTATGTTTAAAGTCAGGTAACGCAGCAATTTTGCGCGGTGGCTCTGAAGCGATGTTTTCAAACCAGGCTATTGCAGCGTGTATTCATGCTGGCCTTGAACAAGCGGGCTTAGCGAAAACGACGGTACAAGTGATTGAAACAACCGATCGCGCAGCAGTCGGTGAACTTATTACGATGAAAGATTATGTAGATGTCATCGTCCCACGTGGTGGTAAAGGTTTAATTGAACGGGTTAGTGAAGATGCACGTATACCTGTGATTAAACATCTTCATGGTGTCTGTCATGTTTACATTGATGATGATGCAAATTTACATCAAGCGATTCAGGTTGCCTTTAATGCTAAAACACAACGTTATGGTACCTGTAACACCATGGAAACTTTACTTGTGAGTAATACGGTTGCGGCAGATGTGTTACCTGAACTTGGTCAGATGTATAAAGATGAAGGTGTTGAATTACGCGGTTGTGAAATCACACAATCCATCATACCGGGTATTAAAGCAGCAACAGAAGCAGACTGGGATGAAGAATATCTTGCGCCTATTCTTTCAATTCGTGTGGTTGATGGATTTGCTGAAGCGGTTGATCATATTCATAAACATAGCTCGGGCCATACTGAATCGATAATGACCGAAAACATTACCATTGCTCGTCAGTTTATGATGGAAGTGGATTCGAGTTCAGTGATGATTAATGCCTCTACCCGTTTTGCGGATGGCTTTGAATATGGATTGGGTGCGGAGATTGGAATTAGTACCGATAAAATTCATGCCCGTGGCCCTGTTGGACTGGAAGGCTTAACCTCACAAAAATACATTGTGATCGGTGATGGTCATATCCGTAAATAAAATCACATGATAGGCATTCTGGGTGGAACATTTGATCCCATTCATAATGGGCACTTGCGTACAGCACTTGATGTACAGCAGTGCCTGTCGTTAGAGCAGGTGCGCTTTATCCCATGTGGTGAACCACCACATCGAGTTGCACCGGTTGCAGAACCCATACAACGACTTTCTATGGTACGTGCTGCTATTGCAGGGCAGGAAAAATTCACGATTGATGATCGTGAAATTCGACGTAAGGGACCTTCTTACATGGTCGATACATTGATCAGTTTAAAGCAGTCTTTTAAAGATAAGTCGTTATGTTTGATATTAGGCACGGATGCGTTTAACGGGTTAGAACAATGGCATCGTTGGCAACAAATATTTGAGCTTGCCAATATTGTTGTTATGCAACGTCCGGCAATCCGGGGACATAATGAGTTAAACAAAAGACTGCTGGCATTACTCAAAGATCGGTTGATTGATGCAGACAGGCTTAAGCAAAAACAAAATGGTGGACTTGCTTTTGTGCCTGTCACGCAGATGGATATATCTGCCACCAAAATTCGCCAGATGTGGCAACAGGGTAAGGATATACAATTTTTATTGCCGGATTCAGTATTAACATTGATCCGTCAGCAACATATTTATTAAGGTTAAATTATGAATAGTAAACAACTTTGTGAACTGGCTATTGATGCGTTAGAAGATGTTAAAGGCATCAACATTAAAGTTTTTGATGTGGTTAATAAAAGCAGTGTCACAGATATTATGATTTTTGTCAGTGGTAACACTTCTCGTCAGGTCAAAGCACTGGCAAACAGTGTTGCGCTTAAAGCAAAAGAAGCAGGTATGCCTGCGCTTGGTATAGAAGGTGATGACACCAGTGAGTGGGTGTTAGTCGATTTAGGTGATGTTGTGGTTCATGTTATGCAACCTTCTATCCGCGAGTTCTATAACCTGGAAAAACTGTGGGGTGAAGACAGCCCGGCAGACAGCTCTTTAACTGAAGCAAACTAAGCAGAAAAAAATACCTTATGCTGATCCACCTTATTGCCGTTGGGACACGAATGCCTGGCTGGGTTGAACAGGGCTATGCGGAATACGCTAAACGTATGCCACCTGAAACCAGGATTAAACTGGTTGAAATCAGTGCAGGCAAGCGCAGTAAGAACAGTGATATTAAACGCCTTACTCAACAAGAAGGTGAAAAAATGCTGGCGGCTATTCCAAAAGGCACAAAAGTGGTTGCTTTAGATGTATTAGGTCAAGCATGCTCAACAGAAGAGTTGGCACAAGAGCTAAAAAGCTGGCAAGCATCGGGGCAGGATATTGCTATTCTCATTGGCGGCCCTGAAGGACTGGCTGAAGACTGTTTAAAAATGGCACAACAAAAAATTTCTTTATCTCAATTAACCTTACCTCATCCTTTAGTTCGGGTCGTACTAGCCGAACAACTTTACCGGGCATCAACAATTCTCAAAGGTCATCCTTATCATAAATAAAAATATGATATGTTTGTCCCATGAAAACACAATTTGACCTTTACCTTGCCTCCCGTTCCCCACGTCGTCGTGAATTACTGACCCAGGTGGGCATTTCTTTTGCTGTTTTAGACGTGGATATCGATGAATCAGAGAAAGATAATGAATTAGCCGAAGATTATGTCGTTCGATTAGCCAGAGAAAAGGCGGTTGCGGGCTGGAACCAGAGAAAATCTATAATCAAGCCCGTTTTAGGTTCTGATACGGCTGTTGTCATCAATGGAACAATCCTCGGTAAACCTGAAAATCAGGCTGATGCCAGCCGAATGCTCGGTTTGTTGTCGGGGAAAACTCACCAGGTGATGACGGCGGTGGCGTTGCTTGATTCTGGCAAAAATACTCTACAAACAGGCCAATATGAACTCAATAGCGTAATAAATGTCAGTGATGTGACCTTCAAAGTATTATCAGATCGTGAAATAGAACAGTATATTCAATCGGGAGAATGCCATGATAAAGCAGGCGCATATGCAATTCAGGGTAGAGCAGCGGCATTTATCACAAACTTATCTGGCAGTTATTCGGGAGTGATGGGTTTACCCATATTTGAGACACTTGAACTTCTAAATAAAGCAAGTATCAGCACAGAATTCTAAGTAGTATCATAGGCTTATAACTGTTTAAAGGATAAATATGAGTGAAGAACTACTGATTAATGTCACCCCGCAAGAAACGCGAGTGGCTTATGTCGAAAATGGAGTGTTACAGGAAGTTCATATTGAACGCGAACGTAAACGTGGTTTGGTTGGCAATATTTATAAAGGTAAAGTCGTGCGCGTTTTACCTGGTATGCAGGCGGCATTTTTAGAGGTTGGTTTGGACCGTACCGCTTTTCTACATGTTTCAGATATTGCCCAGCCTAATGGAAAAAATGGCGATGGTGGTGAGCCCTCCGATATTATTATGGAGTTGTTGCGCGAGGGGCAGGAGCTAATGGTTCAAGTGGTCAAAGATCCGATGGGCACGAAGGGTGCGCGTTTAACCACTCAAATTTCTTTCCCTTCTCGTTACCTGGTGTACATGCCCGGTATATCTCATGTCGGTATTTCTCAGCGTATTGAAGATGAAGCCGAGCGACAAAGATTAAAAGATGTTATTACAGAATATTCTGCTGAGTTTGAGCCAGGTGGTTACATTGCACGAACAGTTGCTGAAGGTATTCCAGAAGAAGCTATCTATAAAGACATGCAATTTTTACAAAAGATATGGATGAATATTCTTGAGCGCAATAAAGAATCAGCACCAGGCTCATTAATTCATGAAGATATGTCATTAGTCATGCGTACCATGCGTGATTTAAGTGGAATTGATATCGAAAAAGTCAGAATTGATTCCCGTTCAACTTTTGACAAAGTTAAAAAATTTGCCAGTAAATTTATTCCAGAGTTGGAAAATCAGATTGAACATTATCCAGGTGAACGTCCTGTTTTTGATCTTTACGGCGTTGAAGACGAAATTCAAAAAGCATTAGAAAGAAAGGTACCGCTTAAGTCGGGTGGCTATTTGATTATCGACCAAACAGAATCCATGACCACGATTGATGTTAACACCGGCGCATTTGTCGGGCATCGAAACTTAGAAGAAACCATATTCAAAACAAATCTTGAATCTGCACAAGCCATCGTAAGGCAACTGCGATTACGCAATCTTGGCGGCATTATTATTATTGATTTTATCGATATGTCTGACGCAGAACACAAGCGACAAGTGTTGCGTGCACTGGAAAAACATCTTGAAAACGATCATGCAAAAACAAATGTGTGTGATGTCTCTTCGTTAGGTCTGGTCGAAATGACGCGCAAGCGAACTCGCGAAAGTCTTGAACATATTTTGTGTGAACCCTGCCATTACTGTAAAGGACGTGCATCCTTAAAAACAGCAGAAACGGTTTGTTATGAAATTTTCCGGGAGATCATTCGTGAGGCTCGGCAATTTGAAGCACAGGAGTTTTTAATTCTGGCTGCTCAACCTATTATCGACCTCATGCTGGATGAAGAGTCAACAAGTATTGCGGAGCTTGAGGAGTTTATTGGTAAACCTTTACGCTTCCAGGTTGAAACGGAATATAATCAGGAACACTTTGATGTTGTATTGATGTAATGATTTGTAACAGCAACTAATACAGATGGCGAAAAACCACTCATTATTTCACAAGTTAAAAGCGGTACTTGGATACGGTATTGCTGTGGCTGTGATTGTTGTTGCCTTAGGTGTGTCAGGTTTACGCTTAATATTATCAACGGCTAACATATATCAATATGAAGTGGAGCAATTCGCATCCAGTTTGTTTAAGCAGCCCGTTAAGATTGGACGAATGGATGCCAAACTTAGTGGCTTAATGCCAACATTGATATTTCACAATGTTGAGCTGATTTCAGAAAAAACAAATAAATCCCTGTTTTCACTTTCTCGTGTTGATGTCGGCATCTTATTTAACGATCTTCTTTTTCAGCAAAAAGTTACCCCCGCACAGCTCACAATAAGAGGAATGAATCTTTTCATTACTCGAACAGTAGAAGGTAATCTAAGGATAAAAGGCGTGGATATTGGCAGTTTCAATAAAGTTGAAGCTGATGAATATAGCCCATTCTTTGAGGAATGGCTGCTACAGCAAGGTGAGGTTGCAATAGAAGAGAGTACGTTTGCATGGAAGGACGAACAAAAAGCAGGATTAACATGGTTTTTTGATGATGTGAATTTATTGCTAAAGAAAACACATGAACGCCACCAGCTTTTATTATCCACTAAGTTGCCGAATGTGCTGGGTGATAAGTTAAAGGTTGCGATTGATTTAGTCGGGGATATCGCTTCACCCAGTTCATGGGATATAAATACATATATTGAAAGTAAGAATATAAATTTAGCGCCATTACAACAATATATTAATAATAAAAATATTGAAATTGTTGATGGTATTGCCGATCTTAAATTATGGCTTGACTGGAAAAAAGAAAATATTAAACAGTTAAGTGGCAATGTTGGTTTTAATAATCTTAGTTATCGTCTTAATAAAAATAAGCTTGTTACTTTAAAGCATGTTTCCGGAATATTTGATTCATATAAAGATGAAAGGAATTTATGGAATATGAGTATTGAACGATTCTTTTATGAAAGTGATCGTGAGGTATCAAATAATTCAAAATTTTCACTTGCTTTTAATTATGAGAATAAATTAATAGAAAATTTCTACATTAGAGCTAATCAGCTAAAACTGGATGCATTATCGAAAATTATTATTGATAATAATCTGGTTAGTAAAGAACATGAAAATCAAATTAAACAGTTAAGTGCCAAGGGAGATATCCATGATTTTTACATCGCCTGGCAAAATAATGAACTGCAAAAACTTAATGCGAAATTTAGTAACCTTGGAATAAACGCATGGAATACAGCACCTGGATTAAATGCAGTGTCAGGTAGTGTCGCGTATGCAGAGCAAAAAGGTGCTATTTCATTATCGTCAATTAATTCTGTCGTCGGGTTTCCTAAGTTATTCCGTGATGATTTTAAGTTTGATTATCTCACGGCTGACATCGGCTTTGTTAATGTAAAAGAAGGACTTCTTTTTGATGTGAAACAGCTAACAACAAAAAGTTCTGAAGTGAGCTCAGCATCAAAAGCAAAATTCTGGTTGCCGAAAGATGGAACCAATTCCTATCTTGATTTGCAGACGCATCTTTCTGAAGGTGATATATCAAAAATTTCACATTACTTACCTGTAACTATAATGGATAAATCACTGGTTCAGTGGCTTGATAAAGCATTACTTGAAGGAAAGTTAAATAAAGGTACGGTCGTGTTTAATGGTAAGTTGGGTGATTTTCCTTTTAATAATAAAGAAGGCGAGTTTGCTGTAGGGATTGAAACATCTGATTTTCTATTTAACTACAAAGAGGGCTGGCCAAAAATTACTAAAGCTAAATTAGATGGAATATTTACCGGGCAGGGACTGAAGCTTCACCTGAAAAGTGGTGAGGCAGGAAACAATGCCATATCTAATTCATATGCTGAAATTAAATCTTTTGCTGCCGCAGAAGTACAGCTTGATCTTATGGCAATGGGTTCAACACATAATGTAATGCAATACCTTATTAATAGCCCTATTTTACCAAAAGCAAAAAATACGATAAATTCGATGAAGTTATTGGGCAATGTCGAAGCTAAAATGAAGGTTAATATTCCTTTAGCAGATTCTGTTCGAAAGAAAAAATCACTGTCTTATTCTGGCTCTGCAAAACTACATGATACTTCGTTATATATGATAGAAAATAAAGTGGATATTACTAAAGGCTCAGGTACCATTTTATTTAGTGAGAAAGGTTTATCAAGTAATAATTTGATTGCTCATGTTCTGGATAAAAAAGCCACGTTTACCGTTTCATCTGACAAGGGGGGGGATATTAACATTTCTGCTAATGGCGAGATGGAAGCCAATATCATATTGAACAGATTTAATATTCCTGGTGCAAAAAGAGTTTCAGGCAGCATGACCTTTCAGGCAAATATGGCTTTCCCTGCTCATAGCGCTAAAGATAATCATCCTGTTTTAACCGTCAACAGTGATTTAATGGGAATTAAAAGTACTTTGCCAGAGTACTTATATAAAAAAGAACAAGACAAGCAAGACTTTGAGTTTATTGCTGGATTTGTCGGCAATGATAGAATCCAACTGGGCGTTGAGTTTGGAAAAAAAGGTTCAGCTATTTTAGAGCTTGATCAAGCTAAGAAAACGACTTATTTACGTAAAGGCGCTATTTCGGTATCCAATAAAAAAGCCATTCTGCCAAGGAAAAACGTTTTATATATTGATGGTGTAGTAAAGAAAATAACGCCAAACAAATGGATTGAGGCTCTTGAGCTTAATGAAGGAGTCGCTAAACAGGCCTTTTTTGTGAATCCCATCATTTTCAATTTAGATGAACTTAAAATAGTCACGGAAAAAGAAGGAGATAAAACGAGCAAGGCTATCTCAATTCCTCAAAATTTCCCTGCCTTTGAAGGGATTATTAAAAAGTTTTATTTAGATAAGGATTTTATTGGCCGACTTGATTTTAAAGTTTCTCAAAAAAACTATGGACTTCATCTTGATGAGTTAATTGTCTCTGCGAAAAATATGAAATTATTTTCTCATGGTGACTGGAAATATATTCGAGGTCTGCATAAAACCAATATGAATATTACCTTGAGCAGTAAAAATTTTGGCGGAATGTTAACTGATTTAGGTTATGCAGTGGTGATAGATCAAGGTACAGCACAGGCTACCGGTGACATTGACTGGCAAGGTACACCATTACAATTTTCTCTGGCTAAACTCAATGGCAATCTTCAGCTTAAAGTTGAAAAGGGCAGTATTGTTGATGTCGATGCAGGAGCAGGGCGGTTACTGGGATTATTTAGTTTAAGTGCGCTGCCACGCAAGTTATTTGGTGATTTTAAAGATAGCGCTAAATCAGGTTTTAGTTTTGATACCGCAAGCGGCCACCTTAAGATAGATGAAGGTGATGTTTACACCGATGATTTTCAGCTTGATAGTCCTATTGCGGATGTTTCTATAAGCGGAAGAGTAGGCTTGGCTGACAGAGATTATGAAAATACTATTGAAGTCGTCCCCGATGTGGGTGGTGGTGTTGCTGGTGTGACGGCTCTTTTGGTTAATTTACCTGCCGGTATTGGTCTCTGGTTACTGGATAAACTTACTGGTGAGCAATTTAATGAAGCCTCAACAAAGGTTTATGAGGTAAGTGGAAGCTGGGATAAACCTGTTATTGTGCTACGTAAAGCTGAGTCATTGTGATATTTGAGCGATACAATCATCCCCGTGAAAATCACTTTGTGATATGATTTGAATTATGAAAAGATTGATCTGGATTATTTCTGCTGCATTAGCACTTTTTTTTACAAGCAACATTTATGCGGCTGAAGCTGAATTATTGCATGCCAATGAATGGTCTGTACCAAAACAAGCCAACACAATATTAGCCATGCCAGCAGTACGGAAAAGCATGAAAAAATTGCAAATGAATGTAAATAGCTCCTTAAAGCTAAAATATCCTGGTGGCGATGAAGGTACGCTTTGGGTAAATGAACTCAGAAGCTGGTTAATTGCGTTAGGCCTGTCCTCGAAGCGCATTGAACTGATTCCAGGCAGTGCAATTTCTACCACAATAGAGCTTGAAGTATTAACAAATTAATAACCACTACAGTAACTTTCACAATAAAAATTTAGAATATTCCTATGACGAAAATAGCAGCAATCCAGATGGCCTCTGGAACGAATGTAAGTGCAAATTTAATTGAAGCAGGTAAACAGATTACAGGTGCAGCACAAGCGGGAGCAAAGCTGATTGTTTTACCCGAGAACTTTTCCATTATGGGTTTTAATAATACTGATCAGGTTAAAATTGCAGAAGAAGAGGGGCACGGCCCTATCCAGGATTTCCTGTCTGAACAAGCTAAGAAAAATAAAGTGTGGTTAGTCTCCGGAACTATTCCTGTTAAGTCGGCTCTTGAAAATAAGGTGTATGCGGCATGCCTTGTCTATAATGAAAAAGGTGAGCGTGTCAGCCGCTATAACAAAATACATTTATTTGATGTTCATCTTGAAATTACCAGTGAAACATATCACGAATCAGAATCAATTGAAGCAGGTAACCAGGTCGTGGTTGTTGATACACCCTTCGGCAAAATTGGTATCGGGGTTTGTTATGATTTACGTTTTCCAGAATTGTTTCGCCAATTGGTCTTGCAGGGTGCAGAAATAATTGTATTGCCTTCTGCATTTACCGCCATTACAGGCAAAGCTCACTGGGAAGTATTATTGCGTGCCAGGGCAATTGAGAATTTGTGTTATGTTGTTGCTTCTGCACAAGGTGGTTATCATGTGAATGGACGTGAAACACATGGTGATAGCATGGTAGTTGATCCATGGGGTACGATTATTAATCGCTTACCACATGGCTCAGGTTTTATCATTGCCGACATTGATGTTGAGAGTATTCATAAACTTCGCAAAAATTTCCCTGTTCTGCAACATCGCAAAATTTCTTGCATGTTACCCAAAGAGTAAAATTCATTATGAGTTATCTTGATACTGCAAATAATATTTTATTGTCACCTACCGGGCTTGAAGTAAATGATTTGCAAACGGTACTTGATCAGATGATGGGGCATAGTATCAATCGTGCCGATCTTTATTTTCAAACAGCACGCCAGGAATCATGGGTCCTGGAAGATGGCATTGTAAAAGAGGGTAATTACAATATTGAACAAGGTGTAGGTGTACGTGCTATAAGCGGTGAAAAAACCGGTTTTTCTTATTCTGATGAAATTGTTTTACCTGCATTAACTCAAGCTGCAAATGCCGCTAAATCAATTGCACGCGCAGGGCAGAAACAACAGGTTCAGGCATGGAAGAAACATTCATCACACCAGTTATATCTTCCTTCTGATCCACTGGACTCGCTGACCACAGATGAAAAAATTGATTTATTAAAACAAGTTGATGCTGAAGCGCGTAAGCAAGACACACGCATTAAGCAGGTTATTGTTAGCCTGGTGGGTGTGCATGAAGTTGTTTTAGTTGCTTCAAGTGACGGCACATTAAATGCGGATGTGCGCCCATTAGTCAGAATGAATGTGACGGTTATCGCTGAAGATGGTAATGATCGGGAACAAGCCAGCTCAGGTGGTGGCGGCCGAGTCGGTTATGAATACTTTACTCAAGATGACCGTGCCCTGGGTTTTGCACGTGAAGCCGCACGCCAGGCATTGGTAAATTTAAAAGCAGTTGAAGCACCTGCGGGTACGATGCCGGTTGTTCTTGGCCCTGGTTGGCCGGGAGTATTATTGCATGAAGCAATTGGGCATGGATTAGAAGGTGACTTTAATCGTAAAGGGAGTTCAGCATTTAGTGGCCGTATTGGTGAACGCGTCGCGTCACCTCTGTGTACCATCGTTGATGACGGTACGTTAGATGGACGTCGTGGCTCATTAAATATGGATGATGAAGGTACAATTACTCAGCAAACCATGTTGATTGAAAAAGGTGTACTCAAAGGTTATATGCAAGACAAGATGAATGCCGAATTAATGGGCGAAAAATCTACCGGCAATGGCCGCCGTGAATCTTACGCACATTTACCTATGCCACGCATGACAAATACTTATATGCTTGCAGGCGAACATGCTCCCGAAGAAATTATTGAGTCAGTTGAAAAAGGCATTTATGCGGTAAACTTCGGTGGTGGTCAGGTTGATATCACCTCAGGAAAATTTGTCTTTTCAGCAAGTGAAGCTTATCTCATTGAGAACGGAAAGGTCACTCAACCAATTAAAGGTGCTACTTTAATTGGCAATGGTCCTGATGTTCTAACACGAGTCTCAATGGTGGGTGACGATCTTAAACTCGATAGTGGTGTTGGTGTCTGTGGTAAAGAAGGTCAAAGTGTTCCTGTGGGTGTGGGGCAACCCACATTAAAAATTGATAGCCTCACAGTGGGCGGCACAGCCTAAAATTTTTAGTATGCGAGCATCAATCTAAAAGCCTGCCAGTATTATTTTGCAAAATTAAAATACTCATTTTTCTTGAAAAATAAAATAGAAAATATCCTTAATGACCTGGATCAACAAGGCTGGTCTGTGCAAAAGCAATTCTTTCCCACTGAGCTTCTACGGGAATTATCACAAACGTTGCTATTGTTTCGTCAGCAGGGTATTTTGAATCAAGCGGGTGTTGGACGAAAAGAGGGATTTCATATTGAGCAATCCATTCGCAGTGATGAGATTAGCTGGTTTGATGAAGAAAATTTAAATGAAGCACAAAAGAAGTACCTCTCCATCACAAAAGAGTTACAAGATGAAGTTAATCAGCGTTTTTATCTTGGCCTGTTTGAACTAGAAGTCCATTTTGCACTTTATTCACCTAATGCCTTTTATAAACGACACCTTGATCAACATAAAAATCAGGACACCCGTGTATTGACATTAATTACCTACCTGAATGAAAACTGGAAGGACGATGATGGTGGTGAACTGCAGATATATTTGAAAAATGGACAAACTGTTTCAGTGAGTCCCAGGTCTGGAACCGTGGTCTGTTTTTTTAGCGCTGAATTTGAGCATGAAGTTTTACCGGCTAAACGAGAACGTGCAAGTTTAACTGGCTGGTTTAGAAAGCGTAGATAGTATTTAAAATAAAAATTTACCACAGAGGTCACTGAGTTACACGGGGAGATATTAAACAATGTTTTACTCTGTAAACCTCCGTGGCCTCTGTGGTTTATTCTTTTTATTCAAATAAAGTCTTCAGGTATTTAAAGATTTCACGTGCCGACTTGGGCGGTTTATTGAGCTTGGTTTCTTTTGCTGATTGACGAATTAACTGCCTTAAATGCTGGCGGTCAGCATTTGGCGCCTCATTGACCAAATTTTCTAATGCTTTGTCCCCTTGAGCCAATAAGCGATCACGCCAGTTTTCTAAGCGGTGGAGTTCTTTAATATCCTGGCCATAGTGGTTTTTCAGCTTGAGGAATTCTTCCTGTATTGGCTCAATATCTATGTGGCGCATGAGTTTGCCAATGTATTGAAGTTGACGTTTTAACGCGCCATGTTTTCTAATGCGGCGAGCATCATCGAGTGCTTTTACAAGGTTTTCAGGTAATTCGATGGTTTGTAATGCATCAGGGGCAAGTGTCAGTAAATCTTTGCCAAGTTGCTGCGCCGCTTCGGCATCCCGTTTGCGTTGTGATTTGCTGATGAGTTCATCTGCATATAGTTCACCAGAATCATCAAATTCATTATCATCAGGTACATCTGTTTGAATAATTTTTTTTACCATGTGCCTATTATGACATTTGTGATGCGCGCTTCGTAGCCTTACAATGGAGTATATTAGAAAAATATTTCAGCAACACTATCTTGAGGTTTTCATGTCCAGCCAGAATTCAAGCTCTAAAAATACAGATGCTTCTAATCCATATGATTCAGAAAATCTAAAATCAGTTGTTAACGACTTATTACAGGAAGCGACTGCACAAGGTGCCTCAGCGGCTGAAGCAGGCTTAAGTGTAGAATCTGGACTTTCAGTTACCGTGCGCATGGGTGAGGTTGAAACCATGGAGCACAACCGTGATAAAGGTTTAGCTATTACGGTCTATTTTGGCCAGCGTAAAGGCTCGGCCAGCACCAGTGATTTCTCACCTAAAGCCATTAAGGACACTGTAAAAGCAGCATGTGATATTGCCCGCTACACGGAAGATGATATATATGCGGGTTTACCGGATGAACATCTCATGGCTAAAGATATTGCTGATTTAGATTTATATCACCCCTGGGAGATCAGCGCTGAAGAAGCTATGCAACTCGCCAGGCAATGTGAAGACGCGGCAAGAGCAGAAGACAATCGTATCCTTAATTCTGAAGGCGGTTCTGTGAGTAGCCATTCGGGAATCAGGGTTTATGGCAATACTCAAGGTTTTTTAAATGGTTACCCAACTTCACGTCACAGCATGTCATGTACCGTCATAGCCGGGCAGAATGAGGCCATGCAGCGTGATTACTGGTACAGCGTTAACCGTGATGCCAGCAAGTTAGAATCTGCTGTTGATATTGGCAAACAGGCTGCCCAACGCACAGTCAGCCGCCTGGATGCTAAATCAATGCCGACCTGTAAGGTGCCGGTTATTTTTAAAGCCGAAGTGGCACGTGGTTTATTATCACATTTCTTAGCCGGGATCCGAGGTGGGGCACAATACCGTAAAGCATCATTCTTACTCGATCATTTAGGCAAACAAATTTTCCCTGAAAATATTCGTCTGGATGAACGTCCACATATCAAAGGTGCGCTTTCGAGTGCTCCTTATGATAGTGAAGGTGTTATGACCAGGGCACATGACATTATTACTGATGGCGTATTACAGAGTTATGTCTTAGATAGTTATGCCGCGCGTCGACTTGATATGCAAAGCACCGGTAATGCTGGTGGTATCCACAACCTTTATATTAACCATGATGATGTTTCACTTGAGGCCATGTTAAAAGAAATGGACAAAGGCTTATTGATTACTGAAGTGATGGGGCAGGGCGTGAATACTGTTACCGGCGACTACTCACGCGGCGCAACAGGATTTTGGGTAGAGAATGGTGAAATTCAATATCCAGTTGAAGAATTTACTTTGGCCAGTCGCTTACAAGATATGTTTATGGGTCTACAGCGTGTTGGGAATGATCTTGATACACGCGCAGGCGTGATTACCGGTTCATGGCTAATCGATAATATGACTGTTGCAGGTAGTTAATGACTTATTATGTTCATGAATGAGCGTTTCAAAGTCACGGTTAACTAACTCAACATCGCCAAGATTGTATTCAATCAACTTGCGAAGATGCGCCATGCTGTCACTGTCGATAGATTCACAATGTATGCCGACACGGTTTTCTATTTTGTGAGCGACAGTGCCATTCATGATGATTTGAATTTCAGCAGAATCATCTAAACTGATCTTGAGTTGGCAAGGTGTGCCAGTATCCGGAGTTGCACCTGAACACGCAGCAATGAGTGCACCTTGAAGTGATATATCAATAAGCTCACAAATATGTCGGCAATCGGTCGATGTAAATTCAACTAAACTGTCAAAAGCGATCCTATATGAACGTCGGTGTTCAGTCATAAAATAAAATTTCTCGTTGAATAATAATGATCACTCATTATTTAAACAGTATCGGTCAAAAGAAGCCATGGATATATTATGGCTACCTGTTTCTCGCTTCCTTCAAAGCGGAATTTAACTGTTTTTTAATCACATTAATATCATTGTTGCCATTCTTAATATATTGGTTAATGCATGACTTGTAACGTTTAATTTGTTCGTTATAAGTGGCTACATTAATATTATATTTTGAAATGTCATTATTGTAAGTTTCAATATCATCATTTGGTAAAAACTGTTTGGGCTTTTGCGGCTTTAATGGTTTGTTATTACATTTGTGAGCAGGGTAAGTGAAATTGTCGACATTCGATTTAGCTTGAATGTCTTCGTCGGCTATGCAGAGTTGATTAATAAACAGAGAAGCCAGGCATAAACTTGCGAGTAAACGATGCTTTGGTTTATTCATGATGAACCCTGATATTTAAATAAGATAGATCGTTGCTAATCCCAGGAAGGCCAGGAAACCCACAATATCTGTTACTGTGGTTAATACAACTGAACCGGAGAGAGCGGGATCAGCACCATAGCGTTTTAATATTAAAGGAATAGTTGCGCCGGATATCGCAGCAACAACAAGGTTGATCACTATGGCTGCGGCGATAATTAAACCCAGCTGTATATTTTGGAACCAGAGTCCAGCGACACCCGCGATAACAATAGCCCAGATAAGACCATTCCATACACCTACCCACATTTCTTTTATTAATAAACGATGGGAATTACTTTTACCGATTTGTCCTAACGCCATACCACGGATAACGAGTGTTAAGGTTTGACTGCCTGCTATACCGCCCATACTCGCTACGATTGGCATGAGTATGGCGAGCGCCACCATTTTTTCAATGGTCGCACCAAATAAACCAATAACCCATGAGGCAAGAAAAGCGGTGAGTAGATTTAATCCCAGCCAAATTGAGCGACGGCGAGCACTGGTGAAGACCGGCGCAAACATATCTTCTTCTTCATTCAGACCGGCCATACTCATTAACGAGTGATCGGCTTCATCACGGATAACGTCAACAACGTCATCAATGGTAATACGGCCTAAAAGATGATTCTCTTCATCAACAACGGGTGCGGTAATAAGATCACGGTGTTCAAACAGGTTAGCAACTTCGCGTGCATGTTTATCTGCAAGGATACCTTCAATATTGGTGATCATTAATTCTGCAACGAATAATTGTGGATCACTTGTTAGTATACGACTGAGAGGCAATATTCCCAGGTAGTGATTTTCACGATCAACAACGAATAAGTTATCAGTGCCTTTAGGCATGCTTCCTTTTCTTCTGAGGTATCGTAAAACAACATCAAGTGTAATATCCGCGCGAACAATGATGGTATCCAGATCCATCAAACCACCGGCAGAATCCTCATCATAGGATAAGACTGATTTTAATCGGACACGTTCCAGAGTCTCCAGGCTGAGAAGAATTTCCTGAATAACGTCCTGTGGCATTTCCGGCAGAATGTCGGCGAGATCATCCGTGTCCAGCATTTCTGTCGCAGCCACCAGATCTTCCGGTTCCATTTTGCTGATAATGGCGGCACGGGCTTCATCATTTAAATGAAGGAGAATTTCACCATCGCTGTCGTCTGGTACATGAGGCCAGACTTGTTCACGCTGGCTTCCTGGAAGAGACTCAAGTAAATGAGCAATTTCTGCAGGATGCATATCATTCAGCAGTTCACCAACTTTCTCAGGCTGACCTTCACGCAAGCTATCACTAATCGAATCCAGGAGTGTGCTGTGTAAATCGTCTTGTTGAGATGAATTGCTAGACATGATGGCTCCTCATTAGTTGCTAATGAGTGTAATACCTAAGGAGTGAAAAGTGAACCGCAGATAAAATAATAACTTTGTTGCCATTATAATTTTGCGTTGTCAGTAGTGAATAGTATTTATTTACTGGGGAAACAAGAGAAAAGGATATTAAATATAACTTTGATGTTATTCGACTGCTATTCGGCGTTGTTTTTTATTTTATTCAGTCTTGCTTTAACTTTACTCGGCTTCGCTTTAACTTTACTCGGCTTCACTTTAACTTTACTCGGCTTCACTTTAACTTTACTCGGCTTCACCGAAGCGGTTTTCGATAAGCTCAAGCAGAGATTGCATGGCTTGCTTTTCATCAGCGCCATCTATAATGAGTTCAACTTCAGAGCCTTTTGCTGCAGCCAGCATCATTACGCCCATAATACTTTTGCCATTAACATTCTGGCCGTTTCGTTTTACATAGATTTCAGATTCAAATAGAGAAGCTTGAGTAACAAATTTTGCGGCTGCTCTGGCGTGCAAGCCAAGCTTATTTACGATAGTTGTTGTTTGTTGTAACACGGGAATATTCTTTTTAGATTTTTATTAATGTTAATTTTCGACTTCGATAACACCGGTCTGACCACCACTGACGGCTTTATTAGCAAGTTTCTCTAATGACAGGTCGGGGTAATTCATAATTCGAATCAGCATGGGTAAGTTTAGCCCGGTAATAATGGTCACATCATCAGAAGCCAGTTTAGTGGCAATATTGCTAGGTGTTGAACCAAACATGTCAGTAATAACCAGAACACCATCTGCCTGGTTCAGTTTTTTTAAATATGCCCGGGCTTTTTTTAAACGTTCTTCAGGATCACAATTTTGTGAAACAGCAAGAATTTCGAAAGGCAACGGACAACTTCCTAATACGGAGATAGCAGCATCAAAAATGGCACCGCCCACATTGTTATGGGTAATGATAAGTAAACCGACCATTACGTGATTTCCCTGTGTCTTGAAAGGACGTTATTGTGTTTACTTTTAGTCTCTTTGGCAAGCTTATTAACCAGGAAAACTGAGCGGTGTTGACCACCGGTACAGCCGATGGCTATGGTGATATAGCTGCGATTGTCCGCTTCAAATTTTGGGATCCACTTAGTAACAAAGCCCATAATGTCATTAAACATTTCCTTAACTTCGTCGTAAGTCTCGAGGTAATCAATAACCGGCTTATCCATACCCGTTAAGTTTCTTAATTCGGGAACCCAGTGAGGATTGGGTAAACAACGAATATCAAAAATAAAATCAGCATTTATTGGTACACCATACTTAAATCCAAAAGATTCAAACATAATGGAGATATCTTGATTATCCACATGCTGCACTCGGGATTTAATTAAGTCGCGTAGTTGATGAACGTTGGTTGCACTGGTATCAACACGTAAATCTGCTTTTGATGAAATGGGCTCGAGTAAGTAACGCTCCTTAATAATGGCTTCATGAAGTGGCGTTTCTTTATTACTAAGAGGATGCTTACGCCGGGTTTCGCTGAAACGTTTAATAAGTGCTGCATCACTGGCTTCGAGGAAAAATATTTCACACTCAATTTTATTCTTAGGGAGTTGTTGTAGTTGTTGTGGGAATCGATCAAATTCTGCGGCAACATTTCTGGCATCAATGCCAATAGCAACATATTTGTGTTTAGCTGCGATGATTTCAGTCGTTAATGCTTCAAGCATGTTAATGGGCAAATTATCAATACAATAATAATCAAGGTCTTCAAGTACGTGCAAAGCAATACTTTTACCTGAGCCAGACAAGCCGCTAACAATAACCAGTTTCATACTAAATTTATATTTGTAAGAGTTATATTTGAGTTTAATTTTTTAATTAGTACAGCATAGCACAAGAAATGCCTACTCGCCGTCGATGAGCTTTTGTTGGCGTTTAATAAAATCATCTGCTGCACTATAACCATTCAAATATAGCACATGATTTCTTACCGCTGCTTCAATAATAACGGCAACATTTCGACCGGGGGCTACGGGGATATGTACTTTGGGGATATCTACTTCAAGAATGGACTGTATTCGGTGGGTGCCTCCAATACGGTCAATTTCCCAAAGTTTTCTGTCCGATGTTGTCGTCGAGATGGATTCGAGATGAACAATAAGTCTTAGTCGCTTGGTTTCAACGATAGAGTTATCACCAAACATAGCGCGTACATTTAAAACACCTAATCCGCGGACTTCTAAAAAATCTTTTAATAAAGCAGGACTTCGGCCTCGGATAGAATCAGGGCCACTGCGTCTGAATTCAGGGGCATCGTCAGCAATAAGTCGGTGACCCCGACTAATCAGTTCAAGTGCAAGTTCACTTTTACCAATTCCACTAGGGCCGGTGAGTAAAATACCGATACCCATAACCTCCATAAAAACACCGTGTAAAATTTTACTGTCACTTAATAAGCGTCTTAAATGATATTGTAATAATTCAGTCAGCTTATTGCTTGATAAGTTGGAGTAAAGTAAAGGTGTGCTGGTTTGGTTCGCTAAGGTAATAAAATCTTGAGCAATGCTATCGCTATGAGTAATGTCTGCAAAAATGATCATTGCCGGATTGCAGTTAAACAAACGCGAGATAGCGTCATCGTGGGAATTTTTCCCGAGTTGTTTGAGGTATTTTACTTCTTCGGGTCCAAGAACCTGAACCTGGTTGGGTTTGACTAAATTAAGATAACCTGCGATTGGCATCCCCGAGTCAGTTTTTTCATTATGTAATAACCGGTTTTCTCCATCTTGACCGGCTTGCCAGTTTAATCCCAGTCTTACGCCATGACTTTGGAAGAAGTCGCGAGTAGTGAGATCCTTGCTCATATCAGTTGGGTTTATGCCACTCAGTAAGGAGCTGATAAAGCTCTTCTTCGTTTTGACTTTGCCGCAATTTTAGACGAAAACTTTCATCATTAAACATTGACGCTAATAATGCGAGTACTTGTAAATGCTCGTCGGTTGATTCTTCCGGCACAATGAGTGCAAATAGAATATCAACAGGCTGATTGTCCATCGCATCAAAGTCTATGCCTTGATCGAGTTGGATAAATGCACCCGTTATATTTTCACAATTTTTAACGCGACCATGGGGTATCGCTATTCCATACCCCACACCCGTTGAGCCTAAGCGCTCACGCGATATTAAATTGTCAAAAATTTCCGTAGCATTTAGTTGAGTTTGGTCTTCTGTAATGAGATGACTTAACTCTTCTAATGCACGTTTTTTGCTGAGAACATCAACGCCTTTTTTTATGCGATTAACATTAATAATTTCTGATAATTGCATAAGTTGAATATTCCTTAATCTTCTTCAACAACAGGTTGCTGATGTTTAATCTGGTGACCTTCCTGCTGATGGTGGTCTTTGAGTTTTTCTTTATGCTTTTTGATCTGGCGATCAAGCTTATCAACCATTGAATCAATCGCTGCATACATATCTTCTTCTGTCGAATCAGCAAATAAGCTTGCTCCATTAACATGCACGGTGGCTTCTGATTTTTGTCGTAGCTTTTCAACGCTTAGAATTACATGGACGTTATTGACATGGTCAAAATGTTTTTCGAGGCGTTCAAGTTTTTCTGAAACATAAGCTTTGAGTGAGTCAGTAACCTCTACATGGTGTCCA
>JAPHTF010000188.1 GCA_026197095.1 Gammaproteobacteria bacterium
CCAACGGATGTTTAGCATCATTGGCCTTATGGGTCAGAACAGTATTTAAACTATGATCTGACACCGAGGTCATTTGCACATCACCATTGAGTAAATAAACGCTTTGATTATCAACATCACCTTCGCGAAAAATAGTTACGCCCACACCTAACTCTTCAACATCAACCAGATCTTTCAATTCTTCCAGCCGTTCAAGAGATAAAGCAGAAAGAGGTTCAACTTGCTGGAGTTGCTCAATAGTAATTTTTTGTTTTTTACTCATAGTATGGAATTACCCTGGTTAATATTATTATCCTGATACTTAAGGCGGCGGCATAAATAAATCATTATTTTTAGTCTATTTAAAGCATTTTTAACAGCTATGTCGTAATAAGTCACTGCCTGTCCAGAATACTTATGCAAATATCCTGAAATTGAAAAATAGAATGTTAAATTGATCACATCTTTTGTCAGAAACAATCAAGTATCTGCCCTAACTGCCGATAAAATATATCCAAAATCCCAATAACTGCTTAAGCTGAGACAAAGTACAACGCATGCTACTTTCTTCAATCATCCAGGCTTTATTAACAAATCAAGATGTGCCTTACTGCGTGGTTAATTCAGCGAAGCCAGAAAATCTCTCTCAAACATATGCTTCCATTAGCCTTCTTAAAGACTCAACAGGCATTGTCATGGCCATTTATAGCAGTGGTCATCAACTAGACCTGCTCACATTAAAGGCGCTTGTAGAGCGTCCAGAATTACGATTTATGAGCCTGGAGGAATTAGATGAAACACTGTATTTCCTAAAAAACACAGCACACAAACCCTTCAATAAAACATTATCCAAAGAACAAAACGAAAATGAAATACAGCTGATAATTGATGAACCCATGAGCAGTCAATCCTCTGTTCTATTAGTGACAAATAATCCTGAAGAACATGTTCAAGTCGATATTTGGGACATGCAAATAATGATCGAGAATGCGCTCATTGGTGGCATATTTTCACATGCAATTAACTCTCAGAGCCCATTAGCAGGAAAACTGAATAGTAATTTACTTACCCAGCTAAAAAATATTGACCACCTCCCTGTAATGCCATCCATTGCAGCTAATCTACTTGCACTACAAGCAAACCCCGATGCTACTGTAGATGATCTGGTACGAATTATTTCCCATGACCCGGCGTTAACCGCCCAGATTTTACGTTATGCCAATTCAGCTTTATTTGGTTTCAGTGGCCAAATTAGTAATCTGCATGATGCTATTTTCAGGGTACTGGGTTATGAAACTGTACTTTATATGTCATTTGGAGGAGCTCTTGGACGTGCATTTAAACTTCCTCAAAGTGGACGACTCAGCATGCATACATTCTGGAAAGAAGCGACATACCGGGCAGCATTATGTCAGCAACTTGCGCTAAAGATGCCAGGCCATTCCCGCCCTTCAACATCCATAGCCTATATTACAGGCCTGTTACATAACATCGGCATAGTGATAATGGGGAATTTATTTCAAACAGAATTTAACTGGTTAAATAAAATGCTCACCAGTCGTCCTGAACAATCACTAATCACAACAGAACAAAATTTATTTGGTTGTACACACTCAACGATTGGCCGCCACCTGATGGAATACTGGAACATGCCAGAAGAAATTACGACAGTGGTCGGCGAACATCACAGTGAAAATTATCATGGCAAACATGAGGTCTACGTTTGGTTGACACAGCTTGCTGGGCAAGCTTTAAAAACACATGATTTATCTGACTCAGATAATGGCACCCTGTCTGAACAACTCTGCCAGCAGCTTGGGCTGAGCGAAGCCGATGTTGAAGAAGTGCTAACTGCGATTATGGAGGAAAATTCTGCATTAGATGCGATGGCAGATACACTGTGTGCCTAACCTGACAAATAGAGCGATTACACTCTTAATCCACCTAGCCGTTTCATAACATGATTTTTATACCAATAAATACCGGCAATAAAACTCAATACAATTAATGCAATAACTTCAACAATCCAAAGCCAGGATGATTCTTTATACTGACTGGCCATTAAGGTTGCCCTTTCTTTTGCCCAATCACGACGCTCGACCTTAAGTTCTTCAATTTGCTCACTTAATGCCAGGTTGGATTTTTCAAGTGTAGCTGCCGTATCACCGCCTTCAGCCAACTCTTTTTTTAATTTTTCATATTTTTCTTGAATAGCATTTAGCTGGATGATTGCCGGCGCCTGATCTGTCACGTAAATATCTTTTATCCAACCAGTAACGCCTTTATCTGTCGTGATTTTTACATAGCCGTCTACCCGCTCATGGACTTCAAGGCGCATTCCGGTAAAAACAACACTAATTGGTGGCACACCACTCACGGGCTCTGTTCTTACCCCAACACGCAAATTGTCACTGATATAGACATACTCAGCTGCATTGACGTTTGCTGCACTACTTAATACCAGCAAAGAAATGATAAATGAAAAAAGATAACGTGGAAGGTAATAAAAAAACGTTTTACTTTTGTCTTGTTGTGTTTTCATTTTTTAGTAAACAACTTCAATATTTTTAATAGGTTAACAGCTAATTTATCGGTAAATTCACAATTTTCTTTAATGCATTTTTTTAATATAGCTCAGGTATTATCAGTCTAACTTAACTGTCTGTATTCACAAATACAAATTCTCTGTAAGGTTACTGTTCCAACAACTCATTTGAGCCTGGCGCATACAATATCCCGCTTTCATTCACTACATTAACAGGTTTTAACCTGTCCCCAAGGCAAGGGCCGCGAATACACACTCCACTATCAGGCTCAAATAACGCGCCATGCAGGCTGCACTGTAAAAAAAGCCCATCAAAACTAAAAAACTGCTCTTTTTGCCAGTTGAGATTTACGCCTGTATGCGGGCAGCTATTTTCATAAGCATAATAATGCTGCTTAAAATAAACGAGAAAAGCATCTTTTTCTAATATTGCACTTTGCACAGTAAATTCTTTACATGAGAGTTCTGTAAGGCTATTTAAGTCACAGATTTTTTGCTTCACCGGAAACTCCATGTAAGAAAATGATTACAGTCATAAATACAGCATTAATTTTAACAAAAATTGTTTTTTGTCTATAAATACAGGTATAGTAGCGTCAAAGCTTCTCTAATACACCTGAAGCATTGGGATTTTTTATTAAAATTTGAAGTAACTTAATCTAACTTAAATCTAAATTACTAAAATATTAGGAGCAATCATGGCCGCTAAAAAGAAAGCCAAGAAAAAAGCAGCAAAGAAAAAAACTGCAAAAAAAGCAGTAGCACCAGCTAAAAAAATCAAAGCAATTAAAGAACCTATGACTAAATCAGCGTTGTACACTGAACTTGCAGACCGTACTGAACTGAAGAAAAAAGACATTGTTGCTTTATTTGCAGAATTATCTGACATTATCAACGCTCACGTTCGTAAAAATGGTGCAGGTGTATTCACAATGCCCGGTTTAATGAAAGTTAAAGTTGTACGTAAACCTGCAACTAAAGCTCGTCCAGGAATCAATCCATTCACGGGTGAAGAAACTATCTTCAAAGCTAAACCAGCGCGTAATGTTGTAAAGGTTCAGCCTTTAAAAGCATTAAAAGATATGGCTCTTTAATTTTTCTACTAAAAAGAGCATTAAAAAAGGGGCTTACCAGCCCCTTTTTTATTAGTTTAAAACAATAAATTTAAAAGCTGATATTAAGTCCAAAGTATGCACCTTTATCAATCTCAGCATCTGCAGCATTTTTAATTGAAACATTAATTTTTTTATAGCCTAACGACATTCTAGCCTGCGGCGTGACCTGAAAGTTCGTATACACGCCATACTCAGTTAAACCCTCTGCATCAGAAAATGAAACAATACCAGGCGCAGTATAGAAAAACGCCCCCAGACCAAATCCACCCCAGGATTCAGGTGACAAAAGTAAATCACCACCAATTGCAATTGCACCCAACTTATATGATGCTACTTCTGCATAATAAGCACGCCCACCAATTGATACAATTAACGGAACAGAAACACTCTCGCCCCGCACTAATAAGCCTGCATTCAATAATTTATCACTATTTTCGTTATATAAAAAACCGGCCTCAAGTTCGAGACGACCAAAATCCTGACCAAAAGCTTCTGTTAAGTACATAAATCTTGCAGTATCACTGCCTAACTGAATATTAAATTCTGCAGCTGAAGACACATTACTCGCAAATAATGCTGAAACTAATAATATAATTCGTGGGTACATAAAGATCTTCCTCTAACCAATAGGCTGTTCATAATTCAATTATTAATTATTTTATGCGAAAGCTATGCCAAGGTATAGGGTGCAATGAAAATCGAAGCACTTTAACCCAGCATTGCCATAATATCGCGAATACCTTGCTCAGCTTCAAAGAGTACTTCTAAGCTGGCATCCGGCCCCAATTTGCTTAAGCCTAACTTAAGAAATGCAGGTGTCGATAAAAGTGGAGGCAAATCCGGATGACTGTCTTTGCCAAAGTAGCTATGAATTTGCGCCACTATAACAACATCGACATAATCTGCCACTACTCCACTATCACGTAACCAATTTTCAGCTTCAGCTGAAACATCACTAAGTGCACTATCAAAATTCCATTCTTTTAAAATTTGCTGCCCAAGTGGTGCACGAAGTTCTTGTATAACAAAATTTAATTTTTTATCCGATTCAAGCACATCAGGAAAATCTGCCGCATAATGTAACACAGGTAAAATGCCAATATCATGTAATAATCCCGCTAATAAAGCCGTATCCTCATGAAGATTTGGGGTGACCTTTGCTATGGTTGAGGCAATAGCAGCAACATGACAACTATGTTTCCAAAGATCCTGTACCTTTGTGCGTAGTTGTTTATTTTCAGCATTAAATACATTATTTAAAACCAGGCATGTCACAAGATCGCGTGTTGTTGCCAGCCCCAGTCGATTCACCGCCATCAAGCAGTTTTCAACCGGCTGTCGACTCCGATATAACGGGGAATTTGCTATTTGTACTAAACGCGCAGTTAAAGATGGATCAACCTGGATCAGTTTTACAACGTTACCAAGATTCTCGTCATCATTATTTACGGCTTGTCTTACACGAACAATAATCTCTGGCAGTGAAGGTAAAACCAAACGTCCGGCTTTATGTTCTGTGTTAATTTTTTCAATTAGCGCCTGACAGGATTCCATGTTTTTCTCTTTAATATTTAGTATCCGGTTTATTGCAGATTAACGTAAATACAAAGAAAAAAGTATAGGAGTACTTTATTCATTCATTCCTTTTTGAATCACTTCCTCGATATTTTTTACTAACCTTTCAAGTTGTTCAGGTGAGTCAGGTAAACCTGAACCCGACAATGATTCTCTTCGGTTATGCGCCACCAAATCAATTCTTTCACCCACCTCTGGCTGTTTTTGAATAAACTCCAGCATCACACTACGCTCGATACGTAACGTATCAACTCTATTCATTGCTGAAACAGTTGCCGCACGCGGGGCACCGGTTAACACTGACCACTCACCAAAATAATCGCCAGAATGCATTAGCGCGAGATTAATTGTACTGTCACCTAAATGATGTGAGACACGTGCAGTGCCACGAATAATAATATAAAAATAATCGCCCGTTTCACCTTCATTAACAATGATTCCACCTTCAGGAATTCCTACAATTGATGAAGCTTCAATCAATGGTTTTAATGCTGTTTTATCCAGGTGGCGAAACAGATCGACACTACGCAATGCTGTTTCACTGAGCCGGTTTTTATAGCGTTCCAGAATTGCACTATATAAGGTAGAACGACTGGTGAGTACTTTTTCAAATGATTCACCCGGTATAATGAGCAATACACTGGGTTTTGTTGTGATGACGTTCGAAATGCGTGGCGAATCAAACAACGCAGAAATTTCACCAAAAATTTCTCCTCGTTTCAAATGCGCTAATACCACCCGGTTTTCATTATTACCTTCACTGATTTCAACTTCACCCATAACAATAATAAAAACACGTCGGTCATTCTCTCCTTGCTTACACAACGTTTCACCTATTACTGCAGAATGAATGGTGCCATGATCAATTAAAGTTTGCTTTTCTTCTGCTGTTAATAAGTCGCCAAAAGCCGTTTGACTGTCAATTGCAGTCTCAATAACTTCATAAATTTTTTCATTGTTGCTCATAACACTATTTCCTGGTAACGGGGGAGCTAAGTGTAATGACTCTACTGATAAATTAACTGGGAACAAATCACAAATTAACCGATTACTTTTTTCTACTTTATTTTAAAACGACAAATCGATTTTGTAGATTCTTGATGGAAGAACAAGTGAAGTAAACACCAATAAAAATCCGGAATATCAATCAAAGTTCATGCATTGAATAAACTTATTTTCAGGCAAAAAAAAACCTTCCTCAGCGCTCAACGGGGGAAGGTACACGCTAAATAAGAGCATGAAAAAAATCTACTTTATTCCGAACAAATAACTATTAGAGCACTATTAAAAAGAGACTACGTTAGACTCGACAACACGGCGTGCCGAACAGCACTCTACAGAACATCGTCATTCATAAATTTAGACCCGGCAAAGCTATCTTTCAAGTGGTGGCCGCATCATTTTTTATAAATCCAATTTCTCACACTTTTTGCAGTTCAACTCCGTGCCCAAAAATTCTTCTCGGCTTTTTGCCGGTTCTACCCAGGGACGGTTGAACCAGGGTGGATTATGACGAACATGCCGAGTGTGACCACAACTTAAAACAGCAAGCCAGTCACCCACTTCATCTTTATCAAAACTGACAATTTTTTGCCTCATGACCCCACTCGGTTCCAACTAAATCACGTTAACTCTAATCGCGGAAATTATCGTACTGTAATGGCATCTCGAGTTCTGCGGTTTTCAAGACAGCAATTGCTTGTTGCAGGTCATCACGCTTTTTGCCCGTCACCCGGACTTTATCGCCCTGAACAGCAGATTGGACTTTGAGCTTTTTCTCTTTTATCAGCTTAACAATTTTGCGCGAAGTATCCTTATCTAAACCCTGTCGAATAGTGACTTTTTGCTTGACCTGCTTTCCCAGCTTTATGGCATCTGCCACTTCCAAACAGGCAATATCAATACCTCGGCGGTGCAATTTATTTTGTAAAATATCCAGCATTTGCTGTAATTGAATATCGGCATCGGCTGTCATGGTGATAATTTCATCAGCCCGTTCAAATGTCGCCGCCACCCCACGAAAATCAAATCGCGTAGTCAGCTCCCTGTTTGCCTGATCAACCGCATTTGTCACTTCATGAAAATCGACTTCTGAAACTACATCAAAAGATGGCATGGACTCTCCCCTTTGTATTATCAGATGTTTAGCTCAAACACACCGCCTCGTTCCCCCCTCGTTTAGGAACAGGCATGAAATATGCTTATAACTAATCATCACGTAAATGAATATTCTAAGGCACATTATCCGATGAATATCACACTTTGTGAATTAAATTGGGAAGAGAAGTAAGGACGTCATAAAGTGAGGGCTGGTTCAAAGTTTATTTGAATATTGGAAGCTATAGTATTATTAAACAAGCAGGTGACAACTATGAAAACATCACTAAAAATTATATTCACTCTACTCGCCGTTAGCGGCCTGTCTGGCTGTAATACAATGAAAACAAATGATGTAGCCTCTGCTTGTGAACAAGGCATACAACGCCTTAACACCCATTTAAACGCCCAATCACTCGCAGTTCATCAAACAAATATCAGTCGAGCTAATGCCTTATTAAATGCCGCACAAGTTCAGCAGCAATTTGCCGAATATCCCGGCTGTTTAGAGAAAGTGAAGCGTGCACAAGACTATTTATCTGGACGGCAAACGGCAATTATTAGCCGCCTCTCAATTTAAGAAAATGACAGGAAAGTGAAGATTCATACTCGAGAGGATTAGTTGATAGCAGCCGTTTTTTTGAATTCAAATCCATTTAAAAACTGATTTAATTCGTTTTCAGCAACTTGCTGGTTATCAAACGGTCCGCAATCCTTCCCATCTCGCACAGCAAAAAACCACTCTACGCCAATATTAAAAACCCGACGTGTTCTAAATGGCAATAAACCTGTTTCACCTATTCGATGTTCCATCTGGAATAGTCCTTTTAACCCTGTTAAAAATACATCATTACGTTTCTAATTAAAGTCTAATTAAGAAAAAAGCGTATTACCATGTGCAGAATATAAACAACTGTTAAATCAGCACTTTTCAAAATCACCATTGCAAGATACCCTGACAACCGGAAACAGATAACAACTCACGGGAAGCCACTTACGTGTCAGGCAAAAAGCTTTTTAAAATTGTCCGAATTTTTATTCTCAGCATGGTTTTAATTGGCGTGGCTTTAGGCAGCTGGCTCACGAGCAAAAGAAGTACCGAGTGGGAACAACCGCTCTGGATTGCGATTTATCCCATTAATGCAGACAACCGCCAGAGTTCACAACACTATATCGATGATTTAGGGATTCAGGATTTTCAATCCATAGAAGATTTTATCGCTGAGGAAGCTCGGGAATTTAACTTGCCTTTGCAACGGCCTTTTACCCTCAAATTAGCCCCTCAAGTCAAATCACTTCCTCCTGAGCCGCCCACCTCAGGCGCAATATGGGACATTATGCTGTGGAGTCTCAAGCTTCGATATTGGGCCTATCAGGCAAATACCTTTCAGGGCCCGGCACCCCATATTCGAATATTCGTGAAGTATTTTGATGTTAAAGATCAGCAACCACTGGCCCATTCATTCGGTTTGCAGCAAGGCATGTTAGGCGTCGTAAATGCTTTCGCCACAAAAAAAATGACTGCGGCTAATGCCGTCGTTATCACTCATGAAATACTCCATACCCTGGGGGCGAGCGATAAATATGATCTTAACTCTGGGCTACCTATTTTTCCTGACGGCTATGTCGAAACCGCGCGGAATCCTCTTCATCCACAGGAGTTAGCCGAAATCATGGCAGGAAAAATTCCAATTTCAAAATTCCAGGCCGACATTCCCCGTGGTCTACATCAGGTAATTATGGGCCAACAAACTGCCCGGGAAATATCCTGGTTAAAATAATTTTACTCTACCTCCGGACTAGCTAACTTTTTTTGCAGCTAGATGTTGCTGTTAAGGTATGAGCCACAAACTGATACGATTTTGCCTGAAGATGATTTAGAGCATGAAAAAATCATGGACTGGGTAAGGGAGGATAGCTAAAAATAGCTACAAAAATAAGCAATTTAAATAAAGCGAACACCAAAATTATAACCATGCTCAGCCAACTGAACATGTTTAACTTCACCTGCAATATTCACTTCACGTTTTTTTCCGTTTTGAATGAGTTCAAACTTTAGGCGTAACAGCTCACCTTTAATGCGAGGCATGTCAGCATATAGCCCCATACCTGATGTCGAAATATCATTCGACTTAATCAGTGACTGTTTGCCATCAACAGAGTCTAAAATGATGTCTCTGCTAAACAGGCTACGGCGATGTTTTCTTTTGTTCTGGCGATTCATAACGTGCTCCATAAAAGCCAATTAAAACTCCCTTCCTGTTCTAATTCTAGAAAACAATTGTTAAATAATCTGCTTGATTTAACATATTTTACTCTTCTTTTTTCTCCAGATTTTTTTCATTTTCGTGATACATCATAATTTCATGTTGAATTTCTTCTTTACGTTCAACCAAAAAGATCACCCCCAGGCCAAAACCGATAGTTGCCCCGCTAAGGTGTGCAATAAAATTAATCGCGGACTGATCCTCTGAGAAATACAGCGCATAAATATCCCAGCTGACATACCAGGCCGCCAGCAAATAAGCAGGAACTTTGACGATTCGAAAAATGACAAAAAACCACAAAAAGCAGCGTATGTTTATTTTTGGCATTAAGTAAACAAAAACGCCAATCATTCCCATGACAACACCCGATAATCCCAGCGTAGGTAAAGCGTCATTAACGTTCATCATCGCCAAAGAATAAGATAAGTGTGTACCTATAGCTAAAGAGGCAAAGATTAAAACATAACGTAACATACCCAGGATCATTTCAATTGATGCAGCAAAAGCAAAAAAGAAAAATAAATTACCGAGCAAATGATCCCAGCTACCATGGGCAAAAGAAGCCGTAATCATGTTTACCAAATTATAAGAATGTGGCTCATATATAAGCTGTGTGGTTAAATCCTGATTAACACCACTCAACCTAAACTCACGATATTTCTCTTCCAACATACCGCGGATAATGACACGACTGGATACTTCTGATCGGCTGGCAAACTTGTCCGCCTGCTCAACAAGTTCATCAATTCTTTGCTTAGGATTTTTATATGAATGGATGTGATAAAAAACACGACTACATGCCTCAGTATCTCTTTCACCATACACTTTCTCAATTACTAACCAGAACATTCTTTCATGATCTTTCTGACAATACTGCTTTGCTGCAGTCTGCATTTTATCGAAACTGGCTTCTTGATTAATATAAATAAATAAACAGACAACACAGACTAAAATCGTCAATAAAGGGATACGATTAAAATTAAGATCAACACGAAAGGGGAAAAACAGCATTAAGGTTTATTCCGATTATTTATTATTAGCTATTCTGTCAAATAAGGTTGCGCATGGAAAGAGCAGCGGTTACTGAAAATAACTTATTGTTTCTACTGGGCCTTAGTGCCAGATAAAATACTTATAATTCTTAAATTATTGATAGCGACATTTTTATCTGAAAATAAAATTGAATCACTACATTGATAAATATAGTAAGGAAACTCAGGCTTCTTTATTCCAAATATGCTTGAGATTATTCATTGGAAAACGTTCACCGCCATATTCATAGTCAACAAAAACAAGCCCAAAACCTTCATCTGTGACACGGACAACTCGCGTGTTGAAGCTCACATTCGGATAAACTGAACTTAAAAATTGAAGTTTAATATGGGCGCCTTTTGGCAAGGTTGGTTTATTATTTATGCGAATGAATACACCAGTATTTGAAATATCACCGGTAATGGCTTTAATTTCCCCAAACGCTGAATGACTCAGCAAAACCGGCGCATTAACCATTTGGCGTAATTGTTTTCTTTTATCGGCCATCGACTTATTATTTTTTTTAGCTAATTTATATACCACCGAGTATACCTTCAATTCCGTTTAAAAAAACGGTTTTCAGTCACGCTTCAACCCTTTTTAAACAGCGTTTCAATCGTGGAATATTTTCCATTCTTCTCATAGCCAAGAAACTCTAATCCAAATCCCAGTTTATCCGTTCGAGCAATGCTCATCTTAAAAATAATATCGTCTTGTTTGGAGTCGAGAAGACGCATATCAAGCTCTGTTCCAAGCGGAAGATCAGGTTGTTTTTGCAATAATACGAATACCCCACCATTAGAAATATCATGGGTATAGGTCTGATGTTCTCCAATGGCAGGATGAATAAGTAATACTTTAGCGTTTACCAACTTGCGCTGAAATATTCTTCGTTCTTTAGACACACAGTTTCCTTTAAAGAATTTAGGTTACAATAAACTTATGTCAGGTTATATCACTCTAAAAACTTTAAAACCAGTTCAGATTCAGCTTGCCTAAGACACGAAACAGGAAACAAAACATCTGAATTGCAACATCTTAATAATATAGGGTCGTCAGGTGGCTCTAGCAGTAGATTAATGTATGTATTTAATTTAAGTGCAATACCGCCCACTGAAATATCATTAGTTATACCATCAAAACGACCGAGTTCCGGGTGGTACAACCTCACTGGAGTCTCTACTTTCTTTCTAACGTTAAAACGACGCTCATCCATATTTAGCACCTATGGTTATTTTTATATCTAAATTATAGACATATTTCGAACATTGGCACTTTTTATTCAAGCCATTTTAACCCGTTTTTAGTTAGTGATACTTTACGTACTTTTTGTAGTTTTACTATTAATTGATCTAAATCAATTTTTTATCACACATTTTTCTGCATATTTATGTCACCCCGCAATACTAATAACAGGAATAAAGATGTCAGTGAAAAATTCTCAAGTTGTGAAAATTAACCAGAATGGTTGGTACGTCGAAACGCGCACGGGCTTTGATGGCCCATTCACTTCTGAGCAAGAAGCCTCGGATTTTCTTAATTTAATCAAGACCAGTGATGCCGCAAGAATGGAATTTGCCGGACTACAATACACCCCACCGGAATAACAGTAACCAGAGTTACTCTTTTGGTAAAGTTTTAAGCATAGAATCCCGCTTTGAAAAGGCTTCAAACCATTGCTGTAAATTTGGCCGGTTAATACGCCAGTTTTCATGAGAAAATCGGAAATCTAGCCAGCCTAAAACACACGCTACACTAATCACTCCAATATTCAGGTTTTGTGTAGCTTGAGTAGCCCAATCAGAAACCGTGTACTCCAGGTGGTCTAAACCGCGCTCAACAGCACCTTTTTGCATCTCATCCCAATCTGTTGACTGCATATCTGAAGTGCGTTTTTTTTCCATAAACCGCAAAATACCCGCATCAAGTACTCCGTCAGCCAATGCCTGCAAACGCAATACCTGCCAACGTGCTTCACCTGGTGCCGGAATCATTTTTTCACCCGTGTGGAGCGTATCTAAATATTCACAAATCACGCGTGAATCATAAATAATTTCATCATCATCAGTAATCAGTGTAGGGATCTTTGATAAGGGATTTTCGGTGGTTAAATGATCTTCAGCTTGCCACGGATTGGTTTTAACCCATTCAAGCTGTTGATCCAGCCCTGCCTCAATCGCAAAGATGTTCACTTTGCGAACGAAGGGTGAGGTTGAAGAATAATAAAGTTTCATAGGCATCCTTGCATAAATAATTCTAAGATTTTCCGTTTTCTTCCTTAGGCTCTTCTTTTGCTATCTTTTTAGTTGTGGCTTTCTTTTTAGTTGCAGTTTTCGTTGTCGCTGTCGTTGGTTTACCCGCTGGCCACGCACCAAAAGGATAAGGATGTTCCTCGGAATTAAACGTAAGGAAAATCAGTACCTGGTACTGATAAGTACTCAAACTTTGCCCTAATGTTAGCAGGCGCTCATTAGTTTTCCGGGTAAGCAGAGAAAGCACAAACTGGAAAACAACCACAGTAAAAATAATCACTTCCGCCACACCGTAAAAGATCATGAATAACAACATGTATAATCCACGTAGCCATGTAGATTTCTCTTTAATATTTTGTTTTATTTCATCATTCATAACTAACCTCAGTAAAATTTATTGTTTACGGGTAAATACCCAGTTATTCCCTTTAGATAAGGTTTTATTAAAACGATAACCTTCTTCATTAAACAACTTTAAATCTTCAGGATTACTCAGTTTATTCTTAATAATATAGCGACTTAACAAGCCTCGTGCTTTTTTGGCATAAATGCCAATCATTTTATATTCGCCATTTTTAAATTCTTTAAATGCTGGCGTAATAATGTCTGCATTAAGTTCTTTCGGCTTAACCGACTTAAAATATTCATTTGATGCTAAATTTATTAATGTATCCGATTTAATTTTTTTCAACTGTTTATTCAGACCTTCTGTTATATCCGAGCCCCAGAAATCATAAAGATTTTTACCCTCATCCGTTTTTAGCTTCGTTCCCATTTCAAGCCGGTAAGGCTGCATTAAATCAAGCGGCCGTAATAAACCGTAAAGCCCGGATAGTACACGTAAATGATTTTGTGCAAATTTAAAATCATCCGCCTTGAAAGACTCCGCATCCAGACCAGTATACACATCACCTTTAAAGGCCAATATAGCTTGTTTTGCATTTTTCTGCGTAAACGGTTTTTTCCACGATTCATAACGATCAAAATTCAAATCGGCAATTTTTGCACTGACTTTCATTAAATCAGCTATATCCAGAGAAGAAAAATTTCTTAAGCGGTTAATCAGCCGCTGAGAGTGGTCTAAAAAGTCCGGGGTAGTAAACACCTTTGTTTTTGCTGGTGTTTCATAATCAAGTGTTTTCGCAGGGGATATTACAATTAACATTATTAATCCATAAAAGCAGCCATAAAAAACGAAAGTATACTCAAACACGCCTTAATTAAGAATGTTATAAAAGACTATTTTTATTATTTTTACTGATTTTACTCTGATGTAATGAACCAGACTCCGTTTGTATTTCTTCTAAACAAGAAAGACACAAACAATCATTAAATTTTGACTGGGTATATTCAAGCAGTTCAGCGGATAATTGAATTTGTGAACATTGGCACAAAAGAATTGAGCCCGATTTACATTCAAAATCGCCCTTGCAACGCGGACATTGTTTTCTTTCATGCTGAGGCATATGAGTAATCTAAATATACTTTTTGTTAATACAGTACTTCTTACCTAAGGTCGTAAGATAATACTTGGCTCCGTAGCTAGCATTAATCACCTCGGCATAATTTTTTTCAATTAAATATTTTAAGGCACTGCTTATCCCATTTAAATTAATACCCGACTTATCCGATATCGACTTTGGTAAAATGCCTTTGTCACCTGCTTCAGCCAGCACTTTTAAAACTGTACGAATATTCTGTTTTTTTACCGGGTCAATATCTTTTTTAACCGCTTTTCTTTTTTTAACTGTACCATCGATATGATTTGAAAGCTGACTATTTGCATTAAAATGATCGGTAGCCTTTTTCAGAACATCCATTTTCATTTCAGCGGTAGATTTTGCACGCTTGAATTTTTTAAGCAAAACACCAGAACGAATAAATTTTTTGTGAAACTTCAAATACCACTTAAACCAAAGCGGTGTTGCGCTGGCAAGAATAAAAACAATAAACCAGGCAGGAATATTAATTGTTTGAAAGAAAAAGGACATAAAACACTAACTCCAGCTAAACCTAAAATTATTCTTTAATATAACCCTGTTTAATAGCATACCGCTTGCCGCGAGCGGATAAGTAATACTTGGTACCACTACCTGCAGTTACCACATCAACAAATTCATTTTTTTCTAAATAAGAGAGCGTGCTTTTAATGTCATTACTGTTAATTCTCAGCTTATCTGCAATGGATTGAATTAACATTCCTACATCCCCCGTCAAAGCCAGTGTTTTTAATACAATTTTCACATAAGGTTGTTCAGCCTCGGTTGATAGATGGGCACGACTTTTTCTTTGCGACTCCGCGGCATTAAGTTCGTGTTCTGAACTGGCATTCCAGTTGTCGGTCGCCTTCTTTAAAATATTGGCTCTTTCTTCTGCAGCATCACCGGCTTCCTTAATTTTTTTTTGTAAAATACCCGTGACAATAAACTTTCGATAGAAAATCTTATACCATTTAATCCAGAGCGGCGCTGCACTGGCAAATGCAAACACTAAGAACCATAATGGCACATCAAGTGCTTCAGTTAGATACGACATACCAACATTAACTCCGTTTAATACTTATAATTATTCAGTTTAGTGACTAATTCGCCTGGAAAGTTCATTAGCACACACTTTTATCTCTTTTTTCAACGGATCTTCTAATTCCGTCACAGCTTCTGGCAGTAAATAATTCACCTTATTCACAAAACTCTGAATTTCATTATCGGAATACGTTCCAATCTTATCGCCCTGGTACTTTGTACATACTTCCTTATAGGCTGCAAAATTGATGTTTTTTAATGAAAACATATCGCCATACATAAAATATAAGGCAACAGCAATAACAACAAGAAAAGCCGTGGGGTAATGTTTTTTGCCCATGTTAATTTGCTCTTTATATCTTTACTTGAAAAAGTAAAGATAATTACCAGGCGCAAGATCTGCACCCGTAATCATTAATTAATACTAACCGGCCTGGTTTTAGATTTTGCCATATTTATTCCTTTAATTTATTTAACTAAAAGAAGATTAAAAACTAAAGCATTCCACACTTATTAATTTATCTTAATTTTTATTTGTGCGCTCTTTCATAGCCAGTTCCCGCAGTCCCTCTACTGCTTGTATGATAGCAGGCTTATCACTGTCGCGTGGGTAGACGATATAGGCCGGGTGAATATATTCAGGTGAATTAGCAACGCGATGTAATCGACCAGCAGTGATGAATGATGCGGCCATGCGCGCGGGTAAAAAACATGAGCCACCATTTTCTAATAAAAGCTGTACCCCAAGCCAGCCAATATTCGCTATCTGTGAAGTACCTTCAAGATCAGGATAACTCTGTGCGTGTTGCGCATAGAAGTTCGGCCCCCACTCAATGTAAATATAATCCTCACCCGGACCGGTATCATCTTTGCGACTACTGACCAGTATCAGGTTTTCATCAAACAAATGTTCAACAATTAAACCAGGGCTATGCCGTGGTGTGTACATTAACCCGATATCCAGTGAACCCTCGATCAGGCGATTCATTAAATCATCTTCGAAACCGATCTCGCTACGGATCACGACATCTGCTGCTTGCTGACGCATCCAACCAACCCATTGCGGTAAAAACCCTTCCCACAAAGCTATACGCCCGCCAATACGAATACTGTCATGGTAGCGCTCGGGCAGCCCCAACTCGTCACGAGCCTGATCAGCCGTAAGTACCAGTCGCTTGGCATAATCGAGAAAACGTTTGCCGGCCAGTGTCAGGGTGGCCCCCGATCGATTACGGACGAAAAGACGCGTACCTAATTCCTCTTCCAGTCGTTGGATTCGCGCACTTATAGTTGATTGGGTCAAATGTAACTGGCGACCTGCTTCTACAAAACTGCCATGCGCAGTAATGGTGAGGAAGGTGCGGGCCTGGTCAATATCCATGATTCCTGCCTTAAAATTATGTCTTGATAATTAATATCGATTATTTCGATATTAGATAGCAAAAAATATCGTTTTACTAGTGTTAAATCCGGACGATATAGTAGCAATAGCTTATATAGAGGAGATGCTGTTATGCAAAGCACAACACACTATGAACTGGATAAAGAGGGTTATATCGTTGACCCGGACGACTGGAATGAAGAGGTTGCAGGTGTCTTGGCAGAAGCAGAAGGCCTGGAACTGAATGATAAATACTGGCCAATACTCAATTTTATGCGCGAGTACTGGGTAGAACATAAAGTCATCCCGGATGTGCGGCATGTCATTAAGCACCTGAGTGAACACCATGGCTACAATAAAAAAGAGGCCAAGCAGGTGATTTTTACTTTATTTCCCTATGGTTATGTGAAGCAAGCTTGCAAGATTGCCGGCATGCAACGGCCACGCGGCTGGAGCACGGGCTAAAACCCGCTCCAGAGAAATATCACGCTAAAATAGATTGTCATTCATGTGTTAGTTCATTTTAATGGTTTTGTAACACGCGACAGGTGTTCTGTTTATATGCAACGCACTTTAGAAAAAATAAATCAATTTGCCGGGATAGGCACGAATAAAACGGGCCATAGCGAAAAACTTATTTCCGGCCTGGGCGGTTTTACCGGCATTTTACTGATTTTAATTTTTACCCGACAGGTTGTTAGTGCCAGTGATGCCGGGCTGATTGTTGCTTCAATGGGTGCCTCGGCGGTTTTATTATTCGCGGTGCCACACGGTCCATTATCCCAGCCCTGGGCATTGGTGGGCGGGCATACTATCTCGGCATTTATTGGTGTCAGTAGTTATATGCTGATTCCCGATTTATTTATTGCAGCGGCGGTTGCGGTCGGGATGGCAATTACAGCAATGTATTATTTACGTTGTATTCACCCGCCCGGTGGCGCCACTGCATTAACGGCAGTAGTTGCTGGCAGTGGCGTGCATGATCTGGGGTATTACTATCTGATCACCCCGGTACTGGTCAATGTCGCTATTATTTTAAGTGTGGCACTGTTATTTAATTATTTGTTTCACTGGCGGCGTTACCCCGCAGCAATAATGCACTACGGGAAAAAAGACACGCCACAGGATCAAGCCGATGAAGAAAGTTTGAGTCGCGATGATCTTGAACACGCCTTGCGACAAATGAACCAGTATGTTGATGTCGGTCATGAGGAGCTGGGGAAAATTTACCAGCTTGCTCGTAACCGTAATAATCTGACCCTGGGTACAGATCAAATTATGCTGGGGCACTATTACAGCAATGGCCAGTATGGCAATGACTGGGCTGTGCGGCAAATCGTGGATGAGTCGGACAGGTCGCGCCCGGACCGTGATCAAATTATTTACAAGGTAGTAGCCGGTAAGGACCGTCGCAGCAGTGGCACACTGACACGAGAAGCTTTTGCAAACTGGGCCAGGTACGAGGTTTTCCTCAATGAAAACTCCTGGCAACGTGTTTCCCCGTTAGCAGAACAAAATCTTCGCGCGGTATCATAAAAGGGAGTCACATCATGAGTGAGAAACATTACGAACCATCAAGAGAAGATTTTCAAAACGCGATTAAAGATCTCGATACTTATATTGATATCACAATGGATGACCTGCTGCGGATTAATCAGCTGGCAAAGCAGCATGCTCAGCTGCGCCAGACTGAACAGGTTGCGGTACGCGATCTGATGAGCGTAGATGTGGTGACAGTCAATCCATCAACCACGGTTAAAGAGGCTGCACAGCTTTTACTTGAGCACCGTATTAGTGGTCTGCCAGTCGTTGATGAAAATCAGAAACTGGTCGGGATTATCACCGAAGCCGACTTTTTAACCACCATCGGCATTCCCTGTCATCATCCAACGCATAGTGTGTGGCATACACTCGAAACCATGTTCAGGCACCAGGCAAAACCAGAAAATACTGCAGCAACAGTGGGCGACATCATGGCACGAGATGTTATTACGATTGAACAAAATAAAAGCCTGCATGAGGTTATTCAAACAATGAAGCAACATCATATCAAACGTTTAATCGTAACCAATGAACAGCAACAGGTTCAGGGCATCATTACCCGTTCCAACCTGGTAAGAGTGTTATTACAACAAGTATTCTGAAAATAACTATTACAATAGTCGCCTGTTATTAACTGAAGCTACGATGAGTTTTTAAGGTTACAGGAAAATTGTTTTTAAATTATTCCTTTATTGCTAAAGGAAACAAGGGCAGGATTAACTCTTGCTGATACAAGCTAAAAACAGTTTATAACTCAGAGTTAAACTCTTTACTCAGGCAATATTTCCTGCCCACCTCAGTTAAATAAAATTTTACACCTGAGGGACTATTCACCGCCTCAGCAAAATTATTCCGCGTTAGAAAAGACAAGGCATTTGAGGTATCAAGCTTACAGATGCCGGCCTTATCAGAAATTGACGTTGCCAAAACGCCTGCCTCACCTCTCTCAGCTATTTCCAACAGTACTGTCCGAATATTTTTCTTTTTAGCCTGATCGTTAGTTTCATAAGCGGGCATAGTTTTATTGGTAACACTATTCTGAGCCGCTGAAGCTTCATTTATTGCATTCATGTTATCAGTCGCTTTTTTTAACAACGCGGCTTTAAATTCAGATTCTGTCGGCTCTTCTTTTTTACCAAAAACCTTTTTCAAAAATCCCATATACTTAATGTCCTATAACAATCTCATTCAAATACTGCCCACAGTGTAACGTCATGGGTGAAAATTAAACACTGTTAGCAAGTATACATCCTGTTTATATTTATTCTGGACGTTTGAATTTCATACGTGCACGTTCTACCTTATCTCTAATAACACAGTTATTAACATGATCATTAATCAAACCCATGGCCTGCATAAACGCGTATACCGTCGTCGGACCAACAAACTTCCAACCACGTTTTTTTAACTCTTTGGATAAGGCAATCGATTCATCTGAAGTTGATACGCTTTGCGGCTTAAAGTTTTTTTTCAGGTTGGGTTCATAGCGCCAGATAAAGGCCGCAATAGAACCTTCCGCTTTAACCATTTCCTGGGCGCGTTTTGCGTTATTAATTGCTGCTTCAATTTTACCACGGTGGCGCACAATGCCTTCATCCTTAAGCAGGCGGGTCACATCACGTTGAGTAAAGCGCGCAACTTTATTGAAATCAAAATCATGAAATGCGGCACGAAAGTTCTCACGCTTGGCAAGAATCGTGCGCCAGCTCAATCCGGACTGAAAGCTTTCCAGGCATATTTTCTCAAACAAACGCTGATCGTCAGTAACAGGAAATCCCCATTCCTTATCGTGATAAGGAAAAAAATCCGGTGTCTGCTCACACCATTGGCAACGGGGTTTACCATCAGGCCCTTTTATTGTTCTACTCATCGATTATCCTTAATGCTAGAAAATGTTGTTATTACCTGCTTACTATCTATTAAATTTATATACGTACTAATATATCTTCCATCTTAAGCCTGGACTTGGGCAGCTTGGCATTAAAATCATCGTCATGGTGATAACCAATCGCCAGGGCAAAGTTACAGCAGTAGCCCCCGAGTTCCTTCTCAAACTCTTTATTGACCAGTTCAGAATCAATCCCTTCAATAGGTGTTGAATCAATCTTTAATCGCGCCAGGGTATGTAATGCGTTACCCAAAGCGAGATAGGTTTGCGCTCTTGTCCACGGCTCGGTGTTACCGCTTTCATCCGTATTCAATTCAACAAAGCGATAGGCAGCATAAGCCTTGTCACGATCTTCAGGTTTGGTGCGGCCATCTTCAATATATTGATCCACCACCTTGTCAAAATCATTACGCTGATAACGCGGGTTATGTGCAAACAAAATAAACTGCGAGCTTTGCATCACATGAGGCTGGTTATACTCATGCATACGCGAAAACGTTTTGCTCATGCGTTGCCGGGCTTCATCACTCTCAATCACCACGAACTTCCAGGGCTGTGAATTAATAGACGATGCCGTAAGCCTCATCGCCTCAAACAGCACTTGCAAATCTTCTTCAGAAACCTTTTCACTCGGATCATATTTCTTACAGGTTTTACGCCAGAGAAGATCTTCAATAATGGGATGACTCATTTCTACCTCGTTGAATTTATTTATTCCTGAATTAATTTATCTCGGTCACGCCTTCTGCTTTACCGGGTTTTACCGAGCTTTACCGGTCTTAATCGCATTAAGTATCGGCTCAGTTTCGGCTCAGTTCCAGCTCACTGTGCTGCGGCCAGGCTTTTTCGGAATAATGCCAGCGTAGCAACAAAGAACACCATACCAATGACCAGAAGCGCGAGAAAATTGGGCCACACCACATCGAAACCGGCCCCGCGGTACAAAATGGCCTGTGCTGTACTAACAAAATGCGTGGTCGGTGCAGCCAGCATCAGTGTCTGTACAATCTGCGGCATACTCTCATAGGGTGTCGAGCCCCCGGATAACAACTGTAATGGCATGAAGACTAAAATGATCAACAAGCCTAGTTGTGGCATGGTGCGCGCGACCGTACCGAGAAAGATACCTAACGACGTTGTTGAAAATAAGAGCAGTGCCATACCAGCCATGTACAAGGGAACTGATCCTGCAATAGGCATTTCCATTATCCCTTGAACGACAAAGCGCAATGACAGCCCCGCAGCCAGTAAGACGATCAACCCCATGGCCCAGACCTTTGATAGCATGATCTCAAATGACATCAGGGGCATAACAAGCAGGTGCTCAAGAGTGCCACGTTCTCGTTCACGGATGAGTGCCGCACCCGTGAGGACAATCGATAACATCGTCACCATATTTGAAATTTCCATCACCCCACCAAACCAGGTGCTATTCAGGGTGGGATTAAATTTATAGCGTGACGTAAGCTTGATGCTTTCACTCGAATTGCCACGCACACCCTGCTGAAATTCACTGATCTCACCATTGATAATACTCTGCATATAACCCGCACCGGTAAAAGCCTGGCTCATCATGGTCGCGTCAACGTTTATCTGGATATCCGGTTGTTTACCCGCCATCACATCACGCTGGAAATGTGGCGGTATATCAAGCACAAAGGTATAGCGGCCAGCATCCATTAATTTATCAATATCCTTGAGGTTAATCTGCTCAGGCGTTTTGAAATACGGACTATAAAAAGCATTAATGATACGTGCGGACAAAGGGGAACGGTCTTCATCGACAACGGCAATCGAGGCATTACGTAATTCCTGTGACATCCCCTGGGCAGCAGCGTACACCATGAAAGAAAAGGCAAAGACAATAAAAATCATCAACACAGGATCACGGTACAGGCTGCGCAATTCCTTAACACCCAGATGAAAAATATTTGTAATGCGCTGCATATCTAAACGTCCTGCTTTTTCAATAACAGTAAGCTAACAATCGTGAGCACGGGAATAAATGCCGCCAGCGCAATAAAGTCACTGTATAAATCAACAAAGCCACTGGCCTTGGTAAAAGTCCCCCGGCTAATTGTCATAAAATAAGTGGTGGGATACAGCTTGCCCATCACGGCAGCGCCTCCCGCCAGTGATGATACCGGTGTATTCATCCCGGAAAAGGATATCGCCGGCAACATGGTACCCAGCATGGTGCCAAATATGGCCGCGATCTGGGTCCGGGTAAATGAGGACATCAGTAAACCCAACCCCGTGGTACTGATAACATATAACAACGCGCCCACCGTGATAGCGAGAAAACTCCCCTTGAGCGGCACATCTAATATAAAGATTGCAAGTAATAACAGGGTAAAGAAATTGATCATACCAATGCCGACATAGGGCAGTTGTTTACCGAGTAAAAACTCCAGCCGGGTAACGGGAGTAGCGTAGAGATTAGTAATTGAACCCAGCTCTTTTTCGCGCACCACACCCAGTGCTGTCAGTACTGCCGGAATCATGACCAGTAACAGGGCGATGGTTGCTGGCACCATGGCATATAGACTTTTGTAATCCTGATTATAACGATATCGAATCTCGATATTCGCCATGCTCGACATGCTAGACATGGAGCTGCTTAACGAAGAATCGCCATTGGCCCTGGAAAAATTACGCAGGTATTGCGCGTGCATACCCTCGACATAACCGTAGACACTTTCGGCTCGGGCTGGCATGGCAGCATCAATCCAGGCTGCAACTTCTGGACTGCGCCCACGTTTAAGGTCCTTGCCGAAGTTGGGGGGGATTTCAAGCGTCAGACCCAGTTCACCACTTTTCATTCGGCTATCCAGTTCAGCCCGATCCACAATGGCTGGCCGTTCTATAAAATAACGTGAGCCGGCAATATTTTGAATATAGGAAC
>JAPHTF010000015.1 GCA_026197095.1 Gammaproteobacteria bacterium
CCAAAACCAGATAATTTTACCTGTTGGCCATTTTCAAGTGCATCTCGCACTTCTTCAAAAAACATTTCAACCAGTTCTTTGGCTTCTCGCTTATTGAGCCCTAATTCCTCAAAGAGTCGCTCTGCCATGTCGGCTTTCGTCAACGCCATTATTTAATCTCTATTTTTTTAGTTATTCTCTCAACGTTGCACCAAGACGTTTTTTCAGTACATCTATGATTTTATTGAGTTCTTTGTCGACATCCGTATCAGTAAGAGTGCGCGAAAGATCCTGCAAGGTCAAGCCCAAAGCCAAACTTTTTCTACCAAAATCAATACCTTCCCCGCGATACACGTCAAACAACTCGAATTTGCTGAGAATTTCTCCAGCCGATTCTTTGATGCAATCATGCACAGCTTGCGCGGTTATTGCTTCATCCATGACAAGGGCAATATCTCGTCTGATAGCAGGGAACTTCGATAATGGCTTAAAGGCCGGTATCGCACCCACTTCAATATTTTTCATAGTAATTTCAAAGAGATACACACTTTGAGATAACCCAAGACTCTTCTGCAAACGTGGATGCAGTGCACCTAACCAACCAATAATGGGCTGATCTTTTGCTGCCAAATCACGAATCGCAGCCGTTTGACCGGGGTGTAAAATTGAATGCTGATTTGGCTCAAACTGAAAATCTGTGGCTCGACCGGTTATTTCTAACACGGCTTCAACATGATTTTTTAAATCAAAAAAATCTACAGATTCACTGCTTGAAGCCCACTGTTCCGGGATTCTTGAACCTGTAATTACACCTGCAAGCATTTTTTCTTGCTGAATTTCAGCATCTTGCGGGACAAACTTAAGGCCATACTCGAATAAGAATACACGACTTTGCTGACGATTCAAGTTGTATTTAGCGGCATTGACCAATCCCGGCCATAAAGAGGTGCGCATTGCAGCCAGATCCGCCGAAATAGGGTTAGCCAATTCAATGGCTTGATTATCTGTGTCAAATAATTTTTGCATTTCAGGGTCAATAAAGCTGTAGGTAATGGCTTCCTGGTAACCCTTTTGTACTAATACCTGACGCAATCGAGTCATTCTCAGTTTAGCTTCAGGCTTTGCCACCATACTCAAAGCTGAAGACGCCTGACTCACTGGCAAATTATCATAACCAAATATGCGGCCTATTTCTTCAATTAAGTCTTCTTCAATGCTGATATCAAAACGGAAATCAGGTGCGGTAATTTCCCAGCCTTGCTTCGTTTCTGTAGGGTTTAAATCGAGACGTGTGAGCATGCCGGTAATTTCTTCACGGCTTAAATCGATACCCAGTACGCGTTTAACTCGTTCAGCTCGCAACACTACAACATCACGTTGAGGTAAGTCGGCTTCGTTTGTGACATTGACAACAGGACCGGCTTGTCCGCCGACAATATCAAGTAACAATTCAGTTGCGCGTTCAATTGCTGTAATCGGTAGTGATGCTGCTACACCCCGTTCAAAACGATGTGATGAATCTGTATGTAAGCCAAAACTGCGTGCTTTACCCGCGATAACCAACGGATTGAAATGTGCGGCTTCTAGCAAAATATCTGTTGTTGGCTTCAATGCAGTTGAACCAGATACAGCAGAATCTGCTCCACCCATAATGCCTGCTAGAGCTAAAGGCTGCTTATCATCGGCAATAACCAAGCACCCATCTGTTAAGGATATTTCCTGATCATTGAGTAAATTCAGTTTTTCACCTGCCTTAGCATGACGCGCATGAATAGCACCATTTATTTTTGCTAAATCAAACGCGTGCATCGGCTGGCCGAGTTCGAGTAAAACAAAGTTTGTGACATCCACTACCGGGCCTAAGCTACGAATTCCTGAGCGACGTAATTTTTCCTGCATCCAAAGGGGTGTTTCTGCTTTTACATTAACGCCTTTAATCACACGCCCTAAATAACGTGGGCAGTCTTTACCTGCTTCAAGCTTAACGTCTACCTTGTCTTTAATTGTTGCTTTAATTGCCGCTTGTTTGAATTCGTTAACCAGCATTTTATTACTCACACCGACTTCACGGGCAATACCGGCAATGCTAAAACAATCAGCACGGTTTGGTGTAAGACTCAATTCAATCATGACATCGTCTAAACTTAAATAATCACGAATATCTGTTCCGATGGGTGCATCATTTGGCAGCGCCATTAACCCTTCTGCGGTTTCAGTAATGCCTAACTCTGATGTCGAACACAACATGCCATGCGACGGCACACCACGTAATTTAGATTTTTTAATTTTAAAATCACCGGGAAGTTTTGCACCAACTAATGCAGCAGGGACGCGCATTCCTTCACGTACATTAGATGCACCACAAACAATTTGTAATGGTTCTTGATCACCAACATTCACCGCGCAGACATTTAATTTATCTGCATCGGGATGTTTTTCAATTGATAATACTTCACCGACAACAACGTTAGAAAATGTTGCCGCAACAGGTTCAATAGCATCAACTTCTAAACCAGCCATCGTGAGTTGGTGTGATAATTCATCGGTGGATATCTTTGGATTGATCCACTCTCTTAACCATTGTTCGCTAAATTTCATTTTTAAGCCTTATTTAAAAATATTTTCACCACAGAGAACGCAGAGGTACACAGAGAAAAAGATTAAAAAAACACGTCATTGCGAGCCCGGTTTTATTGGGCGAGGCAATCTCAAGTTTATACTGCTAAGTCATGAGCTTGCTTCGTTGCTACGCACCTCGCAATGACGTGTAAGATTTTTAATATTATGTTTTCTCTGCGTACCTCAGTGTCCTCCGTGGTTAATTCTTTACTTGCTCTTAATTAAACTGCTTTAAAAAACGTAAATCATTTTCGAAGAATAAGCGTAAGTCATTCACGCCATAACGTAACATTGCTAAACGTTCGACCCCCATTCCAAAAGCGAAGCCAATATATTGTTCAGTATCAATATCAACTGACTTAAAAACATTTGGATGGACCATGCCGCAGCCTAATACCTCTAGCCAACCAGTATGACTACAAACCCGGCAGCCTTCACCACCACACATGACACATTCAATATCGGCTTCTGCTGAAGGTTCGGTAAAAGGGAAATACGACGGACGGAATCGAACAGATAAATTTTCTTTTTCAAAAAACTTTTGTAAGAAATCAATTAAGATAGCTTTTAAATCGGTGAATGAAACATTTTCATCAACCATTAACCCTTCGACCTGGTGAAACATGGGCGTATGCGTGATATCTGAATCACAACGATAAACTCTACCCGGCGCAATCACTCTTAGTGGTGGCGCTTTTTCTTTCATGGTGCGCACCTGTACCGGTGAAGTATGAGTACGGAGTAAACGGCCATCCGGAAAATAAAAAGTGTCATGCATGGCACGAGCAGGATGCGTTTCAGGAATATTTAATGCTTCAAAGTTATGAAACTCATCTTCAATTTCAGGACCGGTGGCGACTTCAAAACCCATTTGCGAAAAGAGCTCTTCAATACGCTCCATGGTACGCGTGACAGGATGTAAACCGCCTGCATGTTGCCCACGGCCGGGCAAAGTAACATCAATCGTTTCACCTGCAAGCTTGGCCTCAAGCTCGGCATGGTTAAGTGTTTCTTTGCGTGATTCGAGTGATTTTTGAACCGCTTGTTTTGCAACATTGATTGCCTGACCGGCAGCGGGCTTCTCTTCTTTTGGAAGTTTACCTAATGACTTCATACGCTCAGTAATCTGACCTTTCTTGCCCAGGTACTGCACACGGATATCATCAAGTGATTTTAAATCAGCCGCTTTTGTTATTGCTTGTTCAGCTGCTTCGACAAGCTGGTTTAATTCGTTTTGCATAATGACGCACATTTTTATAATTAGGTAATTAACGCAAAGAGCGCAAAGGCGCAAAGGACACAAAGTTTTATTATCTTTCTTTGCGAACTCTGCGTCTTTGCATCCTTTGCGTTAAAACACAAGTCTTTCTTATTTCACAAAAAAAAGGGAAGGCTTTTGGCCTTCCCTCTTCAATCGTTTTGTTTGCAACTATTTTGATTTCAAATAGTGCAGTACCGATTACGCCAGGTTAGCTTTAGCTTGTTCTGCTATTGCTGCAAAGGCTGCTTTGTCATGTACCGCGATGTCTGCGAGGACTTTACGATCAATTTCAATAGCACCTTTCTTCAAACCGTTAATAAATCGGCTGTATGTAATACCACACTCACGGGCAGCAGCATTAATACGCGCAATCCATAAAGCACGGAATTGACGTTTACGTTGTTTACGATCCCGGTATGCGTATTGGCCAGCTTTAGTTACTGCTTGCACCGCAATACGAAATACATTTTTACGACGACCTGAATAGCCTTTGGCCTGGTCGAGAACTTTCTTGTGACGGGCACGAGCCGTTACACCACGTTTTACTCTTGGCATCTTAAATCTCCTCTATTAACCGTAAGGCATCATGCGACGAACCAATACCATATCTGACTCATGGATTGTTTCTGGTGAACGCAAGTGACGTTTACGCTTAGTGCTCTTTTTAGTGAGGATATGGCGACGATGTGACTGGCCACGTTTTACTTTGCCAGAGCCAGTACGCTTGAAGCGTTTC
>JAPHTF010000034.1 GCA_026197095.1 Gammaproteobacteria bacterium
AAATAATAGTTCTTCTTGTTCTCGTTTGTGGCACTTCACCCTAGAAATTAATACTACCCTTGGGTATAATTACCCCAGTCTGATACATATCTCTGACTATCCAAATTCCTAGCGGGAGCGTCAAAAGCGTCTCCCGCTTTTTTACACGTCTGCCTTATGGAGGTTTACTTGAGAAAACCGGCCCTACTAGCGCTTGAAGACGGTACTGTCTTTTACGGTGAATCCATTGGTGTTGAAGGAGAAACAGTAGGTGAGGTAGTTTTTAATACTGCCATGACCGGGTATCAAGAGATCCTCACTGATCCTTCATACTCCCGCCAAATTGTTACGCTGACTTATCCTCATATTGGAAATGTTGGCACTACAAATGAAGATGCTGAATCCACGTCTGTTCATTCTGCGGGTCTTGTGATTCGTGATTTGCCACTCATTGCCAGCAGCTGGCGAAATGAGATGTCTCTCGAAGAATATTTACAAGCCAATAAAGTTGTCGCTATTGCGGATATTGATACACGCAAACTAACTCGAATTTTACGTGAGAAAGGTGCACAAAGTGGTTGTATTGTTGCAGGTGACAATATTGATGAAGCGGCCGCAATAAAAGAAGCAAAATCCTTTGCTGGCCTCAAAGGGATGGACTTAGCTAAAGAAGTGACCACTGATTCTCAATATGAATGGCAACAAGGGAGCTGGACGTTAGCAGATGGCTTACCTGGTGATTCGAAAGAATTACCTTTCCATGTAGTTGCTTATGATTATGGTGTGAAAACGAATATTTTACGTATGCTGGTCGATCGTGGCTGTCGTTTAACCGTGGTGCCAGCCCAAACATCTTCAGCAGATGTATTAGCAATGAAACCGGATGGTGTTTTCCTCTCAAACGGTCCCGGTGATCCAGAACCCTGTGACTATGCAATTAAAGCTATCCAGGAAATTCTTCCAACAAAAATTCCGACTTTCGGTATTTGCTTGGGCCACCAATTATTATCTCTCGCCAGTGGCGCGAAGACGGTCAAAATGAAATTTGGTCATCATGGAGCTAACCACCCCGTACAGGACCTTGACGGCAAACAAGTGATGATTACCAGCCAAAATCATGGTTTCGCAGTTGATGAAGCCACGTTACCGGAAAACTTGAAAGCAACGCATCGTTCACTTTTTGATAAAAGTCTACAAGGTGTGCATCGGACTGATGTTCCGGCCTTTAGTTTCCAGGGGCATCCAGAAGCAAGCCCGGGTCCACATGATGTTGCCCCGTTATTTGACCACTTTATTGAGTTGATGAAAAAGAAAAACCACTAACCGCAGAGGACACAAAGTTACACAGAGAAGAATAATTTAATTTAAATAAGTCGTCATTATTTCAGTTAGCTTTATTTCTAAATGACAATGATTTTATTTATTCTGTGTACCTTCGTGCTCTCTGTGGTGAAAAATTGTTTTTATACAGAAGAGAATTATGGCTAAAAGAACTGACATTAAAAGTATTCTGATCATTGGAGCCGGCCCGATTGTAATAGGCCAGGCCTGTGAGTTTGATTATTCCGGCGCACAAGCATGTAAAGCTTTAAAGGAAGAGGGTTACCGTGTAATTCTGGTGAACTCTAATCCTGCGACGATAATGACTGATCCGGAAATGGCAGACGCGACCTATATCGAGCCGATTCGCTGGCAAACCGTTGCAGAAATTATTAAAAAAGAACGCCCGGATGCTTTACTGCCGACAATGGGTGGTCAAACAGCATTGAACTGTGCGCTCGATTTACACCGTGAAGGTGTATTAAAAGAATTTAATGTTGAAATGATTGGTGCCGATCGTGAAGCAATCGATAAAGCTGAAGATCGTGACAAATTCCGCACGGCAATGTTAAAAATTGGTTTAGATATGCCAAAAGCAGCAGTTGCGCACAGTATGGAAGAAGCCTTCCAGGTTCAGTCGCAAGTGGGGTATCCAACGGTTATTCGCCCTTCATTTACCATGGGTGGATCGGGTGGTGGTATTGCCTATAACAAAGAAGAGTTCATTGAAATATGTGAGCGTGGTTTAGATCTTTCACCAACAGATGAATTGTTAATTGAAGAATCTATTCTTGGCTGGAAAGAAT
>JAPHTF010000072.1 GCA_026197095.1 Gammaproteobacteria bacterium
GAGTATCATTACTCATAGAACAGAAACCAAATTCATCATTAATTTATTACAGAAGACATTTCTAATGAGTAAAGGCATAAGTATAGAAAGCATGGTAAACACCTTTTATAAAAAAGGTGAACATTGTGATTATGGTTGCCATCCTGACGATATAGATAAGTTTTGGGACATAGCAGCTGATAAAGCAAAATTTAATAAAAATGTTTATGCAGTAAAGAATTGGATATGGTGTGATGTATCAATTGAAGATAATAAACTTGAAGTTGTTAAAGCAGATTATGTATTGCGCTCTAATAATCGCCAGTTTGATGTCGGCGACTGGGTAAGGACATCACCTATAATAAATTTCACAGACAACTGCATATGTGAAACATCAAATTCATTTTATATATTGGTTGGGAAAGGTACAAGAAAGAACGCTGATGAATCAATATTTTCTTTTTTTGGTTGAGGTAGCACATTATTTTTAACTACGTATTAATACAGTCTTATTGCTAAGCTTGTACTTTCTTTTTTTAAACTATCATTTGAGTGTAATTGTTATGTTTAATTACAGCGTCAATATACCTCTTAGCCGTTTCCGTCGAGAACTTAATACTTGGATGCGGTTTTTAGAAAATGAGCCAGAAAATACAATTAATATTACACGAAACAACAAAGTGATTATCGTAGCCACTTCGCCTCAACACTACAAAAAAATAAACATGTAAAATCAACATGATATTAGTTAATGATATAAATGCACATTTAGAACCGTATTTCAAAACGGGCACCGAAGGTATTATTTGGTCAGTACAAATAGACATCTTGGGTTATGAAGGCTTATATAAACTGAAGGATGGAGATGAACTGATTATTTATACTAAGAATAGATGCGCAATATGTTGGAAAGGTATTGTTCAGCTTGAATATAAACGTTTGTATACGCCTTATCCTGAAAATCCTCAATATGGGCAACAGTTAATCTTTAATCGATGGGTGCATGGTTTTCAAGATAGTCTTCAACCCCATATCTGGGCAAAATGGTTTTTTGAAAAAATGCCTGCTTCATTATTAATAAATGATTCTAAACGATAGCTGAACTATTAACATATGGGATACCTTCATGAGAAGAAATAGTTCTTCAGAAATTTTATATAAAGCATTCCTAAATGCCGGTGATATCTTTGCGCTTACATCTTCTGAACTTAGCCAAATAATAAATTGCGACATATCGCAAATAGACAAAATCATTCCTGACTCTACTGAAGGTGTCCGAGCGACTTACTTTATACGCATATATAAAAAGCTATTTGAACTGCTAACTGGAGATAAAAAAGAGATGAAACTATGGATGGAAGGATATAATACCGGCACGGGTGGCATTCCCTTACAGCAGATCCAAGAGCGGGATGTAATTGGGCTTAAACGTGTTATGGAGTATGTAGAAGCTATCTCTTAATTAGAATTAAACCGCTACAAATATTACGTGAACTCAAGTTGTAAGTGCAACTCATATTCGGAGTAAATCATGAGGCCAAAACAGTGATTATTAACTCAAAGGGTAAGTAATAATTTACCCAATTTGAGGGATCGGTAATAAGCATGGTTATAACGGCTTGTGTCGCTACAATTCAAAAGGCGGTTACAATGTTCCCTTTGGTCGTTACAAGTCTCCTTATTTTCCTGAAAAAGAAATGCTGGTATTTCATAAAAAATCCAGGAATGCTGATTTTGTTTTATCCGGTTTTGAACAAGTCATTCAGTCCGCTAAAAAAGGGGATGTCATTTATTGTGATCCCCCTTATGTGCCCCTTTCAATTTCTGCAAACTTCACAAGTTACAGCAGCGGTGGATTTAACTTAGAAGAACAGCAACAACTTGCGGACCTGGCAAATAAAACATCAGCCAAAGGTATACCTATTTTGATATCTAATCACAATACGCCCTTTACTCGCAAAGCTTATGATAATGCAAAAAAAATCACCAAATTTCATGTGCAAAGATTTATAAGCTGTAATGGTGAAAAACGCGGAACTGCTGGTGAATTATTGGCTTTATTTGAGTAAAGATAAAGATTCATACCAGTCATTTAAATATAGAGTCCGGCTAAGAACAGGACAAGATCACACCGGGCTAACAGAATATAGAATCAGCAGAAAAATTAATTTCCCGCTCTAACGAGCCCGCCCATTCCCGCTTTTTCAAACGTTTCATTTAAATATTCTCTTATACTCAAAGCATCTTCTAACAATAAAACATCGCCCAATATTTGTCGTGCCCGCTCTCGGGTAACATTACGCACAACCCATTTAACTCTGGGTAAACTTGATACACTCATGCTCAAACTATCAATTCCCATTGCCAGTAATAATAATGCAGCGACTGGATCACCTGCCATCTCACCACAAACACTGACAGGTATATCATGTGCGCGGGCACTTTCGACAACTTGTAAAATTGCACGTATTACTGCCGGGTGTAGTGAATCATAAAGTGCAGCAACACGTGCATTATTTCGATCAACTGCGAGTATGTATTGTGTTAAATCATTTGTCCCTATGGAAAGGAAATCAACCCGACGAGCAAGATTACCGGCTTGATATACCGCAGAAGGTACTTCTATCATTACACCAATTTCAGGCATAACGACCTCTTCACCTTCTTCTAATAACTCTCCATATACCTGGTGAATAAAACCCAGTGCTTCATTCAGTTCTGTAACATTACTAATCATGGGTAGCAGAATTTTTAAATTATTTAATCCGATGCTTGCCCGAATCATTGCGCGAATCTGCACAAGAAAAATTTCAGGGTGATCAAGTGTAATGCGAATGCCACGCCAGCCTAAAAAGGGGTTATCTTCAACAATGGGGAAATACGGTAAAGCTTTGTCTCCACCAACATCAAGTGTTCTTAACGTAACGGGGCGAGGATAAAAACTTTCTAACACTTGTCGGTAGATAAGACGTTGTTCTTCTTCACTCGGGAATTTCTGCCTTGACATAAATGGAAATTCCGTTCGATAAAGACCGATTCCTTCAGCGCCACTCTGTAAACTTGGTGTAATATCAGATAGCAAACCTGAATTTGCCAGTAATGAAATTTTTATACCATCTTCTGTTTGCGCAGGAAGATCCCGTAATGCCATTAACTCATCAGATAAGCTTTCTTCCTGCTCAACTAATATTTTAAATTCATTTATAACTTTATCTGATGGTGAAATGAAAATACGTCCACTGTATCCGTCAGCAATGAGCATTCGACCATCAACTTTTCCTACGGGTAAATCGGTCACACCCATAACAGCAGATATTCCCATAGCGCGCGCAAGAATAGCAACATGCGAGGTACGTGAGCCTCGTACTGAAATAACACCGGCTAATTTATCCGTAGGAACTTCAGCTAACATTGAAGCGGAAATATCTTCACCAACGAGTATCGTGTTTTCCGGAAATTCAATATTATTTTGTGACTCTTCCTGTAAGTGCATCAATATGCGTCGACCAAGATCACGAACATCATCAGCTCGCTCACGTAAGTAACTGTCTTCCATTTCACGAAACACTTTTTCATGTTCCTGAATCGTGTCCCGTAATGCACCCGGCGCCCAGTTTCCTTCGCGAATTCTATCGCGGGTAACTCCAGACATAGCCTGACTGTTTAGCATTAATAAATAAACATCAAATAAAGCACGATCTTCTTCAGGTAATACACTCTTTAATCTTTCTGATAGTTTTTTAATATCCTGGGCAACAGCTTCGACGGCGGCATTAAATATTTTGACTTCATTTTCAACATCATCAACAAACCGATCTGGAATGGCATCTATGTCTGCTGGTGGGTACATCACCAGTGCGGTACCTATCGCTACACCAGGAGCACCCGGTAAACCATGAATCGGTTTTGCTTCTTGTTCATGCTGACTTTTATTATTCGGCTGTTGCAAACCGGAGATACCTCCACTTGCTTCAGCATGAACAATTGCTGCAGCGAGTTGTGCGGCAACAGTGATAAGAAAGGTTTCATCATCATCACTAAATTTCTGGATTTTAGTACTTTGAATAACAAGCACACCCAATACCTTACGATGCTGAATTATAGGTACACCTAAAAAGCCATGAAAACCTTCTTCACTTGCTTCTGGAAAATGTTGGTAGCGAGGATTGGTAACGGCATCAGCCAGATTAATCAGTTCAGCACGCGTCGCGATTAAACTCACCAGGCCGGTATCATGGTTCAAGCGCACTTTGCCTATGGCATCAGGGTTTAATCCATCTGTTGCCATCAAGACATATTCATTATCAAGTTCATTGGTTAAAAATACCGAACAAACTTCAACATTCATGAAATTTTTTACACGTGTCACAATAACATTCAGAGCTTGCTCAAGGTTTTTGGCAAGATTTACTTCCTGAACGATGCGTCGCAATATATCAAGCATGAATAATAGTCACTTATAATATAATTTTAAAAAATATCATTGCATTGCATAACCTGTAAACTGAAGGTCAGGCAAACGAAAGACAAAATACCGACTTAACTACAAATCACTATCGAATTAATGGTAATAGTTCTTTTAATGCTTCGGCATAAACGCTACGTTTAAATGAAATAACTGAACGCGGTGGTACCAGCCGATCAACCCAGCGCCATTGATCAAACTCGGGTTTCTCACTTTTATCAAGACACACGTCTGACTCTTCACCTGTAAAACGTAAAATAAACCAACGCTGTTTTTGACCAATGCAACATGGAGTCTGGTGACGACGGATAAGATGTTCAGGAATTTGATAGCGTAACCAGTCCTGCGTGCTACCAATTAACTCTACTGAATCTTTAGTGACACCGACTTCTTCATGTAGCTCCCGAAAAACAGCCTGTTCTGCCGACTCAGACTCACGAATTCCTCCCTGAGGAAATTGCCAGGCATCTTCTCCAATCCGTTTTGCCCAAAACAAGCCTCCATTCGTGTTCACTAATATAATGCCAACGTTAGCTCTATATCCTTCAGTATCTATCACTTAAAAACTCTCTTCTTTTAATCCTTTAGATTGTTTCATGTTCATCGCTCATCAGCAAATCAAATAAACATATATTTATTGTTATTATTATCAATTAGTTACATATATTAGTACTATCTAACATGCCTATAAATACTTTTTACGTTAATATTCTCTTTTCACAATACTTAAAGGCTAAAACAGTGGCGCTTGCTATATTTGACTTAGATAACACCTTACTAGACGGAGACAGTGATTACCTGTGGGGGCAATTTCTGGCTCAACAAGGCTATGTTGATGCCGTGTTTTATAAGAAAGAAAATCAACGTTTTTATGATGAATATGTCGCAGGTACCTTAGATATATTTGAATTTCTGGAATTTAGCCTCAAACCACTCAGCCAGATGGATATGGATGTGCTTGGCAAACTACATAACCGTTTTATGGATGAGTGTATTCGTCCTATTATCACAACTAAAAGCCGTGCATTAATTCAGCAGCATATAGCTAATGGCGATACTCTACTTATTATTACCGCAACGAATCTCTTTATTACCGCACCGATTGCACAAGAATTAGGCATTAAAAATATCCTCGCGACGGAGCCTGAAATAATCAATAAACGCTACAGTGGTAAAGTGTTTGGTATTCCTTGCTTTAGAGAAGGAAAAGTTGAGAGATTAAAAGAATGGCTAAAAGAAACCGGGGGTAATCTTGCGAATAGTTGCTTTTATAGTGACTCTCATAATGATTTGCCCTTATTAGAGATGGTCACAAAACCGATTGCCGTTGATCCTGATGATACTTTGCGCTCACACGCTGAAATGAAGGGCTGGGATATAATGAGTTTAAAAGACTAATATTTTAAGGCGTCTTTCTTAAAATAATTCCACTTCACTTTTAGTGGTAGCTCCAGCATTTTCACCATTATGTAATGATACTTCTTCTGCTGTAGTGTAATTGAGTTTTAAGGTACTTAATATGGTATCAACACATATCGCAGAAATTTCTCCCTTTGAGACCATTTGCATTTGCTGATTAATCTCTTTAGGTAACTCATTCAGGCCATCAACAACATGTAGTAATATTTGACTCGTTCTATCCTGAAATTGTAAAGACATAATAATATCTTTCACTTCACGAATAATCTCTACGCTTTCATCTTTAAGAATATCTGATGCCTCGGTCATTCCCTTTGTCATCCACTCAAGGCTCTCTAATACTGATTTAATAGTTGAAGACCCTAGCTCCTCTAGCATGAGATCTTTCCCCATCGTTTCTGTTGCCTGCTCCATTGTGTGTTCAACGGAAGAAGTAAAATGATTTATCGTCTCGGAAATTTGCCGTCCAGTTTCACCTGATTGTATCGATAAAGAACGTACTTCATCGGCCACCACGGCAAAACCACGTCCAACTTCACCTGCTCGCGCAGCTTCAATAGCCGCATTGAGTGCAAGAAGATTAGTTTGTGAGGCGAGTTTTTCTACACCGGTAGCCATATTTTTTAATTTTACCGTGTCATCTGATAACGATTTTAATTGCTCAAACTGTGATTTTCTATTCGCCAGTGCTTCTGCTAAATTAGTAATTACACCTAATAACTGTTTTCGACTATCGGTAAACACATTATCAAGTAATGTTGAGGGACTTCCATCTTCAGCCGGCAGTTCTGCATTTGAGAGTGCTGCAGCCTCGACAGCATAATTTAAACGATCAACCAATGAAGTAAATCGAGATGACATGGTCATTATTGCTTCTTCAGTTTGAAAACGAGAATTTTCAATTTGTCGATTTGTCACTTCGATAACCTGATTAATAACGTCTGACAAATTTTCTAGCTTGCCATCAACGGTGACTAATTGACTGATTTCAGCCACATCGTTTTCCTGGACAGTTTTTTCTTCCAGTTTTTTTCTTTGCAACTCAAGTTTCACGGCGACAAAAATGGAAACGAGCATAATGATGGTGACATTAATCCATACTGTCTCAATCCAGAAAATAGTAAACCCAATTAAAATGAGACCCGCAATTAAAGGTAAAATCAGAAATTGACTTAATTTAAGTGTCGATATACTTTTCATAGCGTTATTGCAATTAGACTCAAAGTTTACTTATTGTTATTTCCTACAATTATTGAATAATTGCAGATTGACACTAAATTTATCGTCCTGGTGCTAAGAATCTTTAACCAAATCGGGGGGATTAAGCAAGGAAACGCTGTAAATACCAGTAAAAGGTATGATGACGGTTAAATTACAATGAATCTTTAAAAAGGATATTTTGAAACGAAGAACATTCTGACGAAAATTAACCGGCAATTTTGTTTTTTGATTTAACTGGATTAACGTCTTCTAACCAACGTGTTAAGGGACGCCACTGCTGCTTATCACTATCTGTACGCTTATCCCACATCTCAAAAATACCGATTCCTCGTTCAGCTGCATGAACATAATTTTGGGTATCACGCAGGGTAGTAATAAAAGGTAGTTTGAGTGTTTTCAAAAATCGTTCGAGAGCCTTGTACGTTAAGGTATTTTTCTTGGCACGATTGGCTATTACAGCAACATTAAGCCCCTTCTGGCGGACTTTGCCAACAACGAGTAGTTCTTCAATAAATCGTGTTACTGCATGAATATCAATTGAAGAAGGTAAAACGGGCACAAGAATCGTATCAACATGACGAATGAGATCGATGAGTTCATTCCCGGTAACACCCGCTGGGGCATCAATAATCATACGTTCTGTTTCAGGGGGAACACGCATCTGGAATGATCGCGTTACGCCTGTGTTATTTTTTCGGCTTGCGACATGAACGCCGTAAATAGGCGGTCCTGACTTCGGTCGCTGACTTAACCAGCGAATACTCGACCCCTGGGGATCAAAATCAAGTAAAGCTGTCTCTAAATCTTGTGTCACAAAATAACTGGCGAGATTAGTCGCCATGGTTGTTTTTCCACAACCACCTTTTGAATTAATCACAAGTATTTTTTGCATGACAACTACCCTATCTGTGGGTTGAGATTATAAAAACGTACTATCTGAATCTAAAGATGTAACCTACGAATTATAAAATCACTAACAACCAGACCTAATTCACAACCAAGCATATGTATAGTCTAGGTAACATTGGCCGCACTGTCCTACTCATTCGGTATATTTATGCGCCGCATTTCACAGTTTAGACCAATTTAAAGCATAAGTTAATATTCTGCTTAAATTAAACCCTCTAAGTTACTGTATTTATTAAATTATTATCGATAGCCATTAATCTAAAGAGTATTCTCGATAGTAAGCACTAACATAATTACGAGAATATAAGTGAAATTACAGAGCAGAAATCATCTTTTTAACAATATTATGTAAAGCGCCATCTTTAACGGCTTTACGATCTAAAATGGCGTCAAAATCATGCTTATTAGCAATTTTGTCTTGAGCGCGAGAAGTAATGAGTACAACGTTGATACCTTTATTAAAATTATGTACCAGCCGAAGCGCAGCAACTAGCGCATCTCCATTTAAACGAGGACTCTCCATTGATGTGATGAGTAAATCATACTTATTAATTAATAAATTTTCTAAGGCGTGCAAGCCATCCTGACTATAAGTAAAATTAACGGGGAGCTTTTCCAGGCTGTGTTCAATCAAACTGGCATAAAGTTTCGAAGGCTCGACAACAATAATATTAAATGTTTCACCAAAAACCTGACTTCGCAAGGATGAAAGTCGCTCATCAAGATTATGTGTCTCAGATTTAGAATGTTTTAATGATTCCGTGGTCGCTCTCAAAATGTCAATGAACTTAAGTAAAATGGCCAGTGTTGAAGATGAGCTAAACAGTTTTTTTTGCATTAATGTCATCATCACATCTTCCATGCTATGAGCAATTTTAGATATTTCAAAAAAGTGATATGTCCCGGCACTCCCTTTTAAGCTATGCACCAAACGAAATAATTCTTCATACCCATCCTCATCATGCGAAGACATCACTACTGACTCAATTTTATCTATACGCGCAGGCAAGTCTTCAAGAAAGCCTTGATGTAATTGAGCGAGTAAATCTGATACTGAAACATCATTCATACGCGTTTATATCGGCCCCAATCTTAAAGAGTTAAAGAATTACCCTAATAAATATATCTGACTGAGTTATTCACCTATAAAAAGAACTGACAATGCACTTTTAATTCTCATACCATGATGTTCTAATCGGTTTTTATTTCTTTATGAGTTTATTTTTATCTTGGCTTATTTATTCACACGCCCAGTTTCTTTTATTATTTTATTAACGCTTATCAGTGTGTTGCTTATCGTGAGCTCATTATTTATAGGCAGCGTTCCCCTTTCTTTTCAAACTGTTTGGCTTTCATTATTTAACCCAAACGCAGAAAATGCCTCCCTAATTATTACAGAGCTTCGTTTGCCTCGTACACTCGCGGCATTTGCAACAGGCGCTTTGCTCGCCCAAGCCGGTGCATTAATGCAGGTACTTGTACGTAACCCATTGGCAGACCCTTATATACTAGGCGTATCAGGAGGTGCCGCAACAGCGGTTCTCATTGGAATGTTACTCGGCTTAACCAGTGTTTTTGGTTTAACCGGGCTTGCATTTATCGGTGCATTCATTGCCATGACGCTTGTTTTTATTATCGCCCATCAAAAGGGGAGCTGGACACCCACACGCTTGTTACTAACAGGAGTGGTTATCGCAGCGGGTTGGGGTGCGGCTATCAGCTTAATATTGACGCTTTCTCCGGCCAGTAATTTACATGGTATGTTGTTCTGGCTAATGGGTGATCTAAGTTACAGCTATTCAGTTTCTTTTGCCTTTACTGCGTTAGTCATCGGCTTAGTCTTAAGTATGTTACTTTCATCGCAACTTAACGTTTTAATACGCGGCGATAAACTTGCCGCAACGTTAGGCATAAATTTAAAACAGTTGCACATTAAAATTTATATTCTTGCTTCTTTACTCACTGCCGCCGCTGTTGTTCAGGCCGGGAGCATTGGTTTTGTTGGTTTTATTGTGCCGCATTTAATTCGATTAGCCGGTATTACCGATCATCGATTCCTTTTACCTGCAGCAAGCTTAGGTGGAGGTATTTTAGTGCTGGTTGCGGATACTGCAGCAAGAACCATTATTGAGCCACAACAATTACCTGTTGGCATTATCACTGCACTCATTGGTATTCCTTTATTTTTATATTTATTGCAAAGGGATGCAAAACAATGAGCTTAATGAGTTCGAAATACCTAACCGTTAAAATCGCAGACACGCATGTTTGTGAAAAATTAACGTTATCATTCGATGCAGATCAGAGTTGGGCTATTTTAGGCATGAATGGCTGTGGTAAAACAACGTTACTTCACACCATGGCGGGACTACTTCCCGCTCATGCCGGTGATATAAAACTCAACAATACTAATCTAAATGATTTATCCCGCCGCGAAATAGCGCAACAGGTTGGGTTACTGTTACAACATCAAGAAGATCATTTCCCTGGAACCGTTTTAGAAGCTGTTTTAATAGGTCGTCATCCACATTTAAAAAGTTGGCAGTGGGAATCTGAAAATGATAAGCAATTAGTGTTTGATGCTTTAGAACAAGTCGGCTTAAACAACTTTGCCCAACGCCCTATTCTTACCTTATCGGGTGGTGAACGCCAACGTGTTGCACTTGCAACCTTACTGGTTCAACAAACAAAAGTCCGCCTTCTAGATGAGCCCGTCAATCACCTTGATATCCATCACCAGCATGAAGTAATGAAAATTTTAACCTCGAATAATGACAATATAACTAACGTATTTGTTTTGCATGATGTCAATCTCGCGGCACAGTACTGTAATCATGCCTTATTAATATTTGGAAAAGGTGAAACCGTACAGGGTAATAGCAAAGATGTGTTAACAGAAGAAAACTTAACAAAACTCTATCAACACCCTATCAAAGAAATCTCCCTGAAAAATCAGCGTTGGTTTATTGCAAATTAACGATTGTTCTATCACCGCATCGTCGGCCTTCAGGCTACGAACGGCTATCAGCAACCACTTGAGACCACACGAATACTTAAAATTAAAACATCCATCTAAGTATATGAATTACTTTAATATATTCAAATAAGCACTTTTATTCCCGCTAAACCTGATTTGACCCTGTCCGACAAACCCGTTAAAGTCGCCCCACTTTTACTGCTTCAGGTGCTGAACCAAATTCCTATTTGGCAAAGTGAAACGAGAAGTCGGTGCAATTAGACCTCAACCTAATTAATTCCGACGCTGCCCCCGCAACGGTAGTCGAGTCAAAGTGAATCATCCTGCCACTGTATCTAATGATATGGGAAGGCGATTCACCGGGTAACTAAGTTACTAACTCGAAAGCCCGGAGACCGGCCTGATGTGATCGTAGTGTATCGCGGAGGGCGATAGCGGGCGGATTATTTAACTTCCCGACCCTAATTTTCCTCTAGTGAATACATAATTATTACGCACGCGGGTGTGCGTTTACTCGAGGAAATACAAATGAAAATAACCAGACACGTTTTTCTGGTCGCTCTTACTACTACCCTTACTGTTCCTGCAATTGCAGAAGAACAATCACCAATCATTGTGACTGCCACACGTACAGCTCAAACAGTTGATGAAACGCTTGCATCAGTAACAGTAATTTCAAAAGAACAAATTGAACAACAGCAACCTGATGACTTACTTGATTTACTGACTTCAGTCAGAGGCATTGATATAGCAAATTCCGGTGGTATAGGTAAAACAACAGATATCTTTGTCCGCGGTACATCATCAAAACATGTACTCTTTATGATTGACGGTGTGAAAGTAGGATCAGCAACTTTAGGCAGCGTAGCTTTTCAACATATCCCAGTAAGCCAGATTGAACGGATTGAAATCGTCAGAGGACCAAGATCATCTTTATATGGTTCAGAAGCAGTTGGTGGTGTCATTCAAATATTTACAAAAAAAGGAACGGCAAAAGAACAGGCTAATATCAAACTAGGTAATGGTACCTTTACCACAAACAATATCTCCGCAGGTATTTCAACATCAGCGGGTAATACAAAATTTTCTTTCAATGCGAGCCATTTAAGTACCGCAGGTTTTGATGCCAAAAAAGATAGTGAAACAGATAACGATGGTTATACAAATACTTCGGCCACTTTTAATATCAATCATGCCATAAGTGACACCTCATCATTAAATTTAAATTTAATGCGAACATCTGGTACTAATAATTATGATGGTTTTTATAACAACGACCAGATTATTCAGCAGGTGACAGGGCTAAATTATAACTTCGCTGCACTTTCAAACTGGAATGTAAAACTAAATATTGCGCAAAGCAGGGATGAAAGTGAGAATTTTTCAGGTTTAACTTTCCAGTCCCGTTTTATAACGGTACGCGACAGCTACTCCTGGCAAAATGATATCACTATTGGAACCAGGCAACTTCTTACAGTCGGTATTGATCACATTAATGACGCAGTTGATAGTACAACGGCTTACGACAAAACCAGTCGTTCCAATACTGCAGGGTATGCACAACACCAATGGAATGGCGAGAACAATGATATACAAATTGGTCTACGTAATGATGACAACCAGACCTTTGGTAACCATACAACAGGAAATATTTCATGGGGACATAGCTTAAGCAAAGAAACCCGAATTATTACCTCATATGGAACAGCGTTTAAAGCACCGACATTTAATGATTTATACTGGCCTGCAGCCGGAGACCCGAATCTTCAACCTGAAAGTTCTGCATCTGCAGAAATTGAAATAAGGAAAAAACATTCCTGGGGTAAAACAAGTGTCAGTGCCTATAACACTCAAATTGAGAACCTGATTGCCGGCTGGCCTCCATCAAACGTAAACAAGGCAGAAATAAACGGTGTTGAAATCAGTGTAGATACAAAACTTGCAGGATGGAATACACGAATAGAATTGTCACTTCTAAATCCAAAAGATAAGGACACAGGATATATTTTACAACGCCGTGCAAAAGAGATGTTACGTATTGATATGGATAAAAAATCAGGTAAATGGTCTGCTGGACTAAGTTTTATCGGCCAGGGAAAACGTTATGATAGTACTACTAACACTAAAGAATTAGATGGCTATGGGATTATCAACTTACGAGCAGGCTATGAAGTATCTAAGAAATTATCTATTAAATGGAAAATCGAAAACTTGCTTGATAAAGAATACGAGACAGCAAAAGATTATAACAACCCAGGTATTAATGGTTACCTGTCACTTGTTTACCAAGGGTTTTAATTAGTAACAGGGATTTTGATAAGAAAAATGAAACTGGTATCTCCTATACAAGCCTTTATATTTGCTTCTGCAGGTTTTCATGCATACTTTATTTTGATATCAGATTCAACTGAAATTACGCTACCCGGCACTCCTGGTAGCGCAATATCGGTTAAATTAATAGAACAACACAAACAAAAAACTCAGCAAGTAATTAAAAACACTCAAGCAAAAAAAACCCGCAACACAGTCACACAGACTCAAGAAAAAAAGACATCAAAAAAAGAAGTATCACAAAAACAAGAAAAGCAACTTCAAGCATCTTCTGCAAACCAAGAAAATACTGTATCAAAGGCCCGTGTCGTATCGCTTATTTATAAAGAACTCAATAATCACTTTACCTATCCAAAGATTGCGCAAAGGCGTAATTGGCAAGGACAGGTTCTTCTTGCGTTTCGGTTGAGTAACAATGGAAATATTGAAAACATAAAAATCAGTCATAGTTCAGGCTATAATGTACTTGATCAGGCAGCCATTATTTCATTAAAAAAAATTGGTCAATTACCTCAAGCTTCATCCTGGCTTATTAATGGTATGGAAATCCAGATACCCATCATTTATCAACTAACACAAGGTTAATAAAAGGAGACACTATGGGACACCGTCTATCAAAAATTTACACCCGAACCGGTGACAAGGGTGAAACTGGCCTGGGTGATGGTTCACGTGTTGAAAAAGATCATATCCGTGTTGAAGCCTTTGGTACGGTTGATGAGCTTAATAGTATTATTGGTATGATACTGGCACATGTTGTTCCTGAACCTGTTCAAGACTGTTTGAATAAAGTACAACATCACTTATTTGATCTTGGTGGAGAGCTTTGCATACCGGGATATACTGCACTTGATGAAAGTTATATCTCATTTTTGGAAAATACACTTGATACGTTTAATGAAGATTTACCTAACCTTAAAGAGTTTATTCTACCCTCGGGTGGACATGCTACTTCAGCCTGTCATTTAGCACGTACAGTTTGTCGCCGAGCAGAACGACGTGTTGTCAGTTTGTCCCGTAAAGAAAGCTTAAGTGAACATAGCATCAGTTATTTAAACCGCTTATCGGATTTACTATTTGTTA
>JAPHTF010000168.1 GCA_026197095.1 Gammaproteobacteria bacterium
ATAAATATTATTTTCAATAATTTAAGAAGAAAATATGACATATTGCTTCACTCTGGTCCTATTATTATCATCACCAAGTTCACATTAATATTCCGTGAATTTGTAATAAAAAACACATTAAATTAGTTTAAATTTATGCAAACAATGCTATTGTTGCTGCTCTAAATTTAGAAAATAGCACCAGAAACAAAAACAGAAATACTCGATTATAGTACTGACTATGAACGCACTCCCCCCGCGCTTCACTTTCAGTGTATTGCACAGGCAAGCTATAATTTTTAATAATGCTGTCAGTTCAAATTAACGAAAAATAAATACTGCTACCTTATTAGACGATGAGCCAGACTAAAGACTACTCAAATTTTGAGCTTCGCAAGAAGCTAAAAGCGCTTGTCACTCAGGCGCAAAATAATGAGTTGAAATTGCAGAAATTGCAGCGTCAGGAATTAGCATTAATTAGCGCAGACAGTCTTCCGGAGTTAATTGATATTGTTCTACAGCAATACCGCCTGGAGTATGGGCTTGATTACGTATCACTGTTGTTAATTGATGCTGATTATGAAATTCGCCATGTTATTGAGTTTATGAGCCCGGGATTGCTCAAGCTCCCAACCTTAATTTTTGCTAACTCGCATACCACACTTGAAAATGTCGTTATCGCGCAGACTCAAGAAGGCAAGTCATTAAGCCCTGCCGTTCAAAAAACATTGTTTCCTAATTTTAAAGATGAACCTTATTTGGGAAGATGTAGCGATGAATGCAAACAACGACTCTTCCCATCTATTCAAAAAGAAGCTGCAAGTGTTGCGATTGTCCCCTTAATTCGTAACCATAAACTCATTGGTTCCCTTAATCTCGCTAGCAATGAGAGCTCACGATTTATTGCAGGCTCTGGTACGGATTTAATCAAACGCTTATCCGCTATTCTTGCCGTCTGCATTGAGAATGCGATCAATAACGAAAAACTCAAATTACTCGGCTTAACCGATGCTCTTACCGGTATTCATAACCGTCGTTATTTTATGCAACGACTTGAAGAAGAAGTTGTTCGCGGCTTACGCCAACATCTCCCAGTAAGTTGTTTGTTTATTGATATTGACCACTTTAAAGCTTTTAATGATCTGTATGGACACGCTGTTGGTGATGAAGTGTTACGTTATGTTGCCGACATTATCAAAAGTCAGATGCGTATGAGCGATGTTTTAGCACGCTACGGTGGAGAAGAGTTTTCAGTGTTATTAACCAATACTGACACGCATCTCGCGCAGGATATTGCTGAGCGTATTCGTTCTGCAATTGCAGATGCTGTATTAACGGTGAAAAGCTTACCGGATGATCTTCATGTCACCGTATCTATTGGCTGCACCACCATGTTTAACACCAATATCAGTAATGTCACCTTCCTTGGAGAAACGTTACTTAACGCAGCTGATCACGCACTTTATGCCTCAAAAGGTGCGGGCAGAAACTGCATTAATGTTTCTGATTTTGAAGAGATTGCAATGGCTCAAGCAGCGCATTAAAATCTTTTGGTAAAACATACTGTAACACTTCTTTACCCTCTTCCTTATAAATAAGATCCAGACCTTTTTCCGGATAAAGGTAGTGCCAACCTGCTTCTTGAGTCTTCAACTTAATCTTATGCGCCGGTTCTCCAAAACGCTTAAGGATAGTCTCCTCATCTAATTGAGCTGTTGGAATATAATTTAAATTATTCACCGTTAATTCTTTTGCATTGTCCGTTGCCTGCTTATCGAGTTCATAGCGAATATTATTGTTTTCGGTGCGTTTCTTCTTGCTACTTCCCTGTTTTATTTCATTCAGCTCTGCATCAGTCGCGTTCAGGGTAAAAATAAAACTTCCAATTAATCCACCGAGTGATACGTTTTTATAATAGGCTTCCAATGACAGCTTACCGTTAGTTTCAAACAGGGCAATCGTGGGACGATTTTTTAAAATGACATCAATATCTTTTAATAATGTTTCACTCAACACAACGCCAAATACTCGTGAGCGGCCGGCTGGCAATACGGTAACCTGCCAGGGGTATTTTTCTACAATCGGTTTATCATTATCCGTCTTCTTATTCACCATAAAAAACAACAGGAGTACAACGGCAACGCCAATAATAAAAATATGCTTCATTTCTTTACCTGTAACCAAAATGTAACCGGGCCATCATTTAACAGGGATATTTTCATATCCGCACCAAACTGGCCTGTTTCAATAAACTGATATTTATTTTTAGCTTGTTTAACAAATTCATCAAATAGCCTTTTACCTGTTTCAGGCGCCGCTGCCGAAGAAAAACTTGGACGACAGCCTTTCTGAGTATCGGCAGCAAGTGTAAATTGAGGAACTAATAATAATCCGCCCTTAATATCCTCAACACTTAAATTCATTTTATCATCGCTATCTGCAAAAATACGATAAGACAAAACTTTATCCACTAACCGCGTAACTTCAGCTTCACTATCATTTTTCTCAACACCAATAAAAGCTAAAACACCCTGCTGTATTTCACCAATATTTTTATTGTTTACAATGACCTTTGCTTCGCTGACACGCTGAATCAATGCAATCATTTTAAAATATTCAGCATTTCATTAGTTGCATTAATCAATGCATCTATGGTTCCGGGTTCAGTTGCAGAGTGGCCTGCGTCAGCAATAATTTTTAGCTCAGCTTTTGGCCAGGCCTTATGCAGTTGCCATGCACTTTCCAGAGGGCAAATTAAATCATAACGCCCTTGTACAATAACACCCGGAATATTCTGTAACTTATTGGCATTATTTAAGATCTGATTTTCTTCTAAAAATGAGTCATGTATAAAATAATGACTTTCAATGCGGGCCAGGCTTAATGCGGTATGAGCACTACCAAAATGATCTACAACATTTTTATTGTATTTCAGTGTTGCTGTTCGGCCTTCCCATATTGACCATGCTTTTGCCGCTTGCATTTGTGCAATTTCATTTTCACCTGTCAGCCTTTGGTAATAGGCTTTAAGCAAGTTACCACGCTCAGCAACAGGAATAGGTGAAATAAAATCCTGCCAGTAATCCGGGAATATGCAATCAGCACCTTGCTGATAGAACCAGTTAATTTCTTTTTTACGACATAAAAATATACCACGCACGATTAATCCCATAACCCGATCAACATGTGTTTCGGCATAGACTAAAGATAAAGTCGAACCCCATGAACCGCCGAATAACACCCATCGATTAATGTCCAACTGCTCTCTTATGATCTCCATGTCAGCAACCAGATCCTGGGTCGTATTGCCTTTGAGTTCCGCATGAGGTGTTGAGCGACCTGCACCACGTTGATCAAATAAAATAATCCGGTATAAATTTGGATCAAAAAAACGACGATGATAAGCCTCACAGCCCGCACCAGGGCCACCGTGAACAAACAACACCGGAAGACCTTCAGGATTGCCACTTTCTTCTACATATAAAACATGCGGTTCATCAACCTTTATATGGTGTGTTTTATAGGGTTTAATGTCGGGGTATAAGTTTCTCATTGTTATTTCTGTCTTTTGTCATTGCGAGGAGGAACGACGTAGTACCCTCCGTCAGATTAGGGAGAACTATACTAAGTACTCAACTCATTTAGATTGCAGCAGTCATTTCACTCCCTCGCAATGACCACAATTTCATAATTAATCTTTTACCATTTCGGTTTTAAAACCCATAGCAACAGCGATACCCATGAAGAAGAGTGATGCCAAAATCAAGATGGGGCCAATACCTGTTTGCAGTACCTGCCCGGCCCATGCCATGTCAAAAACACGTTCCAGAGTCATCATACCGGCATGCAATACTGTGCCCAGAATGAATCCCCAGCTGAGTAATTGTTTTTGCCACGCTGCAATTGAAACAAAGCAAAGAATAAAGCCGGCAACAATATTTAATAATGCTTCAAGGTTACCATGAGCATGTGGCCCGCCTTTTATAAAGTCGATGCCAAACTCAACATTACTTAGCTTGCTCATACTTAAAATACCATCCGTATTTGCCATGGCAATTTGTTTTGCATCTAATGGCTCAAGTTGTTCTTCAAATCCATCTACTTTCAGTTGCGCCAATCTGCCAACATGTGCTTGTTTTTCTGCTGATACACTACCGTATTCTTCATACATATTGACCATTTTTGCACCCAGTGCCGCGGTAAAGGCCAAAAATATAAAACCAAAAACAATATTCTTTTTCCCAATCATCATAATCTCCTTAAACTGATATTTGAATGAACATAATAGTTGTAATCCTGTTCTAAAACCATGTAATCATTAATCAATTTTTAAAATCCAGCATTAATATATACTTTACATTGCTGCAGGTGACTTTATTCTTATTGATAATTTTTCCATTTAATTGCTCAATAATAATTTTAATCCTTACTTTTCCATCTGTACTAATTTGCGATAAAAGTAATTGCTCTGCATTATTTTTATTAATCGTTTCTATACCTTGTTTTTTCATGTTACGTATATGTTTATTTAAATCAAACTTAAAGTGGTGTTTCTCATCAATACTTATATCCAGAACACTATTAGTTATACTGGATTTTATTTTTTTCTTTTTATTATTTTGTATAAATAAAAAATTATGCGACGACTTTTCTTTATTATATAAATAAAAATTTTGCCTGCCGATATAATCAAAACCCGAAATATCAATCATAGAATTATTTAGTCTTTGATGATTACTGTAGCTAAATAATTCTTCTGCATCATATTTAGGCTTTTTTTGCCACTTACCTACATACTTAACATTAATTAATGCCAAAAGGTTTCTGCTGTTAACAGCTTTAGAATCCTCTTTATCGACGGCTTGTTCAGATAATATTGTTTCAAATAATGGCATTAACTGAGTTTTCCGCCATTTATTCTTAGCCAGATAATCTGCTATCGAACTTATTGCTTTACGATCTTCAAAAGTAATATCCTGTGTAGATTTCACAACCTGACCATCCACAATAAGATCATATTTCACTAATAATGATTGAAAACGCTTGAGCTGACTCTTTAATGAGATCTCTGCGCCACTCCAGGGGCCATATGAAGCCACTATAACTAATATGGCCAATAGCATAGGAACGTGCTTAATGTGAAACTGATCTTTTTTTATAATTGCTGCCAGTATAACGATAGAAAACAAGACACCTAAAAGAACGACTGCATACCTCTGTTCGGTTACGCCATACTCATTAATGCGCATGAAAATAGCGATAAATAACATGACTACCGGAAGAATGAGCGCGTAATAAAAATACCGATCAAACAGGGCCATTAATTTTGTGCCCTTGTGGCAAATAGGATACGCAATGAGTTTTGTTGCAATACCAATGATGCCAAAGGCGGATATCATCCATCCCAGATTTCCCTTTGGTAATTCCCACTGTAAAATAATTTTAAAGAAATAGGCATACAAAACGGCAATATAAGCCACCATAAGGGGAACTAAAATATAATTTGCAATAAAGCCAATACCTTTTGGAAAAGCACAACTTTCATCTTCATAATCAAACGTTTTTGCTATGTTTGATAAAACATAGCTGGTAAAAAGAATTCCCCAGGTAATGATCCAGATATCACCATATAAAATATTCGGCACTTTCACTTCAAATAAATAACCAATACTCAGTAAAAGAAGAGATAAGCCGCCACCAAAAACAACGGCGGCTATTGCTGCAAAAAATAGTGCAACGCCAGTTTGATAATTAAAATACCAGACAGAATTTTCGCTACTTTTTCTTGAAATATAAGGTGCGAACATCCAGCTCAAAGCAAGTGCCAGGGAAAAGAAAAGTATTGATGAGAATGCCGCTTTATCTAGAAGCACAACGGCATAAAAAATGATAATAAACGTTAGGATTAATGAGCCAATGCCGTATTTTAATAAAGAGCAGCTTTTATTCTCGACATATAACTTAAATGAAACATGGGCCATTGTGCCAAAACCCATAATTAAATAGAGCTTTGCCATAATACCTTTGCTAAATAATTCAACCGAATGTAATAACAACAAAGATATTATTGTTAGCAATAATATAAATATAAACGCAACAGGAAAACGTGAAATGACCTGTTTCATGACAGGAAGAAGGCTAAAGAAATCTTGAAATTTATGTAGCATATTGCAGTCCCTTGTTATTATTTTAACTCGCTATGATTATAACTCGCTCTGATTATAATTAGTGTAACAAATAAAAAAGCCCCGTTAAGAATAATCTTAACGGGGCTTTTTTGGCAAATACTAAAACTAAAATTACTTAGCTTCGCGACCTGCTCTTTTTCGATCATTTTCACTTAACATCTTTTTACGCAAGCGAATGTGATGAGGCGTAACTTCTACTAATTCATCATCATCTATAAATTCTAATGCCTGCTCCAGGCTTTGTTTAATAGGTGGTGTTAATGAAATGGCTTCATCTGTTCCTGATGCACGAACGTTAGTTAATTGTTTACCCTTTAACACGTTAACAACCAGATCATTTGAACGAGAATGGATGCCTACGATCATACCTTCATAAACTTCATCGCCATGGTTAAGGAACATGCGGCCACGTTCCTGCAAGTTAAACAGCGAGAAACCAACCGCCTTACCTTTACCGTTTGAAATCAATACACCATTCATGCGTTGGCCGTATGTGCCTTCTTTTACAGGGCCGTAATGATCAAATACACTGTAGATTAAACCGGTGCCCTGCGTTGCAGTCATAAATTCTGTTCGGAAGCCAATAAGTCCACGCGCAGGAATCATAAAGTCTAAACGAACACGGCCGTGACCATCGGGAACCATGTCTTTTAAATCAGCACCACGTTCGCCAAGTTTCTCCATAATGCTACCCTGATGTTGTTCTTCAACATCCGTAGTAATCATTTCATATGGCTCTTCTTTAACGCCATCAACTTCACGCACAATAACTTCCGGACGAGATACACCCAATTCAAAACCTTCACGACGCATATTTTCAATTAAAATTGAAAGGTGTAGTTCACCACGACCAGATACACGGAATTTATCCGGTGAATCACCTTGCTCAACACGTAAAGCCACATTATGAATAAGCTCACGATCTAAACGATCCTGAATATTTCGTGTGGTAACAAACTTACCATCTTGACCAGCAAGTGGAGAATTATTTACCTGGAAAGTCATACTCAGAGTTGGCTCATCAACCGATAAGGGTGGAAGTGCAGCCACGTGAGCAGGATTACAAAGCGTATCTGAGATACGCAGACCATCAATACCCGTGAAGGCAATGATGTCGCCGGCTTCAGCTGTCTCAACTTCAACACGCTCAAGACCAAGGAAACCATAAATAATTTGAACACGACCATTTCGTGTTTTGCCATCTACGTCAATGAGTGTAATAGGCTCGTTTTTCTTAATTTTGCCCTGCGCAATACGGGCAATACCGATAACACCCACAAAGCTGTTGTAATCAAGTGAAGACACTTGCAGCTGTAAAGGGGCATTAGCATCAACCGGAGGTACAGGTACATGCTCAATGATTGCTTCAAACAAAGGCGTCATGTCACCTTCACGGACTTCTGGCTCTAAACCGGCAAAACCATTTAAACCTGACGCATAAACAACAGGGAAATCGAGCTGCTCATCAGTCGCACCGAGGCGATCAAATAACTCAAAGGTTTGATCCAAAGCCCATTCAGGGCGAGCGCCCGGCCGATCAATTTTGTTGACCACAACAATAGGACGTAAACCGCGTTTTAGCGCTTTTTCCGTTACAAAGCGTGTTTGCGGCATAGGGCCTTCAACGGCATCAACCAGGAGCAATACTGAGTCAACCATTGAAAGAACACGCTCTACTTCGCCACCGAAATCAGCATGGCCCGGGGTGTCTACGATGTTAATACGGTAATCATTCCATTTAACCGCGGTATTTTTCGATAAAATCGTGATACCACGCTCTTTTTCAAGATCGTTAGAATCCATCATCCGCGTTTCCGCTTCACCACGACTTTCAAATGTGCCTGATTGGATTAATAGTTGGTCAACCAGGGTAGTTTTACCATGGTCAACGTGGGCAATAATGGCGACGTTACGCAAATTCTCAATCACTGGGGATAACTCCGGAAATGCAAAAGGTGCGCATTATATAGCTGAAATGGTTAATTACCCAGCAAATTCTTCTTAAAATCGCAATTTAGCTCACTTAACTATAAGAAAACAAAGCTCGCTCATCCACACTTAGCGGGTAATCCGTATGAATCATCGCTGACGTCTCGATCACTTCGCTAATTCGAGACTGACAAAGATGAGCTAATTCGCGGCGACTATGCTTTTCAGGCAGAATCTCATCGAGAAAATCGAGCTCTAACTCTAATTTACCCCGATACAATAATGTCCACAAATGCAGCATAAAATGGTCATCATCGACATAAGGCGCCACATCGCGATCAGGCTCGCCGTTACGGAAGTAACTTATCGCAACAGGTTGCACAGGTGTACCGACTCTATGGGCTGTTTCAAACAAGCCGCTGTTAAACTTTTTCACACCGACACCGGTTGTGGTCGTGCCTTCAGGAAAAAAGATGGTTTTGCGACCCGAGTTTAAAACATCAATCAAATTTGAAATTGTCTGATGCATTGAAAATAAACTGCCCCGTTTAATAAAAACGGTTCCCGAAGATTTTGCTAACACACCTATCATCGGCCAACTTTTTAAATCAAGCTTTGAAACAAAGGTAACCGGGGTCGATGCGGCTATCGCAACAATATCAAGCCAGGAAATATGATTAGAAACGAGCATCGTAGAACCTGAGTTCACCGCTCCACTCATTTGAATCTTAAGGCCTAATATACGACTGCCCTGACGAAACCATTTCTGAATAGAGCGTGCTCCCTGCTGGGTATAGAACCATTGTTTACCCCAACGGAAACGGTAGACTAATAACAGGTTAAGACCATATATGAAATGTAAACCTAGCCATAACAAACGATATGACGCATTCAAAAAATTAAATAATTGAGAAAGCTTATTCATTTTTTATACACGCTGAAAAAAATGGCGTAAGTAGTTATCACTAATGTTTTCACAAGATAGCAATACAAAAACATCCGCCACATTAAACTCTGCATCCCAATGTGGTTCACCACAAATCATGGCACCCTGGCGTAAGTAACCTTTAAGTAATGTAGGCACAGATACACTTTCATCGGCTGTTTGTTTTTTCATGCGAAGCGGAACAAGCGGTCTGACACGATGATCGTTTGATGAAAAATGCTTCTTACGTAAAACATGCATAATAGAATTAATATAATCATCGCCATCACGCAAAGAAATACTGGCACAACCAATCAGAAAGTCGATTTTGTGCTTAATCACTATTTCTGCAATGCCCTGCCAGAGCATAGCCAGTACGGCACCTTTACGACTTTTTGCATCAATACAGGTACGGCCCACTTCCATAAATTGGCCAGGCTGATTCAATATCAATTCAAGATCAAATTCTGTTTCAGAATAAAAATAGCCGGATTTTTTAGCATCTTTACTCGTTAATAAACGTGTTGTCGCAATAACTTTACCGCTATCTTTATCAAATACCATTAAATGCTTACAGAATTCGTCAAAGCGATCTTTATCAAGCCCCTTATCATTTGAAGACAATCTTGCGCCCATTTCCTGAGCAAAAATCCGGTAACGCAAGCGTAAGCACTGTTCTATTTCTTCACTATTTTCTGCTAACCTGACACTAAATCGCGTGCTACTTTTCGTATTTTTTACTTCTTTTACAGCAATATTTGATGCAACAAATGACATACTTTTCACCTTTTCAATAAATATGGTGAAAATGTAATCAAATAAAATGACACATAGATTACGATTCGTTTATGTTTTTATTACATAGTGAGATTCTGTTTAACCTTCGCGTTGAATAGATACATAAAACATTTATGTTTTTATCTCAAATGCCGCTAAATAAAAGGTAAAAAATAAAGAGACATAACATTTAAAAGAAATCCAATGATGAAAAATAATGATGACTGCTCTCAAATCAGAGAAACCATATTAATAATTAATGTTGCTGTTGCACGTATAGAGCATGCCATGATTGAAGGCGATGATTCATTTACAACCTTGAGCCAGTCTTTTGTTGAGATGATAACTTCTGCAGAAAAGATAACCCGATCAACAATGGAACTTGATGACTCGCCAGCAAAAAATGAGATTAATAAAAACTGCCAGGACATAGCACAACGAGTGGGAAGCTCAATAATGGCTTTTCAATTTTATGATAAATTAAGCCAAAGAATGGCCCTGGTTTCAAAAGCGCTGAACTCGTTAACAGTGGTATTAAAAGATGAGTCCAAAACACACAACAAGGAAGAGTGGTTAAATTTACAACAGACTATTCGTTCTAAATATACGCTCGATTCAGATCAAGAAATGTTTGACGCAGTATTAAATGGAATACCCATTGAACAAGCATTAAAAGTCGCCGTCGAGAAAACGACTGAAGATGACATTGAATTTTTTTAAAACCAGAGTTTTTGGAAATAAAACGTGCCGCTCTTTTAAAAACGTAAGTTGAAACTACTCACCTGCGTGAACAAGATGCTCCAAACGATATCCCTGGTGATAAATAGAGCTTAAACGCCAGCCTTTATCAGGATCGATATACAGTTTTTTACGAATACGGCTCATATGAGTATCCACCGTACGGGTATTAATTCCTAAGTCATAACCCCAAACTGCAGATAAAATATGGTCTCGCGATAATAAACGCCCCACATTCTTAAATAAAAAATGGACTAATTTAAACTCTTTTTCTGTGAGCTTGATTTGTTCGCCTTCAACGCTTACTTCACGAGAGGTGGAATCAATACGGTAAGGTGATAACTCAATCACTTCGTCATCAACATGTGGATTAGTTCGACGCGCCACGGCATTAATCCGCGCGATCATTTCCTTATGCCTGACGGGTTTAGTAATGTAATCGTCTGCCCCTAAAGTGAGAATTTTTGCAACATCATCCTCGGTCGTTTTTTGTGTAACAAAAATTACAGGTACATCAATATCTTCGTGGCTCTTGATCCAGTTTAATGTTTGCTCGCCATCAAATTCAGGCATGATCCAGTCAAGCAGAACAATATCAAAATTTTTGCTTTTAATAGCCTGAATAAAGCCCTGGCCACTGGAGAAATGAGTACAATCATGGCCTTCTTCTTCAAGCCATAACATTAAAAGTGCAGCGATATCCGGATCATCATCAACGATAGCGATGTGCATATTATTTTGTAATCCCTGTTTTTATGAGTTTGTATTTCAATTAATCAAACTCTAATATTGATTCTCAAAACTTATTATAGTTATTAAAGCTACGGGTATTGTTATGCCAAATTTTGAAC
>JAPHTF010000057.1 GCA_026197095.1 Gammaproteobacteria bacterium
AAACAACACAATATTCCTACTTACAGTGATCATTTAAGTTACTGTAGTGATGATGGTCATTTATATGACTTGATGCCTATCCCCTTTACCGAAGAAGCTGTGCATTATGTGGCAGAACGTATACGACGCACCCAGGATATACTGGAGCAACGTATCGCAATGGAAAATGTCTCATATTACGCAGCACCTTCAAATGAAATGACAGAAATTGATTTTATTAACGCGGTGATCAGTGAAGCTGATTGTGACTTTCTGTTAGACGTTAATAATATTTACGTCAATAGTATCAACCACAAGTATGATGCTGTTGGTTTCCTGAAAAAACTTCCTGTGGAACATGTCACCTACTTACACATCGCTGGTCATTATAATGAAGCCGATGACTTAATTGTTGATACGCATGGTGCAAATGTAGTTGATCCTGTCTGGAACTTATTACACAAAACCTATGATCTATTTGGTGTCATGCCCACATTGCTGGAACGTGACTTTAATATCCCTCCCATTTCCGAGCTGTTAACCGAAGTTGATACTATTTTAGAAATTCAAAACAAATGGGGAAAACAACAGGCCAACCACATTCACCATGGCTAATTTACCTCTATTTAAGCAAATGCAGTATGACTTTGCTGCACATATCCGTAACCCGGCGTTAAATCAAAAGCCTGCGGCTATTGAAGCTCGACGCATGAAAATTTATAGCGATTTATTTTATAATAATGTTGAAGATTTCATTGCAAATACATACCCTGTATTAAAATCAATAACAGCAGAAAGTGACTGGCATGAAATGATACGCGATTATTTCAGTAACCACCTGTCACATACGCCTTTATTTCCAGAGATGCCACGAGAATTCTTAAAGTATATTGAGACTGAACGTAACAATGCAAATGATCCTGCTTTTATTAAGGAGCTCGCTCATTATGAATGGATTGAACTGGCACTGATGACTTCTGATTTAGATCAGGATATTAACTGGGATACCATAGACACTGATGGTGACTTATTAAATAGTCAGCCCGTTATGTCACCTTTAGCCTGGCCCTTAACTTATCAATACCCGGTACAAAATATTTGTTCAAACTTTGTACCCGAGTCTCCTTCCGCTGAAGCAACCTACTTACTTATTTATCGCGACCTCAATGATAAAGTTCATTTTATGGAGTTAAATCCTGTTACCGCCTTACTTATACAATTCATTAATGAAAAAAATAATTTCACGACAAAAGAAATACTGGAAAAGATTGCCTCGCAATTGAATCATCCAGAGCCTGATGTTGTCATTCAGGGAGGTCATCAGATTATCCAGGATTTAAAAAATAGAAATGTGATCTTGGGTGTAAATAATAAATCTAATCTATGAACGAACTCTAATTTTATTGTCCTACTATTAACATAAACAATGAATAAAAATAATTATTGGAGTGACAATATGGATAAATTACTACAATTACAATCATTACTTGATCGCACAAGAAAAGCTGATTTTCTCGCACCATTATTATTAAGAATCTTCCTCGCTCCCATATTTATCATTGCCGGGTACGGTAAGCTTATGGCTTTAGATAGTACGGCTTACTACTTTGGAGAAATATTAGGCATGCCCGCCCCCATGTTTATGGCTGTAATGGCAGGTGCAACTGAATTTTTTGGTGGTATTGCCCTCTTGCTTGGTTTAGCGACTCGCTGGTTTGCTATCCCGCTTATGATGACTATGGTTGTTGCCGCAGGAACTGCGCACTGGGAAAATGGTTGGCATGCATTACCAGAGTCAACCTTAACTGTTCCGTGGGAATGGCGTACTGATTTAATTGATGCCGCAAACGAGCGCAAAGATGCTGCCCGATCACTTTTAAAGCAACATGGTAATTATGACTGGTTAACTGAAGCGGGTTCTATTACAGTTCTAAAGAATGGTATCGAGTTTGCTGCAACATATTTTGTCATGCTGTTAACGTTGTTTTTTGTCGGCAGCGGTCGATATGTCAGCATCGATTACTGGATTAGCAAAAAACTCAGTCCAGCGTAATACTTAAGGCATGTTTAAAAATTAAAGCCCGTATTAATATATTAATATGGGCTTTAATTTATATCTCATCCACCTTTACAATCCGGTTTTTATTTTTTACTTGAATACTTAACTAACTCCGCCTGGGTTCTTAATAACTCGTAAACTATTTTAGTATAATATTCAGCAGAATATTTATTATAATCTTCAGGATTTAAGCCTTCTGCTTCTATTGTGATTTCTCTTAACGTTTGCGCACCAATGTTTCCTGAAAGACCTTTTATTGAATGAACAACATTCATAAAAATATCATAGTTATTTTCCAGAGTATTATTTAGATCTTTTGATAATTTCTCTGCACTCAGCTTAAAAATTTCAATGAACTCATCAAGAAAATCTTGATCATCATAATTATGAAGTTGGGTAATATCTATAATTGGTTCAGAATTAAACTTTCCATTTTTATGTTCATCATTACTTAAGACATAATTAATCGCTTCGAGCAATTTTTTTAATTTAACAGGTTTAGCCAAATACATTGCTACACCTGCTTGCAAACACTCTTCAATCGCTTTCTTTTCTGTGTTTCCGGTCAGCATAATAAATGGCGTTTTACTTTCACCATTTTCATTTTTATACGTGACAATGGCTTCTATCCCAGACATTACGGGCATTTGCATATCAAAAATACAGGCATCATAAGTATTGGTTTTTAAATAATTCAATGCTTCCTGGCCATTCTCAGCGATGGTAACTTTGTGCCCTGCAAGATTAAGCATCTTCTGCATTAGAAGCTGGTTTGATGGCTCATCTTCGGCTAATAAAATATTGAATATTTTATTTTCTGATTCAGTGGCATGATTTAACAAAATTATTATTACCTACACCTTTTTCATTCATATAAAAGCAACTGAAAAATTAAGTTATTCTGTTTACTGAGACCTATCTTATCGACTTATGCCAGGGATAACTTTAATAAACCGCACACAATAGACGTACAAATAAAACGTGATAATAATTATTTCACATAAAAAAACCTGCAAAAGCAGGTTTTTTACATTAACAAAGAACTTTAATTATTTCCTTTTCGCGGCTATCCGTAAACGCAATGCATTAAGTTTGATAAAACCAGCAGCATCTTTTTGGTCATATGCGCCCGCATCATCTTCAAAAGTCGCAATGGATTCATCAAATAAGGAGTCTTTCTCAGACTTACGGCCAGCCACGATAACGTTACCTTTATAGAGTTTCATACGAACAATACCGTTAACAAATTTCTGAGTGTTATCGATTAATGCTTGCATGGCTTCACGCTCTGGTGACCACCAGTAGCCGTTATAAATCGTCTTTGCATAACGAGGCATCATTTCGTCTTTGAGATGCATGGCTTCACGATCTAACGTTAACGATTCCATTGCACGGTGAGCTTTTAACATAATGGTTCCCGCGGGGGTTTCATAACAACCACGTGACTTCATACCAACATAACGATTTTCAACAATATCATCACGTCCAATACCATTTGCACCACCGACTTTATTGAGATATTCCATTACCGTAGCAGGAGACATTTTCTCGCCATTAATTGCCACGATGTCGCCTTTCTCATATTCAAGCTCAACGTAAGTGGCTTTATCAGGAGCCGCTTCAGGTGAGACACTCCAGCGCCACATATCTTCTTCTGGCTCAGCCCATGGATCTTCTAAAATGTCACCTTCATAAGAAATATGTAACAGGTTAGCATCCATTGAATAAGGTGATTTTTTGCCCTGTTTGGCAAAATCTACCGGAATATTATGTTCTTTAGCATAAGCCATTAACGATTCACGCGAGCTTAAGTCCCATTCACGCCAGGGCGCGATAACTTTCACATCAGGCATCAAGGCGTAGGCACCCAGTTCAAAACGCACCTGGTCATTGCCTTTACCGGTTGCACCATGCGAGATCGCATCCGCGCCCACTTCTTTGGCAATTTCGATTAATCGTTTCGCAATTAATGGACGAGCAATTGAGGTACCGAGCAGGTATTCACCTTCATAAATGGTATTGGCACGAAACATGGGGAAAACATAATCACGCGCATATTCTTCACGTAAATCTTCAATATAAATTTCCTTAACACCCATCGCTTTCGCTTTGGCTCGTGCAGGTTCAACTTCTTCACCCTGACCAATATCAGCAGTAAATGTCACCACCTCACAGCCATAGGTATCTTCCAGCCATTTCAGAATAATTGATGTATCAAGGCCACCAGAATAGGCCAATACCACTTTTTTAACGTCGCTCATTGCCAAACTCCACTTATCGGACTCTCCCGAACAAGTATTAAATTAATGGATTAGAAATTAGGGGCGTGATTATACCCGAGATAAGACTTATCTGTGCTGAATTTTTACTTCACTGAATGGTTACTTTACGAGTCTGACTTCTACCCGCCGGTTTTTTGCACGGCCAGATTCTGTCCGGTTATCATATTTTGGTTTTGCCTCACCTTGAGCAACAACAACAAAGTGCTTCGGGCTAACTCCTTTATTTATAAGGTAATTTTTCACCATATCTGCACGTTTTTTTGACATCGCTAAATTAGCGCGACGAACGCCCCGGCTATCAGTATAAGAATTAATACTGATATGCTGAAAATCAGTATCCAGCGAAACATATTCTGCGAGCCGGTTTAAATAGTCCTTTTCTTTCGCACTCAGCTGCATACCTTCTTTTGAAAAATAAAACTCGCTGGAACGCACATCATCCAAACCATAGTTAATTAAATGCTCAGCACATTGCTCAAAATCACGCCAGGCCGACTCAAAACGTAATGGTAAGACCTTTGCCGTAATCAGATCTTGTCCATCTGCCCAGTCAGCATGAGTCCACACCGCCTCCATTCCCTCGCGCAATTCCAACGCCATACGCTGTGCCCAGTCATCCGGAACAACAATGGCATCTTTTTGCGTATTCAACGGAACACGGCCTAAAACCTTCCGACTGGCATATTTTTTCCAGTCGGGTGGATTAATAAATAACAGTGCCTGCCCTGCTTTTCTTGGCATATAGTGTGAAGAAACACGAAATTCCATTGCCTGTAGTGCACGGTGTTTGAACGTGGCTTCACCATAACCGGGGATCACCTGGCTCAAACGACACTCCAAACGATTACCACTTGTGTGCCACTTAGCATCATCTAAATCAGCGCCATAAAACTGATAACCCGCCCATACGGGCGAAATCAAGATAAAGAAACTAATCGCAAGGGTGCTCAAAGCACATGTATTCCGTATCATGGGTTAGTACCTACTTACACAACAATGTTATTTTTAAGTCTATAGTGACTTAGCGTCTCTTGATGGTAAAAGTTTAGAGTGACAAACCCGTCGGACAGGCTATTTGAAACTAACTGATTGAATTACGGTCGTATTTTAATAAAGGAAAATTCAATGAGCTCAAAAATACCTGATTTTTGGAAGAATAACCGCTATTTAATACTCTTTATTAGCTTGATGGTTCTGTTCAGAACGTCCATTGCCGACTGGAATACCGTTCCAACGGGCTCGATGAAACCAACCATTCTCGAAGGTGACCGCCTCTGGGTGAATAAAATTGCTTATGATTTAAAACTGCCTTTTACCGGTATCACATTAAAAAACTTTGCCTCCCCGGAACGCGGAGACATCATCATCTTTGAATCAGAAAAAGCCGGTAAACGATTAGTCAAACGTGTAATGGGGTTGCCGGGTGATACAGTAAGCATGAATAACAACATTATTAGCCTCAATGGAAAAACACTTGAATACAAAATATTAAGCCAACGAGCCAGTACACTGATTGCAGAAGAACGCCATAAAAACATCAACTATCATATCCAGCTAAATCAGTTTTCAAACAACAACTCCAGTTTTTATAATGTAAAAATACCCGATAACTATTACCTGGTGTTAGGTGACAACCGTGATAACAGTGCAGACTCAAGATATATCGGTTTAATACCACGAAGTGAAATTATTGGTCGAACGCAACATGTTGTAATGTCATTAAATTATGAAAATTATTATTTACCCAGGCCAAATCGCTTTTTCCACCGATTATAAAGCGAGAACACGTTCAACTTTATACAATGTAAAATGGATTATAGTGACTTCATGTGGAAAGCTATTTTAAAACAAGCATGGACAAAAGTAGTCGCTTCTATTACTTCACTCTGGCATAGCGTTTATTTTCACTGGCAATTAAAAAACAAAACTGGCTATATACTCTTAACCGCATTTATCTTTGTTGTAATATCCATTCCCACTCTGACATACCAGGTAGTTAAATATAAAAACATTCAACGTAATATTAAATGCCTGGCATTGAATGTTTTTCATGAAGCACGCAGTGAAAGCAACGCCGGGCAGCGCGCCGTTGCCAGCGTAACCTTAAACAGGGTTGATTCTAAACGCTATCCCGATAATATTTGTGATGTTGTCTATGAAAAAAACTGGGACATAATTCGTAAACGCTATGTCGGACAATTTTCATGGACCGAGTTTGATGAACCACCCAAACTCAAATCCAAAGCCTGGCTTCGCGCATGGAAAATTGCAGAAACCAGTTATAATGAAAAAAGTAGACATCGTTTAAATGGGGCGATGTTTTACCATGCCAAACACATTAAACCCAGCTGGGCGAGGAAGAAGAAACCGATAGCACTAATCGGAAGACATATATTTTATAAATAAAGCACTAAATCAAATAGGGCAATAAAGATAAATAACGACTTTAACTAGCAAGGTATACAAATGAAAATAGCGGTCTACTATATAATGGTATTATTACTCTTACCCGCACTGTCCAATGCAGATAAAAATACTGCTGCAAGCATAATTGCAAAAGAACCCGTCACCATGATGGACCTTGGCTTATTAAAACTTAATTCAATGTTAAGTAATAAAACCTTCCCGGGTCTAACTAATGCAACAATAGGGGCTAACTACAATGCCCGGCGAGGCACGATTGACATAAAAGTAAGTAACCCTGTAAAAAAAGCCAGCCAGAAGCAATGCCAGGAAACAATCCATCACACAAAAAAAATCTTTTTACATACAACAGATAAAAAGAAAATATCGAATATCCATCATTATTTTAAACATGAAGGCACGCGTTATAAAAATAAAATAAACTGGGATAATTTGGCCGACAATATTATGATCACAGGGATAGTGCTCACAAAGAATAATTTTCAGCACAGTATTTACTGCCAAAGTAAATTAATGAAAAATAAAATAACATTTTAAAACAACACTCAAACCATAAATAGAGATTAGCCGCTGTAATTTTCACACTTAGCATTCTTTCACCACAATATTGGCAGATATTTTAGTGATGATTAATAATCAGATATCTTTTTATATGCCACCGATGACTATCTTTATTGTTTTTTTGGTCTACGCTGTTTGTAATAATTAATAAGACCATTTGTTGAGCTGTCATGTGAGTTTATTTTTTCTGCATCATTTAATTCATTTAATATATTTTTAGCCAGCTGTTTACCAAGCTCAACGCCCCACTGATCAAATGAATTAATATTCCAGATAATCCCCTGCACGAATATTTTATGTTCATACAGCGCGATGATTGTTCCCAATGTTTTTGGATCAAGCGTATCAAATAAAAATGTACTGGTTGGCCTGTTGCCGGGAAAAACTTTATACGGCATCAGTTTTTTTATTCCTTCATCATCCAGGCCTTCCAGCTTCAACTCTTTATAGACATCATCTTCTGTTTTACCTTTCATTAAGGCTTCAGTTTGTGCAAAAACATTAGACATTAATGCGCGGTGATGTCGGGCAATGCAGCGAAAGCTATATACAGGTGCCAGGATATCTGCAGGAACAAGTTTAGTTCCCTGATGTAATAGTTGAAAAAATGCATGCTGAGCGGCAATACCGATCTCACCAAATATAACAGGGCCTGTTGTGTAATCTACGTCATGCCCTTCTCGATCAACGTACTTACCATTACTTTCCATATCAGCTTGTTGCAAGTAAGCTGGAAAACGATGTAAACGTTGATCATAAGGTAATACGGCCATACTCTGAGCCTTAAAAAAATTGTTATACCATATCCCTAATAGCGCCATCATTACCGGGATATTTTCTTCAAGAGGTGCATTTTTAAAATGCAGATCGGCTTCATATGCTCCGGCCAGTAAATCATCAAAATGTTCTGAGCCTATCGCAATGACGATAGACAGACCAATTGCTGACCATAATGAATAACGTCCTCCAACCCAGTCCCACATTTTAAAAATATTGTCTTCTGCAATTCCAAACTCCGTTGCAAGCTTAACGTTTGAAGTCACTGCAGAAAAATGACGTTCAATTTTTTCACTACTACCAATTTTATTTATGTACCACTGGCGTGCAGTTTCAGCATTGACCATAGTGTCCTGCGTGGTAAATGTTTTAGAAGCAATTATAAAAAAAGTGGTTTCAGGATTGAGGTATTCCAATGTATCATTAATATGATTTTCATCAATATTTGAAACAAAATGAATATTAAGATCATGCAGAGCATGTGCTCTTAAGGCTTCTGTCACCATCAATGGTCCCAGGTGTGATCCACCTATTCCTATATTAACCACATCAGTGATCGCCTGATTTGTAACACCCAGCCATTTCCGGGTTCTTATTTTTTCAGCTAAATGTTTAACCCGTTCTCGCTCAGTTCTTATTTCAGGAATAATATCAATATCGTCTACATAAACGGGTGTATTTTCCTGGATTCTTAATGCTGTATGTAAAACAGGCCTGTTTTCTGTATGATTAATTCGATCACCAGCAAAGTATTTTTCTATCCACTCAGAAAGCCCGGCATCTTTTGCAAGCTGTAATAATAATTTCAGCGTTTTATCAGTAATTCTATTTTTTGAAAAATCATAAAGAATGTCATTTAGCTTTAACGAGTATTTTTCAAACCTGCTTTTATCTTGTGCAAACAAATCCCGCATATGAAGATCTTTTATTTCTTCAAAATGTTTGATTAATTCTGCCCAGCTGTCTGAATGTGTAAGTTGCGACATTATCAGTTCATCCTTTAATAAAAAATATGGTCAATATATAAATCTTTGCCATATACATCAGCAATATCCGTTCCAAGAGAGTGCATCTTGATATAATGCCTATATTGGCTTGTTTTTTCAGTTAAGTTAATAAATAAGCCATATAATTTTTGAATATTGCACCTGTTCCAAACAGTATATTTATTTTCGCTTTATAATAGAGCATAAATTTAACACAAGTTTATTTTTTACCTGATACTATATAGTGAAAGCGGATCACAATTTTGGCCTGCATTATGCTTATCTATATTACAATTACATTAAAAGATTCATACTCACATAATGAAAAATAATTCAAAACCAGCAAAACCCTATTTCGATCAAAAACCAGGCACTTCAGGACTTCGCAAAAAAGTCACCGTATTCCAACAACCCGGTTATTTGCACAATTTTGTTCAGTCTACCTTTAATACTGCCAGCAACCTTAAAGGCAACCTGTTAATTCTTGGTGGGGATGGTCGGTTTTATAATTCTCAGGCAATTCAGATCATCCTGAAAATAGCAGCGGCTAATGGCGTTAAACATGTAATGGTGGGTGAAAATGGCTTACTGTCAACGCCTGCTGTGTCACATCTTATCAGGAAATATAATGCTGCTGGCGGATTTATCCTTTCTGCCAGTCATAACCCAGGTGGTCCTGAAGGTGACTTTGGGATTAAATTTAACATTTCAAATGGTGGCCATGCTCCGACTTCATTTACTGACACTGTGTTTGAAACAAGTAAAACACTCAGTCATTTTCAAATGACTGATGATGCTGATATCCCGCTGGACAAACAACAAACCTGTTATATGGGTGAAATGAAAATTGATGTTATAGATTCAGTTCAGGATTATGCAGAACTGATGGAACATCTCTTTGACTTCCCGAGAATTAAACAGTTATTTAAATCCGGCGTACTGTCTATGTGTTTTGATGCGATGCATGCCGTTACCGGGCCTTATGCAAAAGAAATTTTTGAAAAACGACTCTCAGCAAATAATGACGCCGTAATAAACGGTATTCCAAAAGAGGATTTTGCAGGTGGACATCCCGATCCTAATCTTGCGCATGCCACAGATTTATTAAATAAATTAAATGCAGGCCCTGCTGCACCTGTCTTTGGTGCGGCATCCGATGGTGATGGTGATCGAAATATGATTCTCGGGCAGAATTTTTTTGTTAATCCCAGCGATAGTCTTGCCATCATGACCGCCAATGCACATCTTTTACCCGGCTATAAAATGGGAATACGCGGCGTTGCGCGTTCGCTTCCCACCAGCCGGGCTGTTGATAAAGTCGCTGAATCGATGGGCATTGAGTGTTATGAAACCCCAACCGGTTGGAAATTTTTTGGCAACTTACTCGATGATAAGCGCATCACACTTTGTGGTGAGGAAAGCTTTGGCTCCGGTTCAGATCACATTCGGGAAAAAGACGGTCTCTGGGCCGTACTATTCTGGTTAAACCTTATCGCGGTAAAAAAACAGTCTATTGAAGAAATCACTCGATCCCACTGGCAGCATTTTGGCCGACACTATTATACCCGGCATGATTACGAAGCAATTGATTCTGACATTGCGAATGAGTTAATGCAAAAGCTGAGAGAAAAATCAGATAGCCTCACAGGAAAAAAACTATCAGGCCAAAAGATCATCATCAGTGATGATTTTAGTTATACCGATCCGGTTGATAAAAGTATCACTAAAAACCAGGGCATCAGAATTATTTTTGAAAATGAATCCAGAATAGTTTACCGCTTATCCGGAACAGGAACAGAAGGTGCCACATTACGTATTTATATTGAAAAATATGAAACTAACCCGGAGCACCATAACATCGAAACCCAAACAGCATTAGCTGACTTAATTACAATAGCAAATGAAATTTCTGCTGTTAAAACGCTTAGTGGAAAACAGGTACCTGATGTTATAACTTAACCCGCACAGGCCGAATGTAAAATAAAAATTCTATATTAACTTGCGCGCTGTTGATCGGTCAGCCAATAAAAACGATAAGGCGGTATTACTAACTGTCCTTTAAACATACTGGGCGTATCACCCGATACAAGATCTTTTAGATGCCCATAGGATAAAACTGATTTAATATGAGGGTCGTCCAGTTCAAGATACTGTGGACGCGCATCAAAGTTAACAACCACTAGTACTCCACCCGTCGTGCGTAACAAATTAAAACGTGAAAATACGAATAAATGTGGGTTTTCAACATGAATAAGTTCACGGTTATTAAAGTCAGCAAATGCCGGTATTTCCTTGCGTATAGCAATCATTTTTTTTGTTGCATTAAATAATTTGTGTTCTATTGTACCCTTCTCATGTCTGAGTTCGGCCTTGCCCCAGTCAAAAGCTGGACGATGAGTCCAGCGGGAATCATGCGCTTTATTCTCATCTTCGAGAAAACTGCAATCATTAAGCTGTCCAATTTCATCGCCATAATAGAATAAAGGAATACCACCAAATGATAATATTATGCTATGTAATAAAGTGATGTGCTGAACAGCGTTTTCAATTCGTTGCGGATCATTTGATTCAAGCGCAGTTTCTAAACCTACCAATGAGGCAAGAGAACCGGATATTCTGGCATCGCCTGTTTTTTGATTTTGACCAAAGGGAAATCCTCGCGCATCCGAGTCACTGAAATTACCCGTGTAATAATTTATGAGAAATTTACGATGCTCAAGAGGCTCATAACCCACCGCACGAATATCTGTGTCGTCGAAACCTAAACCAATATCATCATGACAACGAACATAATTCAGCCAGGTTGCTCGTTCAAGTTTATCCGGCAAACTTCTTAATCCCTGGTATAAAAGTTTTGAATTTTTTGTCGCAACTGCATCCCACAATAACGCCATTAAGGTTGCGTTATAAGCAATTTCACATTCCTTAGCGTTAATAGCATCTTCGCCAAAATATTTAATAATCTCTACCGGCGCAACAATAGCCTCAGCAATAAACAAAACCCCCGGAGCCGTGACCTGGCAACAGTCTTTCATCAGCTGCAATATTAAATGTGCTTCGCGTTCATTTTGAGATGCACTGCCGATTTTTTTCCATAAGAATGCAACAGCATCAAGCCGGATAATATCAGCCCCCTGGTTAGACCAAAAAAGAATAATCTCAAGCATTTCAATAAAAACTTGTGGATTGCTATAGTTAAGATCCCACTGGTAGTCATTAAATACCGTCATTACCCATTTTTGCATTTCTTCATTCCAGGTAAAATTACCGGGAGAAGTTTCAGGAAAAATTTCCGGCATACTTTCTTCAAACATATCCGGTATTTCACGATTATCGAATAAATAATAATAGTCCTGATATTTTTTTTCACCTTTACGTGCACGCCTGGCCCAGTCATGTTCATCCGAAGTATGATTTACAACAACATCGAGCGTTAATAAAATATCTCTTTTTTGTAATGATTCACTTAATAGTTGCAAATCCTCATTACTGCCAATACGTGAATCCACTTTTCTAAAATCACTTACTGCATAGCCGCCATCACTCTTACCATCCGGACATTGCAGAATTGGCATAATATGAATCATATTAATGCCGAGCTCCTGAAAATAACTTAATTTCTCATTCAGACCAGTTAGGTTTTCAGAAAAACCATCCGTGTAAAGCGCCATACCAACCCATTTCTGATTTAAAAACCAGTTATGCTCTTTTTCACGTTCGATATCTTTTGTTTTAAGTGTTTCAGAACGTGCAATATATTGACGCGCCATCGTTTCAACCAGGCATAATGCTTGTTCTTCAAAATCGTCCCGTTCACCATATAAGACATGAAAAAGAGAATATATTGCATAAAAATTGGCCCCTAAACGGGTATAGAAGTGCCTTAACTCCTGCTGTTTAATTTCAGGATTTAATTTAATGAGGATTTCATTTAATAATGAATGTGATACTTGTTCATACATCGTAATTAATATTTTATTTTAATTTATAATCAGTTTTAGCGGAGGTCACAATAATCACAAACTCCAGTCACGGATAAAAGGTTGATAAAATTTTCTATCCTGTGTTGTTGCTCCTCTCAGGCCAACAACATGACTGGCAAATATCTGAGCTCGGTTTAAAAGTTTTTGTAGCGGCCAACCTTTATGTAAGCCTAACACTAACACACTGGAAAATGCATCACCTGCCCCAACAGTATCTATTATATTCGTTGCGCTGTCAGGCTCAACTGAAAACATTTCCGTTGCAGTAACCGCAATAGCCCCCGCTTCACCAAGTGTAACGACAACCAGTTCAGGCTTGTAATGTTCTATAAGATAGCGAGCCTGCTTTTCCACATCTTTTTCCCCTGGCACTAGCAGCGCTAACTCGTCCTGGTTTAATTTAAGCCAATGAGTAGTCTTTAATATTTTTTTAATTTTCTGCAAATCCCACCAAGGTGGTCGAAGATTAATATCAACAAATATTGAGTCTGCATAAGACTGCTTTAAGCATGTCAAACTATTTTCAGAAACACTATTCCGAAGCGTAAGTGATCCATGATAAAGAAGACTGCACTCTTTTATTTCAGGAATATCCTTATCGTCAATAAAATCCCAGGCACTGTTATTTACAATATTGTAAGACGGCTCTCCATCATTAAATGTCACATCAACAATACCTGTCTTATGCTGCGCATCAATTTGTATACCTTGTGTTTCCATTCCCCATTCACGCATGGCTAATAATATTTCCTGGCCTAACTCATCATCACCGACTCGCGAAATAAACAAAGGGGCTAATCCAAAGGCCTGACTATGCCAGGCAACGTTAAAGGGTGCCCCCCCCAGAATACGTGAGCCGTCAGGAAAACAGTCAAACAAGACCTCACCAAAAATCACTGGAGGAGATTGACTATTCATCATTGAGTCCAAGCCACTCCTGTACGATTGGCATATAATGGACAACACCTTCAAGCAGGCCGGCACTGTAATTCCCGTTCATACCAAAAAAATTTCCCTGCGCAATATATAAACTCTCACTTTCACTTTCACTTTGCAAATTCGCCTGTTCCAATGCCTCTTGTTTAACTTCATCAGACGCATTAGCAACCAGCACAGAACGAATAGGACTCACCATAACAGAAATATCATTTCCACTATCACCAGCAAAAATAGTTTCATCTAAACTAAAATTATATAAACCCATTAAAAATTCAATTGCATGTTTTTTGTTAGCGCTCACAGGCAAAATATCTAATAACCCTATATTGGCAGCTTCGTCTACACTCCAAATCAGATTTGCATCAATCTTCTCATTTTTAAAACATGAATTTATTTCATTCAATAATGCAACCTGGTCTACATACAGCGGTACATAATAACTAAGCTTATGTGCTTTCTGCTTACTATGTTCCTGTACACGTATATCACGATAATTTTTCAATAAAACCTGTAAATCTGTATTACTTTTACCCTTCCAGTCACCTGATATTTCTGTATCCCATTGTTCAACATAGTCCCAATGGCCATTATCAATATGATAGATAGTCGAACCTACATCTGCGATAACAAAATCAGGTATCGGTAAGTTATAATTTTTAATGGCTTGCATAACCAACGATTTATCTCGTCCTGTTACATAAACCAATGACACCTCATCTCTTGCAGTCAGCTCGGCAAACCGTTTGCGTGCAAGAGCAGACTCTGCTTGTGGACCATTAGGAATCAATGTTCTGTCCAGGTCCGTGCATAACAACAATTTAGTCATACGTGAGGAACCTTGCATGTTTCAAAAAAATCATAATATTTAATCGCATCAAGTATTCCTGCGGCATATGGTTTTTTTGCGTAATAAACACGTTCCAAATCGATAAAATCAGATAACTCCTCATTATGTCTGTTCGCTACAAGTACGGCGAGAGTATTGCCACGAATCATGTCTTCATCTGCACCGGATCCTCCTGCGACTAAAATATGATCAAGTGGAATATCCCATTGTTCTGCATACCAACGCAAAGCCAAACCTTTAGATGCCCTGACAGGAACAATATCTAAAAACTGGCCAAATGAAAAAACCACATTAACAGTTTGATCATGCTGTAATAATATATGTCGGATTTCATTAATATCGGGGGCAAGTTTGGCATCATAATAATAACTAATTTTAAAACGACTTTGTTCTGGCTTAGGCTGGAGTTTTAAACCGGGCAACTCACTTAATACACTACGAACTTTATTTGGGCGCCATAAATAATCTATGTGATCATCCCAGGCAGTATCACGTGTTAAGTGGTGTCCGTAATGTATTTCAGTCCCTAAACTGGTCACAAGTGCATCTGGAAATGGTATTTTATAAAGTTTAATGAGTTTTAAAGCAGAATCTAAGCGACGACCAGTCGCAATACCAAAACTACTACACTTTGCATTCTTTTTTAAAATTTTGGTAAATTCAGGCAGTAAAGAAGGATCGCCAAGCAGGCTTTGATCTAAATCACTAAAGATAGAACGGTTACGATAAAGCCGGGAACGACGTTGCAAATCTATCCGCACTATAGGTTCAGTTTTATCAATCAAAGGTTGTATAACTTCTAAATATTTTTCAGCGTGGCTTTTCCAGGAGTAATACCTGTTAACGCCATCAATTCCATTAGATGACATCTGTTGCCATTTCTTTTTATCTTTTAATACTTTAAGTAATTGTTGACTTATATCTTGATGGTCAAGTGGATCAATTAAATAGCCATTTTTACAATTTGAAATGATATCAATAGGCCCGCCATCATCAGTCGCGACTATTGGCAGACCGCTGGCAGCAGCTTCGATTAACGTCAGCCCAAAGGGTTCCGTGAGAGCCGGATTAACAAATACACCTTGTGATTGGGCAGCTAAACGATAGATGGCTGGCACATCATCTGCTGAATGATGTTTTGGATAAGAAACTTTTCCGTATAAATCATAGCTATCGATTGTGACTAATAAGTCTGTAAGTACTTCTTGTGCACCATCATCCATATCACGAATATCATCACGGTTACCTGCGATGATCACCAGGTTAGCAATCTTCTGTAATTCTTTTGACTGCCCATAAGCCTCAATTAATGTAATAATGTTTTTTCTTGGATCAGGTCTTGATAAAGCAAGAATAAGAGGCTTGCCCGGTTCTTGCAAAAAATGATTTATCGAATCAGCAATAGACAGTTTCGATTCAGAACCATCCGCAGGATAAAATTGTTTTAAGTCTGTTCCAGGTGGAACAACGCGCATGGTCTGCGGTTGATAAAAATCGTACAAACCATATTGTTCTTCTATTTCCTGATTTGTACTTGTAATAACTCTCTCTGCTATACCTAAGGTAGCTTCTTCTGCATTAATGCGGCGAGACATATTATAGCGCTTTTCTATTTCTTCTTTTTTTACGCCACTTGCAAGTAAACGTAACCGTTTGCTACGACCGAGAGAATGTCCTGTGTGTATAAGGGGTATACTTAATTGATGTGATAATAATGTTCCGACATAACCCGCATCTGCATAATGACTATGGATTATATGCGGACATAATTTATTTTGGCTCAAGTATTCAAGTAAATTATCAGAAAAATTATCCAGGTGATCCCAAAGTAATTCTTTATTAATGTATCGTTGTTCGGCGCAGTCAATTCGAACAATATTTACATTATGACTTATTTTTTCTAATTTTTTTGCGTAATCAGAACTCACTGATTTATCGTCAATTCGGCGAGTAACCAGATCAACTCTTGCAACACAAGGATGTTCACCTAATGCGCGCGCCAACTCAACAACATATTTAGTTTGTCCACCGGTGTCAGCATCACAACCTAATTCAAGATCATGTCCACGAATAAGTCCGTGGACACTAATGAGGAGTATATAAATTTTTCCCTCTTCCTTTCTCATAGCATTATGGCCTGAAAATTATTTCGCCAGATACTCCTGTATAAATAGTTAATTCAAAGTTAACATATTAAAAATAATAACACGTATAGATATATTTAAAACATCAATCACTATTTAACTTCCATATATCCCTGTTATATTCCTGCATTGTTCTGTCAGTAGAGAAAAATCCACTGCTTGCGGTGTTCATAATACTCATTTTCACCCAGGAATCTTGCTCACGATAGGCGAGGGAAACTTTCTCCTGTGTGTCAATATAGCTTCTAAAATCGGCAAGCGTTAACCACGGATCATATGGATTCAAAAGTGAGGCAATAATGTCATCAAAAATTCCGTATTCAAATGAGTTAAAGTGTCCACAACCTAGTAAATGCATGACTTGTTTCAAATCTTCGTCATTCTCTACAAGTTGTGAAGGATAATAACCCTTCTTTTGCTGCTCAACTTCTTCGGCATTTAATCCAAAGAGAAAAAAGTTATCATTACCCACCGCATCAAGAATTTCTATATTTGCACCGTCATAAGTTCCAATTGTTACTGCCCCATTCATCATGAACTTCATATTACCTGTGCCTGACGCTTCTTTACCTGCCGTGGAAATTTGTTCAGATAAATCCGTTGCCGGACAAATAATTTGCATCTTAGAAACACCATAATTAGGCATAAATGCCAATTTTAATTTATCTCCTACATCAGAATCATTATTTATCACGTTCGCTATGTTATTGGTCAGCTTGATAATTGACTTGGCAAGCTGATAACCGGGCGCCGCTTTTCCACCAATAAGTACACAACGGTTGGTCCAGTTAACAGTGTCATTTCTTTTGATCCTGTTATACAAATGAATGACATGTAATATATTTAATAATTGTCTTTTATATTCATGAATTCTTTTTACCTGGACATCAAATAAAGAATTCACATTAAAGTCAACATCGCATTGCGTTTTAACCAGCTCAGCAAGTTTTTTCTTATTCTCTAACTTCACATTAAACCATTGCTTACAAAAGTCAGGCTCATCAATGTATTGTTTAATAGAATTTATTTCATCCAGGTTTCTTACCCAGTTATCCCCTATTTTTTCTGAAATCAGCTGAGTCATTAATGGATTTGCATGAGCCACCCAACGTCTTGGTGTTACCCCATTGGTTTTGTTGTTAAATTTATGCGGCCATAACTCATAAAAGTTTTTAAATAATCCTTCAGAGAGTAGCTTTGAATGCAAGGCAGCAACACCATTTACAGAAAAGCTTCCTACGATAGCAAGATATGCCATACGTACATATTGAACCTCTCCCTCTTCTATAATTGACATACTGATTTGTTTTTCAGTATCTCCTGGCCATTTAGCTGAGACAGCTTTGAGAAAACAGGCGTTAATCTCATAAATTATTTGTAATAATCGTGGAAGTAAACATTCAAATAATGACACCGGCCATTTTTCTAATGCTTCTGGCAATAAGGTATGATTCGTATAAGCCATTGTTTGACTGGTTATGTCCCATGCCTCGTCCCATGATAAATAGTGTTCATCAATTAACAACCGCATTAACTCCGCAACTGCAATAGTCGGATGTGTATCATTTAACTGAAAAACATTTTGTTGTGCAAAATGACTAAAATCATTATTTTCATTTACCGACCACATCCGTAGCACATCCTGCAAGCTTGCAGAAGCAAGAAAATATTGTTGTTTTAAACGCAACTCTTTGCCATTTTCACTCGCATCATTTGGATACAGCACCATACTGATATGTTCAGCATCATTCTTTACCTCTACAGCCTCTGAATAACTTCCGGCGTTAAACTCATCCAGGTTAAAAATATTAGTGGTACTTGCACTCCATAAACGAAGCGTGTTGACAACATTATTTTTATAGCCTGAAATAGGTACATCATAAGGAATGGCTAAAACATCCGAAGTGCCAACCCATACCACATGTGGTTTACGGTTATGATTAGTCACCATTTCAATATGGCCACCAAATTTAATCACCTGGGTATACTCTGGCCGTTCCAGTTCCCATGGATTACCATTTCTTAACCAGTGATCCGGTTCTTCGATCTGATAACCATCCTTAATGATTTGACGAAACATGCCATATTCATAACGAATGCCATAACCAATAACAGGTAATGTTAAGGTTGCACAACTATCCATAAAACAGGCTGCAAGACGCCCTAAACCACCGTTACCAAGACCCGCATCATGCTCCTGACTGATAATATCTTCTAACGCTAAAGCAAAAATATTCATGGCTTCTTTTGATTCATTTTCGATATCAAGATTCAGAAGGTGATTGCCTAATGAGCGCCCAATTAAAAACTCAAGCGACATGTAGTACGCTTTTTTAACACCTTTTTTTTCATGCTCTTTCCAGGTGTTACGCCAATCAGTCATAATGTGATCACGTACAGTCAGTGAAAATGCTTCATACAAGTAAAAGGGTATGCAACCAATAAACCGCCCTAAATGCCGAGTGAGATAACGCTCAAAGTCTGTAGCGAGAGATTCACTATCAGTGGGCAACTTATCCATCTGACAAAACTCTTTCGTACATAATGTTCTCTTGTTTGACATACCTTTACCTCTGATAGACCTTTATCATTCGATTAAGCTTTTCATTTATTTCTGGTTTAACTTGTTTCCACTGAAATCGCCATAACCAATTATCTCCAACCGTTCCCGGTGTATTCATGCGTGCTGAAGAATCGAGCATGAGAATATCCTGGAATGGAAAGACGGATAAAAAAGAAACGGATGCCATGGCCATTCGAATCATCGTGCAGACATCTTTCTTTGTTTTTTTAATTTTTACTCCGGTATATTCTTCAAAATATTTTTTATTGTACTTTGAATCCTTTTCTAACCAGCCTAAGCTTGTGTCATTATCATGCGTGCCAGTATAAATAACATCAGTAACCTCATGATGATGAGGTAAATGCGGATTAGCGTTATTTCCATCAAAGGCAAATTGCAGCACTTTCATCCCGGGTAAATTAAATGATTCTTTTAATTCGATGACTGGTTTTGTTATCACACCAAGATCCTCAGCAACCAGCGGTAAATTCTCAAATGACTGATAGAGTTCATTCAACATTTCTTGGCCCGGTACCTCAACCCATTCTCCATTAATGGCAGTATCTTCATTAAAGGGGATCGTCCAGCATGCCTGCAAACCACGAAAATGATCAATGCGAACGATATCGAATAATTCTATCTGAGTTTTAAAACGTTCTTTCCACCAGTTAAACTGAGTTGACTGCATATATTTCCAGTCATACAAGGGATTACCCCAGCGTTGACCGCTATCAGAAAATGCATCGGGTGGTACACCAGATACAAGCGGCATATTGCCATCAACATCCATTAAGAAATTTTCGCGTTTGGCCCAGACGTCAGCGCTATCTTTCGCTACAAAAATAGGCATATCACCAAACAATTCAACTTTATGTTTTTTTGCATATTCACGAATTTCGTGCCACTGCGTGAAAAAAACAAACTGCTCAAAAATTGTTTGTTTAATATTATTTTTTAATTCACTCCGGACTTCACTAACAGCCTCCTCTGTACGATGCCGCGCTGCAGCAGGCCATTCATACCAGGGTTTATTCTTATATATACTTTTAAAGGCAATAAACAATGCATAATCATCTAACCAGTAATCATGTTGTTTACTGAATCCTGATATTTTTATTGTCCATTCTTGTTCATCAAGCTGATAAAAATTTTCACCCGCCTGTTGCAGGCAAGTTTTGCGGTAATCATCATCTGTTAAAGTTTTATCTACTTTATCTTTATTTAACCAGCCCTTATCAACCAGCCAATCCAGACTAATCAATAATGGATTACCTGCATGAGAGGACAAACATTGATAAGGAGACTTTTCCTTATGTGTAGGCCCCAGCGGCAACATTTGCCAGACTTTAAAGCCACAGGAATTTAGAAACTCTATAAATCGGTATGCCTCATGTCCAAAATCTCCGTTGCCTATAGATTCAGGAAGTGATGTTGGGTGCAATAAAATCCCGGCTCGTCGAGTTCTATCGAAAGATTGATATTTTTTTTTAGCTATCATCTTAATTATGCTGACCGGGTAACATTACTCCCCCCATCACGGGGTCGCCTGTTCCGAAAGAAAATGGCTGTGCAAGATATTCGGGGGACTGTACTTTTAATATTTGATAAAGGTTACTTAGATGTAATCGATATTGCTGATCAAACGCGGATACGGATTCCGCTGAATTATATTCACCAAACCACCAAAACCAGTCTGAACTCTCACAGGTTGCAAGTTGCATTTCGGCGGCATTAATTTCATCCTCTGTTAAGGCACCATGTGCTATTACCTGATCATAGATATTTTTTGCTTCAACCAGCATATCCCAGGCATGATTTTTGTCCTTTTCACCAATCCAGGTAGAAAACGTTCCATGCACCCAGCTACCGGCAACAATATCATTGAGTACTGTTCTCTCATCACACGTTTTCAGATATTCACTATAAGTCGTTAAATTAAGATCGTCATGTTGGCTGAGCTTTTCATATAAGGCACTAAGAAAATGAATACCATTTTCAGGGTAGTATTCCCAGGCATTTTCACCATCGAGAATGATTGAAACAATTGCGTTTGGCTTGTCCTCACACATTTTCGAAATGGTTTCCAGATGTTGAACAAGATTTGCAACAGCATCATCTGCATGCCAGTCAGAATATTTAAAACCAATCAAATCGGACAATCCATCATCTCTAAAAAAACATGCAGCAGAATTATCATGAAACTGGTAAGCATGATTAATACATCCATCAGCGGCTATTGAGCTTTTATTCAGAGAGTTACGTAAAACAGTTTCACCACTGGCTAACCATTTAATGCCCATCTCCGAAAGTAGTTCAATCGTTTCTGCACTAACACTGCCTTCAGATGGCCAACAACCCTGCGGTTCAAAACCAAAATAGTGCTTAAAGACTTCAATGCCTTTTTTCATATGCCAGCGACTTCGCTCATAACCGCCTGGATAGTGAGTCGCTAATGGTAAACTTGCGTCTGGCATAGCTTGTTTAGTCGAATTGATATCAATCAATAAAGGAACAATGGGGTGTGCATAGGGCGTCATTGATAACTCAATAATCCCTGCTTCTGCAAGTTTTCGATATCGGCCAATTACAGTACTGATTATTTCATACATTACTTCAATAAGTGTATGACGATCATTAACGGTAAAATGTTCTTTTTTATCCATTAATATTTCGATACGAGGATCGGCCACACGGACTGTTTCACCTATCCAGGCCAGGTGATACCAGACCAGCAAGTCGGTATAAAATTGCTGGGAGTAATATGTTAAAATTTTCGGGCTTTCAATTGCCGTTTCAGCCATCTCGCTTAGTGTTTTAAAGGTATCAAAACGTTCAATGAGTCTTTCTTTATTTGCACGTAAACAATTTTTAATAATGTAATTACGTTTATTCTGATCCAGCGATAAAACAGGATCAGCAAGAGAAAATAAAAGCGGATCCCTGATAGCTTTGGCATGATTCAAATAACCGTCTAATTGCCGTGTATAGTCATCAATTTGTTCTAACAGCACGGGAGCAAAATTTACAACGGCACGTGCATCCGGGTTATTTTCAAGATGAGCAACCATATCAACATAGTCTTTAATGGTATGCAGGTAGGTCCAGGGTAAATGATATTCTCCATTGCGAAGATCTCTATACTCCGGCTGATGCATGTGCCAGTAAAGTACAACGTTTAAGCGCTTTTGTTTTTGGCTATCTTGCATAGTGAACAACTTGACCTAACATGTCCGGTGTAACAAGAACAACACCATTGGGTGAAATATAAAATCGTTTTTTATCTTCCTCTGCATTCACCCCGATTATTGTACCTTCGGGTATTTCACATCCCTTATCAATTATGGCATGTGAAATCCGGCAGTTTTTTCCAATAGAGACATCGGGCAAAATAACCGAGGAATCAACCATGGAATAATTATCCACAGTCACATTAGAAAAAAGTAATGAGTGACGAACATGTGCACCGGAAATAATACAGCCACCAGAAACCATTGAATCAACAGCCATGCCTCTCCTATCTTCATCATCAAAAATAAACTTGGCGGGGGGTAACTGTTCCTGGCTTGTCCATATCGGCCATTGATCATCATATAAATTAAGCTCAGGTGTAATGCCGATTAATTCCAGGTTCGCTTCCCAAAACGCATCAACAGTACCCACATCTCGCCAATAGGCCTGTATTTCACTTTTTGCCTGAGTAAAAGGATAGGCATGTACGTGGTATTTTTTTATTGCGTAAGGGATGATATCTTTCCCAAAATCATGACTTGAGCTTGGTGTATCAGCATCGCGTATAAGCAATTCAAACAATAAGTCTGTGTTAAAGATATAGATCCCCATTGAACATAACGCTTGCTTTGACTTACCAGGCATAGGTTCAGGCTTTTCTGGTTTTTCTATAAAACTTTGAATACGAAAATCCTTATCAACGCCCATTACGCCAAAGGCGGAAGCTTGTTCAATCGGCACTTCTATACAACCTACAGTGATATCCGCATTATTTTTAACGTGCTTCGCCAGCATCGCACCGTAATCCATTTTATAGATATGATCGCCAGCCAGTATCAAAACGTGTTTAGGTGAATGAGAACGTATAATATCCAGGTTTTGATAAATCGAATCAGCCGTGCCGGCATACCAGGAGGCTTCAATGCGTTGCTGAGCGGGTAAAAGTTCTACAAACTCACCAAACTCACCACGTAAATGACCCCATCCCCGTTGAATATGCAAATTTAATGAGTGTGATTTATATTGTGTCAACACACCAATTCTACGTATTCCAGAATTGATACAATTTGAAAGTGGAAAATCGATAATGCGAAATTTTCCTCCAAACGGGACAGCCGGTTTTGCGCGCCATTGAGTAAGATGTTTTAAACGTTCACCGCGCCCGCCAGCCATAATAAGCGCAAGAGTATTTCTAGTCAGGTTACTGATAAAACGTGGTGACTTCTGAGATTTCATAAGGGTAATCCTTACCTATTTTGATATTCTATTTACCGTCAACAAATAATGCGTATAACCGACTATATCAAAGCAGCTTTGCAATATTATTACCGCAAAATCTATGCCATTCAAAAAAGACTGTTAAACAATAAATCTATTGATGAAATAAATAAATATATGTTTTAAATTGTTCTACAACAGCACATTCGTATAATTACCTGCCCTAATTAAGTGCAAAGTAAACCGCTTATTTAATGAGTTTGAAAGTTATAGCATATAAATACTCACTTATGGTTAATATTTTCATTTAACAAACAATGTGCATAGAATTTGCTTAATAAGGATATACTTAGAACTATTTAATATAAAATTTACGGCAGTGAAGCAAAAGGACTAACCTGATAATGCCCAAAAAAATTGCAACATCTGTACAAACTCAAGTGAACGCGATAATTGCAAGCCTGCAAGATGAGCTGGATAAAATTGCTCACGCCAGGCACCATGATCCGTTTAGTGTGTTAGGCAACCAGGCAAAACATCATGATCAATTCCTTTTGTTTTATTCACCGGGCACTCTGCAGTTAAGCCTGACCGAGAAAAAGATACCGACTGTTCGTTTAAAGAAAAGTGACTTTTTTATCTGTACTGAAAAATTAGATACCCTGGAAAAGCACTATTTAATTAACAGAACTGATTCAAATAGCAATACAGAATCCCTTTATGATCCATATAGCTTTACCGCTCAACTATCTGATTATGATTTAAATTTATTCTCAGCGGGTAAACACCTTCATATATATAAAATTCTGGGAGCCCACCCTAAAACAATTAACGGCATTGATGGTGTTTTATTTGCAACATGGGCACCGAATGCCACTCGTGTCAGTGTTATTGGCGACTTTAACAACTGGGATGGTCGCAGACACCCTATGCGCTCGTGCGGCAGTAGTGGTGTGTGGGAACTTTTTATTCCTGGTCTTAGCCATGATGCACATTACAAATATGAAATTCTGAACAGGCACACAGGAAGCGTTGTACAAAAATCTGATCCCTATGCGCAACAACTTGAACTGCGCCCACGAACGGCTTCAGTTATCAGGGAAAATAATAAATATAACTGGCAAGATAAAAGCTGGTCTGAAGCTCGTCAAAAACATAACTGGTTACATCAGCCTTTATCAATATATGAATGTCATCTTGGTTCATGGCAAAAAGATGAAAACTATCATTTTCTTAATTATCGTGCCCTGGCTCATCAACTGGTTAACTATGTTAAAGAAACCGGCTTTACCCATATCGAGTTATTGCCGATCACTGAACACCCACTCGATGCTTCCTGGGGATACCAGACAACAGGTTACTTTGCCCCAACCCGGAGATTTGGAACGGCGGATGACTTTCGATACTTTGTTGATTACTGCCACCAACATGAGATTGGTGTGCTGCTTGATTGGGTGCCCGCCCATTTTCCTAAAGATGAACATGGTCTTGCACGTTATGATGGTAGTCCACTTTATGAACACGAAGATCCAAAAAGAGGTGAACACCGCGACTGGGGGACATTAATTTATAATTATGGCCGTAATGAAGTGAAAAACTTCTTAATCTCAAGTGCCGTTTTCTGGCTTGAAG
>JAPHTF010000117.1 GCA_026197095.1 Gammaproteobacteria bacterium
ACTTCGATTTTACACTAAGGGTCTTTAAAGAATTTCTCAAATTTGAAAACACTTTAGTCGGAGTTCTATCAATTGGCCCCTGAAACATTGAGATGGGTATATTCCCAATAGATGGGATATATTTTGAATCTTTCACTCTGTTCAATTTTCGGCGCAAGTCTAAAACTTGAAACTTATACTCTAATATTTCAAGCCAAAGTATTATTAACTCAATGGTTTCTTCATCAAAAGTATTATTCCCAACGTCAACTTTTTCAAATTCATGTTTCAGGTGCCGCTCCAAAAATCCTAGGATTTTTGAATTACAGTTTTTGCACGCAGGAATTGTTGTCTGGTTGTAAGTCTGTGATGTGCCGTTAGTGTTTGTTATGAACACTCTTTTAGTACAACGATTATATACCCACTGAGGAATTACATGTTCACGTGTTAGCTCTTCAGTTGAACCACAGAACAAGCACAATCTAGCTTGATGATTATTAATCAGGGTATCAATTATTTTCTTTTGATTGTTCCGTATATTTTTTCGAAATGTAATAAGTTTAAAGTTGATACTCATAGTTGACTCGAATAAATGGTGTCAGAAAACAATATTATCTAATATTAGAAACAATTGATCTCTGGCACCTATTTTTAATATTTCTTGTAGATGACAAGTAACACGGCGATATTACTTCGATAACTATATTAGAAACAAAGTGACCAGAATGAGTAATACTCGTTCAGGAAATACTCAATAAACCTCATTGAGGTTTTAGAGTGTGCCCTGACCCAATTTATTGTTACGGTTAAGTGGTTAAAATTTAATCCCTCCAGCACCTTTTTTAAATAATTTCTTTGCTGGATTAACAGAAAATTTTGGATTTAAGTACATGCACCGTGAAGCAGTAATTGCTCCAGTTAATATATCTGCTATTTGTACACCAATATGAGCCTTAGAATTTACCTTCGTTACAGAACCAATATGAGCACTACTTTCTCGAAGTGAATTGTTTGCAATGACCTCAACAACTTCGCATCTTTTCTTATAACTATCGGACTTTTGATCTAATTTAGCAGTAACACTTGCTTCTAGTACTTTTGCAATATGACGTAATAAAAAAGTGTAAGTCTGATAAAATGCATCTTCCCGATTCATTTTATCTTTATTCCAATTTATAAAATTTTCTTTATGAACTATTATGGATGTAAAGCATGCAGATGTAGTTAATATAACTCGCATGACATCCATTCCAAAGTTAATCACGTTGTAACTATTTTTAAGAGTTTTCCAACCAAGTTCTTTATTGATTTTATGCTTTTCAGAAAGCTCATTCAGAAGCTCTAAATATCTTTCTTCTTGTTCCTTTGGAATTAAAAAGGCGCCGATTCCATAAGCTTTATAGTCTCTAATATTCTGTCCAGACTCATCTCCATAAAATATATATTCCATATCAAACTTATTTTATTCATTAAAAAGCTGCGCAACAGTCTTCATAGTAAGATACATTCTTACTCGGCCATTGTATTCGCATAGCTCTTTAAAACCATATTTAATATAGAAATCTTTAGCTCCATCATTTAAACAATCTACGATAACAGCATACCCTCTTAAATGAGCATTAATTTTCCAAAGATGCTTAAGCGCTCTAATCAGTGTGATCTTCCCCAGACCCCGGCCATGATATTCAGAATGAACGGCCAATCGTGCGAGCAAAAAGACTGGAACCGGATAATGAGGAAGCTTCTTGGCTAATCCTTCCGGTAGAGTTTCTCTTTGGATGGAACTAGGTGTAATTGAATAGAAGGAGCAGATGGGATATTTCCCACCTGGAAGTAGTTGAGAGGCAGGGAGTACCATTGTCGTACTTACTCCTGCCTCCATATGTTTCGCGGCTTGCGTATGAAGAAAGGTATTTAACTCTTGCTCACCACAATCAAAAGATGCTCTGTCATGAGTAGTTTTGTCTAACTCTGCAAATTCCTTTTGCCAATTCACTTAATACCTTGTTCCTCAGTAAATACTGCTGCTGCTCGCAACGCATCATTTGGTTGTTGCACCATTTCACAAGCATTCATGAAACGGTCAAAAACATCATCTTTAACGGTGATGCTTTCATGTTCTGCAATTACTTTGGTGGCATCCTCATCCATCAGACGAACAACATATTCCTTTAGGCTTTTCATTCCCAGCAATGCTGAGGCTTTCTCTGCCTTGGATTTTATTTCTTCATCTAACCGCATATCAAAGCGTGTAGTTGCCATATTTTATCACCTCCAAAATCCCGTACGGAACTAATCCGTAACCATATTTAAACTGTAGTTTGTATTAATGCAACTGTCAATACGTACGGATAAACTACGTACAAATTATAGTCGAATTAAATTCGCGTTAATATGATAAAAATGACAACTGTTTGTAAAGCTGGCTAAGTGATGTTACAGTTAACTCATTGATATATAATGTTTTTTTATCTTATTGTGCTGAATGAGCATATAAAGGTGCCGGAGGGATTAAAATTATATCACTCCGACAATCTATATTTTATTCTTTAGCAACACGGCATGAGGAAGGAAGCTGCTTCCACTTTATTTGTTTCAGTAAATTTGATCAGTTCCCCATTAATTTTATTAAACCTTTACTTTCAGCAAAAAATCCACACTCACTGACAAAGCACGCGCAAGATTATCCAACCCTTCAAAATCAAACTCCCCTATTCCCATTTCCAAAGCACAAATAGTGGTAACCGCAAGATTAGATTTATCTGCAAGCTCTTGCATATCCCATTGTCGTTTTGTGCGTAAGGAAAATACGTTATTGGCAAGAATTTCACGGCTACTCATCGTCTTAGAAAGAGAAACAACATGAACATCAGGCCGACCTAAATATTCATCACGGTGAATGCACAGTTGGCGATTCGCCGCGATCCCCACTCTCACCGCATCACGTAATACCCGGTTTATTTTTATTTCTATCGGGCCATGATAAAACAACTCCCCGACAGGAGTCGTGAAATCAACCCCATCCTTAGGTTGGATAGTAATAGACTGGCCTGTTTTACGCGTGAGATAGAGCATAGTTGAACCCTCCGTGGTTATATATTTGAATGTTCGGTATTACAATAACATAATAGTCGATTTTGGACTATTCGAATATAGACTTTAAATTGCATGGAAAGCTTAAGTGATAGAGAACCCATGCAAAAATCCATTCATTCGCAAACATATGCCGCTTTTTTAAAGCATCTTTATGAAACAAGAGAAAAAGCAGGTATAACACAAGAAGAACTCGCAGAACGCCTGGGGGTAACTCAGTCTTTTGTGAGTAAATGTGAACGCGGTGAACGACGAATTGACATTATAGAACTACGCGAATTTTGTATGGCAATGAACATCACCCTGGAAAAATTTATACGTCAATTTGAAAAGAAACTGAATTAATAAAATAAAGTTGATTAAAATTGATAACCAGAACAAGCATGGCAAGTTCAGGAAATACTCAGTAAATCTCAAAGAGATTCTAGAGTGCTCCCTCAGGTATCTTTTTACTACTTACTAATATTAGAGAAAACTGTGTTCTGACCCTGACGGATCCTGACGGATCAATAGGTCTGAGCCCATTCATTTTTAAAAGTAAAAACGTTAATAGTTACTTTACCAGCCACCGCCTCCTCCGCCACCTCCTCCGCCACCGCCAGATCCACTTCCACTACTATCTGAATTAGACACCCCAGCGGTCATACTACTTGCAGCAGATGACCATGAAGCACTTGCACCAGCACCACCAAAGCTACCACCATTACCAGTCCAGGATGATGAACTTCCCCATGAGCCAGAACCACCCCCTATACTGCTTGAGTCATTTTTAAGACCATAAGACTTTCCCCATTTTATCATTTCATTTTCCAACTCAAAGGCAACCAGATAAGGGTACCAATCATCTTTTATTTTGGGGTTTTCTTTTTTCAATTCCTTTTTAAAAAAATGGCGCGCAGAACAAAGTTGTTTTCGTATACCAAGGCGTCTAGAGCTCACTTTCGTACTTAATGTATTAATGAAACTTGAAAAGCTGCTTAAGAGCATAAACAATACAGCAATAAAATAACTGACAGGTAAAACATCATAAAAAATTACACCAGCCAGAAAATTAAGGGCCACACAAAGCAAGTAAATAAAAATTAGTTTTACGAAAGAAAATATCGGGTATTCAACATCAAGTATGGCAACTTTTGATCTTGCATAAAGAGCAACTGTTAATACTGTCGTTACCGCAACACAAACAATAACTATACCAATTAAATCAAAACGGTAAATCAATGTACCAATAAAACTAGTGACTGTAACAACCATAAAATAGAAAGAGAGCTTTTCTAAATATTTTATTTTCTTTTTATTTTTTTTAGTTACGCGACCCTTCTCAGGCAAATAAGCCCGTATTTTACTTACCGGGTCAAAACCAAATGTTTTTTTCTTATAGTGGCTACGAACAGTATCTGTATCAGTTTCATCACCATTAATAAACAGAGCACGTATCAGCTTAAGTTCACTTTTTTTAAATTCATCTTCTGGAACAAGTTTCTTAAGATGTAAAACCTGCCGACTAAAAATCCAGAAGCCCTTTTTCTTAACTTCACTAGATAATTTACCTTCCTGCACTAATCGAGCCAGTATAGCGGCAACTTCTGCAGATCCGGTTTTTGCATCCCACAAGCTACCCACTTTTTCAGGTGGGTATGTAAAAACATGTTCATCTAACCATGCTTCATTAATTTGATTACTGGGAGTAATAGACTCATAACGACCATTCATTTTTTCGTGTTGAAAAAAAATAATTAAACGCCAAACCATAAAAATCATGAGTATTAACGAAAAAGATATTGGTACTATAAATGAAACGCCATGATAAACACCTGACGGTTTCCCTGGTGACAGATATTTTAGTGGTAAAGTTAGTACAACAGTATTTCCCGGTCGCAAATTAGAGTAAGTCAAATCTTTATCATATGGAATTAATTCAGCCCAGGCCGGATCCAAACTGAGCTTTAGCTGGAATTTATTAATTTGACCATCACGCGCCTTATAAACAAAAGAATGTTCAAGGCGATAGTTATTTTTCTCTAATTTTAAAATACCGGAAAGCACATAATTTAGCTCATAAATAATATGTTCATTATTAAAAGCCGGTGCATTTGGATAACGGCTTCGCCATCTCAACGCACCTTTACTTAACTTGTATTGATCTAGAACATCCAGGCTGCCCTCAATTAATCGAGTGCGCTCACCTGATAAAGGATCAATGCGGTAAAGACTTTTTATCTCTAATTCCTGCCCGATACCAATCTTAAACGGGCGTTCACCGCCATTCCATTGACCATTAAAAACATAGTGCTGAGTTTCTTTTACATGTAGCAAGCCTTGCTTATCGAGATGAGCCTCAACATAAAATGATTCCCAATACAGGTTTCTTGCTTGAGCAATAGAATTAAAAATTAAGAAAAGGCTGATGACTGAAAATATTTTAAAAGATGTTTTGTTAAGTATAACCATAATATCGTTAATAAATTTCAATCAAATGATTAGGCAACTCGTTGATATCTTTTCCGCCAGCGGGAAAATGTGTGACGAGTTCATTGCCACATGTAGTGATTGCTTCTATAAAGCCATCTGCAATCTGATCTGCTTTGACTTTTATGATGAAATTATTAACCACACCTGACCAGGTATCTTTTTCAACTACATCATTAATCCCTTTATCAGCAATTATTTCAACATAATGTTCGGCTACCGAAACAAATATCAGAATGCCAGTTCGCTTGTCCGTGTGATGAATGTTATTTAAAAAGAATTGCTCCATGGCCATGCGATGACAACGTTGATTTTTTACTCTTTTAGGGATTAAACGCATTTGTATTGGACGAAACCTAAATAGCAATGATAATAAAATAAAGGTGATAAGTTGAATGCTGTAATTATATGCGGTGAGCTCTGTCAATGATAATAGGGTTATTAACATCGGCACAGAAAGAGCAATCACAGACGCCCATAGTAATGGAAGATAAATATAGGTATCACTCTGCTGCGCTATTACAGTTACAATTTCACCATCACTTTTAGATTCAGCTTCTTTAATCGCGTCAGATATTTTTTGTTTATTAATTTCTGTTAAAAAAATCATAATTACCAACCACCCGAGGCACCACCGCCTCCAAATGAACCGCCACCGCCTGAAAATCCTCCTCCACTATAGCCGCCAGATGAGCTGCTACCATACCCACCATAGTAACCACCACCTGAGCTACCACCTCGACCGCTACCACCACCGCCGATAAAATGGTGAAAGAAAAAAACAAAAAAGGCGATTATTCCAGCCATTTTTACTGATGAACTCAATAACCACGATATTAAAAATGCCAGTCCTGCTGTAACCAGACCAGACTTGAATCGACCTTTAATCCACTGTGGCAATATTTCTCCGATAAAAAGAGCGATAAAAAATACCCAGAGAAAAAGACTGCCTTGATCCTGAATAGAAAGCTGGCTCTTTTTCTCTGGTTCATAACTACCTTTAAGTACCCCTAAAATTGCATAAACACCATTTTTAATACCTTGTGAAAAATTTTGCTTACGAAACTGAGGAAGTAATTCATCTTGAATTATCGTGTGGCTCAAAGCGTCTGTTAATGTTCCTTCAAGACCATAACCCACTTCTATGCGTACTTTGCGTTGATTCGGTGCTACGATTAATAGAACACCATTATTTTTTTCTTTTTGCCCTATTCCCCAATGGCGGCCTAATTGATAGCCGTAATCCTCAATCGAATATCCTTGAAGGGACTGAAGTGTAACGATGACAACTTGATTACTCGTTTCACTTTCATGTTGAGCAAGAAGTTGTGCAAGCCATTGTTGATCAGCAGGCGAAATAATATGTGCATTATCAATAACGCGACCACTAAGTTGTGGAAATATAATTTCAGCCCACAAAGACGAACTTTGCAGGATAAGAACAAATAAAAGTAATCCGTGCTTAAGTCTAATTAAATTCAACATTATTATCCCTAATGCTAATTAAGCATCATTACTCAAAATTAACTTTTGGTACGGCTTTTGTTGCTTCAATCACACTAAAATTTTGTTTTAAGGTTAATTCAGGATAAAAAATGCCTCTAATCCATACGCCAGGAATGGTACGAATTGAAGTATTGAATTGTTTTACGGACTCGATGTAATCACGGCGAGCAACAGAAATGCGATTCTCTGTTCCTTCTAGCTGTGATTGCAATGCAAGAAAGTTTTTATCTGACTTAAGGTCTGGATAACGCTCAACAACAACTAATAAACGCGAAAGTGCCGACGATAGAGCAGATTGTTTTTCCTGAAACTGCTGAAAAGCTTCTGGGTTGCTCAGAACATCTTTTGGCAATGTCATTTGAGACACTTTTGCCCTGGCTTCAACCACAGAGGTTAATACTTCTTTTTCCTGCCTGGCAAAACCTTTTACTGTATTAACCAGGTTTGGAACTAAGTCTGAGCGACGTTGGTACTGATTTAATACCTGGCTCCATGAGGCCGATACCTGTTCATCCAAAGTAGGAATTTTATTAATAGCCGGGATAATGAGTATAAAAATGACTATTACAGCGACAGCAATCAAGCCAAGTAATGCTTTTCCCGTAAACCCATGTGATTTATTCATATTTTTTCCCTTATTATGAAATAAATTGACTGGTATCAGTCTATCTAATATTTCTTGTAGATGACAAGTAACA
>JAPHTF010000036.1 GCA_026197095.1 Gammaproteobacteria bacterium
ATACTGTTCTGACCCATAAGGCCAATGATGCTAAACATCCGTTGGCAGTAGGACAGCCGCGACAATTGACCTGTACGGCAATGACTATCGCGAAAGTGTTACGTGTTGATAACAGTATTCTGGATTATATGCTGACCTGGGATCAGCTTGCGGTAGCTGAGGAAAAAAAAGAGGTTATAACAAAACCAGAAGAGCCTGGGCTGGATAAAACGGTTGTCGTTTCTGAAGACATAGCAACATCGGCTACGGATGAAGAGATAATAAGTACTGAAGAGGATGGACGTAACTGGATTCGTCGTATGCGGCATATTATGGCATTTAAAAATATGCCGCCTGCAAATATAAAAAGTTTGCTGCAAAGAATGGAAACAATTTCAGTCGATAAAGATGAGGTTATTATAGAGCAAGGCAGCCCGGGTGATTTTTATTATGTGTTAACTGAGGGTGAAGCATTAGTTACACGAACAGTTGAATTAGCCTCATTAGGGGCTGGAGCGAGTTTTGGTGAAGAAGCATTATTATCAGGCTCTAAACGAAATGCATCGGTAACAATGACAACACCAGGGCAGTTAATGCGTCTTGCAAAAGATGATTTCAATGAATTACTGAAAGAGCCTTTACTTGATCGTGTTACACCTGATGAAGCCCTGGTTCGTGTTGCTAAAGGAAATGTCTGGCTGGATGTACGTCATGTTACAGAGTTTAACCACAGCCACTTGCCTAAGGCGCGAAACATTCCGTTACATGAACTGCGGATGCGAATGAAAGAACTGGATAAAGAAAAAGAATATATCTGTTATTGTGGTACTGGCCGACGCAGTTCAGCGGCTTCTTTTTTGCTGGTGCAAAATGGTTTTAAAGTTGTGGTATTGGTTGGTGGTGTGCAAAAAATTCCACAGCTTCTGGTTAAAAATTAATGCTGTCTTAACAAATAAAGTATCTAAAGAATAATACAATGCACTGTGCAGAAAAGCATAAGGTTAAATTTATATAAACACCGTGAGTACACCGGTATAACCATAGAGTTGATCACCTGCAATTTCTCCATTGGCATAAAACCCTGCAAGGGGAATATCGCCGAGTGCAGAGGTAATCATTTTTAACTCTTCTGAGTTTTCACCAAATAAATTTGTTCCGCGACCCAGGCAGGTAATATAGAGCGCACCTTTTGCTTGCTGCTTACCGAGACGTTTTTTAATATTTTCTAACATGCGTTGCATATCATGAATGGCTGACTGGCCGTCACGTTTACAAAAAATGATCGCACTATCAACGGCCATGTTGTCTGCAATTGCAAGATAATTGTTTTCAATATCAATCCCGATAATGTCTCTCACCCGGTAATCGCCAGTGTCACTCCCCTTTATAGGAAATCCGGCAAAAATATAGCCAGCCGCACGATCAATATTACGCGCTAAAATATCACCTATTTCTTCTTTAAATACATCTAAAGCAGGGCGCTTATCAATACTCATCGCGATGTGATGATTGCAACTTGTTAAGGTATGAGGCTCACCTATAGGTGTGCAACCTTGAGTGAGCCCGGTAACAACGCTTATGTCCTCGCTAAAAATAATACCTGACATATCACCTTCTGTTATGTCATTGGCAACCTGAAAAAAATGATTACTGGATGAAGTCATTCCACCAATAAGATAACTTGCGCCTATTTTTTCAGGAAGTTGTTTAATGTGTTCTGTGACTAAACCATTGCGTGGGTCACCATGTATGAGTGCGAGCTTTAGTCCCATATTAAAATCAGGATGTGCTGTGGTTTTAACGGGCGCGTTTTCCATTCCATTAAAGATAGTAAACGATCCTTCAGGAAAGTCTGCCAGCATTACGGTCACCGCAGTTTCGGTATATATCTCTTTGCTATTACAACAAATGCCTCTGCCAATACTTCCCACCCAGTTTTTTATAGATGTTCTTTTTTTTAACTCGTCGAGCAACCGGCTTAGTTCCATAGCAAAAGCATCAGTCGCGTAAATAAAGGCAACATTAGCCTCGAGAGGAATATCACCAAATTGGCGTAAAAGATCATCGGCTGCTTGTTGCCATTCTTTTTTAGTACTGGTTGCGCTAATAAATGACTGCATGGTTTCGGTTTAACTCAAATAAATTATTTTGTGTGTGGATTCTAAAATTTAAAAACAAAAAAGCCGGAACCATGTTATCTCGGTTCCGGCTCTTTGAATCAACTTAATTAGAAATTAAGCTTTGTTCTTTTTTTGTATTAACTCATGAATAACCGGATTAAGAATCAATTCCATTGCAAAACCCATCTTACTACCCGGTACAACAATAGTATTTGGACGTGACATGAATGAATCTTTAATCATGTTTTGCAAATATGGGAAGTCAACAGCGTGATGATCACGGAAACGAATAACAATTAAACTTTCGTCAGGCGTTGGGATATCACGCGCAATAAAAGGGTTAGACGTATCAACAGTAGGAACACGTTGGAAGTTGATATCCGTTTTTGAGAACTGTGGAGTGATGTAATTTACGTAGTCTTCCATACGACGCAAAATCGTATCAACTATCGCATCAGCAGAATAACCGCGTTGCGCATTATCACGATGAATTTTTTGAATCCATTCGAGGTTAACTATTGGTGTTACACCAACAAGTAAATCAACAAATTTAGATACATCAGATTTATCATCTGCAGCACCGCCATGTAAGCCTTCATAGAATAAAACGTCAGATTGTTCTTTGATGTCTTCCCACGGAGTGAATTGGCCTGGTGTCAGGTTAGTGCTTAAACGTGCATTATGTTCTGCGGCTTCTTCATCACTGTGTAAGTAGTAACGACGTTTGCATTGACCCGTTTCACCGTAGTCTTTAAATGTATTTGCTAAAAGATCAAAGTGGTTAGCGTCTGGACCAAAATGACTGAGGTTCTTGCCTTTTTTGGCAAAAACTTCAATTTGTTCTTTCATTTCAGCACGATCGAATTTGTGAAAGCTATCGCCTTCAACTACGAGAGGTTTAATTTTTTCACGAAAGAAAATATGCTCAAATGCATTTTTAACTGTAGTGGTACCAGCACCTGATGAGCCAGTTACCGCGATGACAGGATGTTTAGCAGACATGGAATCTCCTTGAGTCTTTAAAAATTGTTATGAATTTGGTTTTAATTATTAGGTATCGGGCTACCCGCGCATTTGAGCGCCATCGGCTTTTTATCTCATTATGTTTTTTAATAACTATGACAGCGCCGGAAAGTCGCATATTTTATGCAAAATTGGCTCAGAAGTCGAAGCTTATCTTCGATTTATATTCAGGGAAATAGCCGAATTTAGGGGCTTTTTAGCGTCAAAATTATGATTTTTCTCGTGAAATGGCTCGATGACCGATATCCGTTCGGAAGTAGACTCCCTTCCAGCTGATCTGGCGGGTGACTTCGTAAGCTTTTGCCTGGGCTTCACTTACCGTTTCACCAAGGGCAACAGCACATAATACCCGGCCGCCATTGGTCACTACCTGGCCCTCTTTTTCAGTCGTACCCGCATGAAAAACTTTGCTATCTGTAGTGGCAGCAGGAATACCCGAAATCACATCGCCTTTTAGGTAATCCGCGGGATAACCCGCAGCAGCAAGTACCACTCCCAGTGCAGGTCGCGGATCCCATACAATGCTGGCCTGGTCGAGTTTTTTATCCAGTGCCGCATTACACAATGACACCAGGTCGGATTTCAAACGCATCATGATAGGTTGGGTTTCAGGGTCACCAAAACGGCAGTTATACTCAATGACTTTAGGCGTACCATCAGTAGAGATCATTAAGCCGGCATAAAGAAAACCGGTATAGGAATTTCCCTCTGCTGCCATGCCTTTAACTGTAGGTTCAATCACTTCTTTCATAATACGTGCATCGATTTCTGGCGTGACAACGGGAGCAGGAGAGTAGGCCCCCATGCCGCCAGTATTCGGGCCTTTATCGCCATTAAGTGCAGCTTTATGATCTTGTGATGTTGCCATCGGGAGAATATGTTCACCGTCGACCATCACAATGTAACTGGCTTCCTCACCGGCTAAAAATTCTTCAATCACCACGCGGTGGCCGGCATCACCAAAGGCATTTCCGGCCAGCATATCGTTAACTGCGGCAATGGCTTCACCTTCGGTCATGGCGACAATCACACCTTTACCCGCAGCAAGGCCATCGGCTTTAACCACAATCGGTGCGCCTTGTTCTTTGATATATGCAACAGCCGGATCGATTTCAGTGAAGTTGGCATAACTGCCCGTTGGAATATTTTGTCTAGCAAGAAAATCTTTAGTGAATGCTTTCGAGCCTTCTAATTGTGCAGCACCAGCACTTGGACCAAAGCAGCGTAACCCGGCTTCTTCAAATTGGTCTACTACGCCATTAACAAGCGGTGCCTCAGGTCCAACGATGGTCAGGTCAATTTTGTTCTCGAGGGCAAAGGCTTTTAATCCATCAATATCTTCTGCGCTAATGGCTACATTTTCGAGCTTTTCTTCTAGTGCTGTACCCGCGTTACCCGGTGCCACGAAGACTTTTGAAACAGTGTCAGATTGCGCTGCTTTCCATGCCAATGCATGTTCGCGGCCACCGCCGCCAATAACGAGAACTTTCATATTTTTGCCTGATTTTGGGTGTTTTTGTTGAGGAAGCGAGCTTAGAGGATTGAGGGAAGGTGGTCAATTGTAGGTCGGCTCTTCAGGCCGACATGAGTGTGTGCTCACTGCGTGGCTGGGATCTTATGTCCGCTCTTGGCCGGACGGCCGCGTCGGGGGTTGCCCGACAGCAAGTTACTTTTTCTTGCTCACCCAAGAAAAAGTAACCAAAAAGAAGGGAGCCCGAAAACTCGTTGGAATTTCCAATTCCAATCCCCTGTGCTTCAAAACTAAAACAGTCGCTGCGCGAACTCGGGCGATGCTCCGCATTACTTCGCCCTCGGACAACACTTGCTTTGATCCTGTTTTACTTTTGATGCTCGGCTGCGTTTAACGGGAATGGGACAATAAGAGAGAGTTGTGTTTATAACAAAATGAAGTTCTGCTTCCATTAGCGGACATTGCGTTGTTTATAGAGCTAGCCAAATATAATCATTTGAAACAAGGGCCATCCAAGTGCGAGTATTACTGGTAATAGACTAACAAACAAATGTTTTAATTGTTTATCATCATTTTTAATATTTATACACCAAATAAAACAAATGATTATAAGCGCTGGATATGACACTGTTGGACCTGCTGTTAAATAGTATTGCCAACTGAGTCCTGTTCCAGGAATTGAAAAAACAACTGCAATCCACCATAGTGGAAGCATAAGCAGCTCAATAACAAATATAAGATAAAAAAGTGGATGCATTTTATTAGCATATATATTCACATCGTTACTTTCATATTCTTGTGCTTTTTCTTGATACAATGCGGTTCGTAATTTTTTTAGTGAAGGTGAAATTCTTGAATTAAGAAAGTCTATCCCGTTTGGTAAATTTGAAATTTTATTAAATAGACTTTCATAATCCTTTTCGTCTGAAGATATTACAATGTTTATAAGTTGTATTATTTCATCACATAGTTTTTTAGTGAAAACTGGACTTTTCTCTTTCTATGCAAAAGAAAGTATTTCTTCCTTTGCGTTGATTAATTGTTGATTTAGCTCTTCCATTTGCATACCAATTGTTTTATATCATCCCAATATCAATGTCAGCTTTGGGTTAGTTGCCATATAATAGCACTCATGCTGGATATTAAACTATCCCCATAAGACGAAGCTGAGCATAGGAATCAAATCAGGATCATAGCGAGCTTTTGTTTGAGCGCGATTAAGTGCGGAGCACCGCGCGAGTTAGCGAGTGCCTGATTTGATTTCTATGTGAAGGGATTGGGATTAATAATCCCAACAAGTCTCTGGGCGTCTTTTTCTTTGGTTACTTTCTTTTGGACGAGCAAAAGAAAGATACCTGCTACCGGTCAGCCACCGGTTCGGCTGTCCGGCCGAGAACGGACATAAGATTACAGCCACGCAGTGACAACAAATATGTCGGCCTGAAGAGCCGACCTACAAACAAATGCTATTTAGGCTTATTGTTATACCTCATATACTTTAACGTCTCATAAATCCCAAACGTTAAACGCTTAAGCCTTTCTGCTTCTTTTGGATTTTTATCGCTAATATCTTTTCTTGGTTCTTTAGATGTCAGGTCATGTAATACGGGCTTTGTATTAAGCGTGGTATCAGAAAACATAATTTTTTCCCCAACCATACTAATAAGCCATGGTTGACTATGTTCCATAGTAAAAACAA
>JAPHTF010000019.1 GCA_026197095.1 Gammaproteobacteria bacterium
CAACTTGCGACCAAAAGTAAAATTTTCTCGGGTGCTGCCACTGCTTACGGAGCAGAGCCAAATACCCAGGCTTGTGCGGTTGATTTAGGACTGCCCGGTGTGTTGCCCGTATTGAATAAAGACGTCATGCGCATGGCGGTGAAGTTTGGTTTAGCTTTAGATGCTGAAATTGGAATGATTTCGGTATTTGATCGTAAAAATTATTTTTATCCTGATCTCCCTAAAGGTTACCAGACAACGCAAATGGATTTTCCCATTGTGGGCAAAGGTTCGTTAACCATTGAATTAGAAGATGGTTCAAAAAAAGTGATCGGTGTGACCCGCGCGCATTTAGAAGAAGATGCCGGTAAATCGTTACATGAAGATTTTCAGGGTATGACCGGGATTGATTTAAACCGTGCCGGTACACCTTTACTTGAGATTGTATCTGATCCTGATATGTCTTCCGCTAAAGAAGCTGTAGCTTACATGCGTAAGATGCATTCATTAGTGCGTTATATCGGCATCAGTGACGGCAATATGCAGGAAGGTTCATTCCGCTGTGATGCCAATGTATCGGTGCGTCCTAAAGGACAAAAAGAATTTGGCACCCGTACCGAATTAAAAAATATTAACTCTTTCCGCTTTGTTGAACGTGCGATCAATATTGAAATTGAACGCCAGATTGACTTAATAGAAGCGGGTGGCACTATTGTACAAGAAACACGATTGTACGATGCAGATAAAGATGAAACTCGTTCGATGCGCTCAAAAGAAGAAGCAAATGATTACCGCTACTTCCCTTGCCCGGATTTATTGCCGGTAAAAATTACTGAGGAATTTGTAGAAGAAATTCGTGCTACCTTGCCTGAATTACCAGATGTAAAAAAAGCACGTTTTATCGATAGCTTTGCTTTGAAAGAAGAAGATGCAAACACCCTTGTAACAAACCGTGAGACAGCAGAATACTTTGAAATTGTTGCAAATAAATGTGGTGACGCCAGGTTGGCGGCAAACTGGGTCACTGGTGAGTTATCGAGTTATCTTAATAAAGAAGATACCAATATTACGACAAGTCCTGTGACAGCTGAAATGTTAGCGTTATTAATCACACGGATTAAAGACAATACTATCTCCGGAAAAATTGCCAAACAAGTCTTTGAAGCTTTGTGGAATGGTGAAGGTAAAAATGCTGATGCTATTATTGAAAGCAAAGGTCTAAAACAAATCACCGACTCGGGTGCGATTGAAGCTATCGTTGATGAGATTATTGCTGCGAATCCGGATCAAGTTGAACAGTTTAAGGCCGGTAAAGAAAAAGTGATGGGCTTCTTTGTTGGTCAATGTATGAAAGCATCGAAGGGCAAGGCTAACCCTGAACAACTCAATCAACTTATTCGCGATAAACTGAAATAAAGAAATCACTTACTTACCACAGCGGACACGGAGGTTCGCAGAGAAAAGAAAACAACTTAATAATTACTCTGTGTACCTCTGTGCCCCCTGTGGTTAAATATTTTATAATTTAATACTATGAAAGATACTCTTCAACGATTCCTTTTTGAAAATCTTGCTGTGCGAGGCGAGATTGTTCACCTCGATGCAACCTGGCAAGCGATTCTTGAACGCCATAGTTACCCTGAACCAGTGCAAAGAGTGTTAGGTGAGTTAATGGCGGCAGTGAGCTTGTTGATGGCAACACTCAAATTTAAAGGTCAGCTTATCGCTCAAATTCAAGGTGACGGCCCGGTAAAGTTACTGGTTGTGGAAGGCAGTAGTGATAAAACTTTACGTGCCATGGCCAGTTGCAAAGATGAACAGTTTGACGATGAAAGTATGCAGGGCTTGTTTGGTGACGCACGCCTGGTCATTACGCTTGAACCTGAGCAGGGTGAACGTTACCAGGGAATTGTTGCCTTAAGCGGTGAAAATTTAGCGGCTGCATTAACGGATTATTTACTTCGTTCAGAACAATTGGATACGGATCTCTGGCTAGTCGCAGATGAAAAGCAATGTGCGGGTTTACTTATCCAGAAATTGCCTGAAACTGAAAAAACAAAATCAAATATTATCGATCTTGAATCTGCCGGCGAAAGCCGTGATCTGGATGGCTGGAACCGGATTCAGCAGCTTTCATCAACCATTAAAGATGAAGAGCTCTTAGGGCTCAGTGCGGACGAAATTATTCACCGTTTGTATCATGAAGAAGATGTCCGTTTATTTGAATCTGAACTGATCTCTTTTCGCTGTAGCTGCTCGCGTGAACGTGTTGAAAGTATGCTGCGTTCTTTGGGTGCAGATGAAGTTCAAAATATTATTGAAGAACATAGCAGCATTGATGTCGCTTGTGAGTTTTGTAACCATAATTACAGGTTTGATGCCGTAGATACCGAACAACTCTTTACGAGTAATCCCCCTCACTCCGCTCCCCCAACTGAACAATAAATTATATACAGCGAGTTCCTGGCTGTATTAGGTTTTCCTTATTAACTATTAATCTGGCTAGCCCTGTCATTTTATATTTAGTTTCTCGTCATGATTGCCGATATATAAATTAGAATATTGGTCTGAAAATAATATTCGATTGCAGATAGAATAACCTGTTGAAGATATTTTTTTAATTAAGGAACGTGTGATTTAAATATGAAGAATATGGTTCATTTTGGCTTTAGTGTCATTATTTTGATCATGACAGCGCTTGCATTTACCTGGTTGAATAAAATTCAAAATTCAAATGAGACCGTGCTGGGGTTGATTGAGGAAACGAATGCAAAAATAAAACACGCACAGACGATGCGTGCGGTTGTTTCGCGCCGATATAATTTATTGCTTTCAAATTTAATTATTGACGACCCTTTTGAAGTGGACGATCGGATCACTGAATTTTTTGAAATCGCCTATAAATATCGTGCATCACGTAGCATTCTTCACTCTATGCCAATGACGGATGAAGAAAGGGATATTCATAAACGTATCGATGATGTTTCTGTACATCCACAAAAAGATAATATTCTTGCCGCTGAAATGTTCAGAGCCGGAGCACCACGCAAAGAGATTGAGAAGGTGATTACTGCGGCCAGACTAAACCAGAAAGATCTGCTTGATATTCTTGATAGGTTCGTTGATTTACAAAAAGGAAAAAGTGAAAGAGCCGTTGAGGCAAGTAAAAAAATATTTGGGGATTCTGTTTTCTGGATTTCATTTTTTGGTGTCATTACTTTTCTGATTTCAATTTTAATTAGTCGTTATGTCGCACAAGCCGTTGCGGTGAAAAATCAGCAGCTGATGGATGCAAGGGAAGAGATGGAAGTTGCATTTAAGAAGGCAGAAGAAGCCACCATAATTAAATCAGAATTTTTAGCTACCATGAGTCATGAAATACGGACACCATTAACCGCTATCATTGGTTTTGCTGAAACATCATTATTTAATGAGCAAACAAAGAAACAGCGAGAATTGTCTACGCGAAAAATTATTCGCAGTGGACAACATTTATTACAAATAATTAATGACATTCTTGATTTATCAAAAATTGAAGCAAATAAGCTTGAAATTGAGCATATTGAGTTGTCTTTATTTGAGTTGCTGGCCGATATAGAGAATCTTGTTAGACCTGCGGCAGAAGAAAAAGGTTTAGGTTTTTCCGTTAATTATATTTTGCCTTTACCGGAAAGAATAATTAGTGACCCTTTAAGGGTTAAACAGATCCTTATTAACCTGTGTAACAATGCCATTAAGTTTACTGAAAAGGGCTACGTATTAATCAACGTAAGTAGCGATGATGCCCGGGCCATGAGTGAGTTAAAATTTGAAGTAATAGATAGTGGCGTGGGTATAGCCAGAGATAAACAGGAATCTATTTTTAAAGCTTATCAGCAAGCAGATAGTTCAATCACGCGAAGATTTGGTGGTACGGGATTAGGGCTTTCATTATCAAATAAGTTAGCGGGTTTTTTAGGCGGCGAATTAACTGTTGAAAGTGAAGAAGATAAAGGGAGCAAGTTTATTTTTTCACTTGCGTATGAGTATGTGTTAGGAGCAAAACTGGTTTTTGATAAAGAACATTTGCCTAAGACATATGAAATGAGTGACAGAGTTAAATCATCAGGTTATTTATCAGGCCATGTATTGCTTGCTGAAGATAATAAAGATAACCAGGATTTATTATTACTTTATTTAAATCGGATGGGAATTGATGTCACGGTGGTAGATAATGGGCAACTAGCCGTTGACGCAGCAGCTGAAAATAATTTTGATGCGGTGTTAATGGATATGAGAATGCCTGTTATGGGCGGGCTTGAAGCTATTAATATTTTGAGAGAAAAAGGGTTTGCTGTTCCAATTATAGCCTTGACCGCCAATGCAATGAAAGAAGACAAAAAAGCGTGTTTTGATGCAGGCTGTAATGATTTTTTATCCAAACCAGTTGATGCCGATGCACTTTCCGAAACACTGGAAAAATATTTAACTGTAAGCAAAACGAAAGAAAATAATGAAGTATTAGTTTCATTATTGTCTGAAGATGGACAGAGAACACTGGATTTAATTAAACGATACGTGGGGCATCTTTCAAACACCTTGGATGGCGTTGATGCATTAATACAGGAACAGGACTGGAGTAACTTGTCTGACCAGCTGCATCAATTAAAAGGTACGAGTGGTAATTATGGTTACCCGTCATTGGCTTTGCTGGCTGAAGTAATGGAAAAACACACATCAGAAAAAAATAAAGAAGAACTGATTAAGGATTTCATCGAGTTAAAGAATATTCATCAAAAAATTATTCGAGGTCTGGATAGCACAGCTTAAGTTTAGTGGCTAAGAATTTTAATTGAACAGTTTAACTGAAATAGATAAAGGCTATTTTTTAATTACAGGTAGGACATTGAGGATCTTTTTTTAGCTTTAGTGTCCGCAGTTCCATATGTAAGGCGTCCAGCATTAATAATCTTCCATCCAGGCTATCACCAATATCCAATAAAACTTTAATGGCTTCCGTTGCCTGAATTGAACCAATAATACCGACCACCGGGGATAACACACCGTTACTGCTGCATGAAGTGTCTAATTCACCTTCGTCTTTATAAAGGCAGTTATAACATGGGCTCTCTGCTGTTTTATTAAATGTGCTGACCTGTCCTTCCATTCGAATAGCTGCCCCCGAAACAAGCGGGGTTTTATTTTTAACGCAGGCGTTATTAATTAAGAAACGTGTAGAAAAATTATCTGTACCATCAATCACTACATCGGCTAATTTAATTTCGTTAGCCAAATTTCTATCGGTTAGTCTTTCGGCATAGATAGTCACTGTAATTTCAGGGTTCAGGTTTAGCAGGGTGTGCTTTGCTGATTCTACTTTTGCTAAATTAATATCGGGCGTGCCGTGGGCTATTTGTCGCTGTAGATTGGAAAGCTCAACTTTATCATCATCAACCAGTACCAGGTGGCCGACCCCTGCAGTAGCAAGATACATTGCAGCGGGTGAGCCTAAACCTCCCATGCCAATAATTAAAACTCGGGAGGCGAGGAGTTTTTCCTGACCGGCAAGATCAATTTGGGGCAGCATGATTTGCCGGCTATAGCGTAAGAGTTGTTCGTCATTCATGGGTTAAAGGGTAAAGATAAATGAATAAAGATGAAAGCGTAAAATGCAAAAACATTTAACCACGGGGAGCACAGAGGTTCACAGAGGAAAATATTTTTTCATCGGGAAAAATGCTATATGAAAAGTATTAGTAGACAGATGAAATATTAAAGCACTGTAAGAAATAAAAAGGTTTCCCTGTGAACCTCTGTGCTCTCGGTAATTGCTCCTGCATTACTCTACCTCCTGCATCCATGCAGTCGTCTGTGGTTAATAGCTTTTAGACGTTATAAATAATCGCGCCAGTGGTCAGGGCGTTTATCACGGCAACCATGGGGTAGTTTTTGATAACGATTGATAAACACTTCACGGGTACAGTTTGCCTGGCCATCAGGACAGCCCAGGTTTGCTCGTTCTGTATCTTCGGTATAGCGATACAGTGCGCGTTTAAGTTTGATTAGAAGCGTGTTATCTAAATGAAAACCCACGGTAGTGAGTAACTCTTCGATGTCGGCTAAAGTAAAATAACGCAGGTCGTAACGCACAACAAGGTGTGTTTCGGAGATGTTTTCGGCTAAATGAATACCATCCAGATCAATAAGCATCTGGCATGCGGTCCTTGCTTGATTTTCATCGTCATGTAACGGGTTGAACATGACATCACGTTGTTTAGTGAAATTAGTCATTCTCGTCTCCTGTTACTTTAATCCTAAACCTATATTGCATAGGGTCAATAGAAAAAGATGATTTGTTTGATTTAATTCACTTATATTAGTTTATTAACATCTGGTTGTAGTAGCCTGTTGCAACGCGTGGATTGCCATTATCATCATTAAAATCAGCCACTTGAGTGAAATTTGATGCTTTTAAGAGTTCACAAACCTCGTTGCCCTGATCATAACCATGTTCAATGAGGAGTACTCCACCTTTTACCAGGTGCTCCGTACTTGTTTTAATAATGGTGCGGATATCATCGAGCCCATCGGCCCCTGAAGTCAGTGCCGTAATGGGGTCAAAACACACATCACCTTGTTTTAGATGTGGATCAGACTCTTTTATATAGGGAGGGTTACTGACAATCATCTCAAATTGAGACATAGCACGATTTATATTATCGCTTAGCCCTAAAAACCAGTCACTCTGAACAAAATGAATATTAGAAATGTTATTGCGTTTGGCATTTTCTTCTGCAACCTTTAATGCCGCTGCAGATTTATCAGTGGCGGTGAGATGACAAGCAGGCTTTTCTTTAGCCAGACTCAGCGCAATTGCACCAGTACCTGTTCCCAGGTCTAAAATATTCCATTTTGCTTTGTCAGGAATAATTTCAAGCGCGAGTTCAACCAGGCGTTCAGTATCTGGCCTGGGAATTAAAGTATCTGGGGTCACTTTTAAATTGAGTGTCCAGAAACCTCGTTCACCCAGGATATGAGCGACCGGGGTGCCTTGAAGTCGCTGCGTGAGTAGCTGCTGAAAGACATCAACTTGCTGTAGATTTAATTCGTGCTCCGGCCACGCCCGGAGAAAACTGCGATCTTTTTTCAGAATATGACAAAGCAGGAGTTCGCAATCTAATCGTGGTGAATCTGTAACAGTGTGCAGTTGTTTAATGGCATCTTCAATAAGCTGACCAAGTTGGAGTAGCGGGTTACTGGATGCCATATATGCGAGGATTTACTCTTCACTCATCGCGGCAAGTAAATCTGCCTGATGTTCATTGATTAAAGGTTCAATAATATCATCAAGTTTGCCTTGCATGACTTCATCAAGTTTATACAGCGTAAGATTGATGCGATGTTCTGTTAAGCGTCCTTGTGGATAGTTATAGGTACGAATACGTTCAGAACGATCACCGCTACTGACTAATGATTTACGTGTTGCCGAGACTTCATTCGCCGCTTTTTCTTCTTCCATGCGCTGCAATTTCGCTTGTAACACTTTCATCGCCTGTGCACGATTTTTATGTTGCGAGCGTTGATCCTGACACTCCACGACAATACCTGTAGGAAGATGTGTTAAACGAATGGCCGAGTCTGTTTTATTTACATGTTGACCACCGGCGCCTGAAGCGCGGAAGGTATCGACTTTTAGATCGCCTGTATTTATTTCAATGGTATCAACTTCGTCTGCCTCAGGCATAACAACCACGGTGCAAGCCGAGGTATGTACCCGGCCTTGAGATTCTGTTTCAGGAACACGTTGTACCCGGTGGCCACCGGATTCAAATTTTAAACGCGAGTAAGCACCCTGACCTACAATACGGATAATGACTTCTTTATATCCCCCATGATCACCAAAGCTTTCATTGATAATTTCAATAGTCCAGCGTTTAGTTTCTGCATAGCGGGTATACATCTTGTATAAGTCACCGGCAAAAATAGCCGCTTCATCACCACCGGTACCGGCTCGAATTTCAAGAAATATATTTTTATCATCGTTAGGATCAGTGGGTAGCATTAGAATTTGTAATTCACCTTCTAATGTTTCTAACTGTTCTTCAGCTTCTTTGAGTTCTTCTTTTGCCATTTCACGCATGTCTTTATCATCATCTTCAAGCATACGTTTTGCTTCAGCAATAGCGTTTATGGTTTTTTTGTAATTCAAAAAACAGCTAACGACAGGACTAAGCTGAGCATGTTCTTGTGATAACGTGCGGAATTTATTTTGATCAGCGATGACTTCAGGGCTTGAAAGCAGGTGATTAATTTCTTCTAAACGTTCAGCCAGATTTTCCAGCTTATTATTGATGGAGTCTTTCATATATAGACATTATTCTTCGGGTTCAAGGTTAAATAACTCACGTGCATTATCAAGCAGTTCTTTACGGCCAGAGTAAGCAGCTTGATTAAGTTGAGCCGTTGGCTCATGAATCAGTTTATTGGTAAGAGTACGAGCAAGTTCGTTTATGATCTGTTCCGGATCTTTGCCGGCAGCTAACTGTTTATGAGCTTGAGCCAGTTGTTCATCTCGTTTTTGTTCGGCCTGTTCACGAAAAGCGCGAATAGTATCCACGCCTTTTAAGGAACGTAGCCAGCCCATGAAATGATCAACCTGGTTTTCTATAATTTCTTCAGCTTGCTTGGCCGCTTCTTCACGCGAGTGGCGGCCTTCTTCGATCACTTCATGTAAATCATCTACAGTATAAAGGTATACATCATCGAGACTGCCCACTTCAGGTTCAATGTCACGAGGCACTGCGATATCAACCATAAACATGGGGCGATGTTTGCGTAACTTTAAAGCGCGTTCAACAGCACCTTTACCTAAAATAGGAAGCTGGCTGGCGGTAGAGGCAATAATAATATCGGCTTCTACCAAACGCTCAGGCATATCGGATAAGGCGATGGCCTCCGCATTAAAGTTATTCGCCAGGGTTTGTGCACGTTCAACGGTACGGTTGGCAACAATCATTTTGCTGACACCCTGATCGGCAAGGTGACGGGCAACCAGCTCTGTTGTCTCTCCCGCACCAATCAGTAACGCGGTGTGCTCAGATAAATTGGCGAAAATGCGTTTTGATAATGTGACCGCGGCAAAAGCGACAGAAACAGGACTGGCACCAATGGCTGTATCAGTACGCACTTGTTTGGCAACCGAGAAAGTGTGCTGGAATAAGCGGTTAAGCTGGCGGCCAATGGTGCCGGCATCATTAGCGGTACTGTAGGCGTCTTTTATTTGTCCCAGGATCTGAGGCTCACCGAGCACTAAGGAATCTAATCCACTGGCCACGCGTAAGATATGTTGCACAGCGTCGTTATTACTATGCAGGTAAATATAGGGTTCGACATCGACGACATTTAACTTGTGATACTGGCAAAACCATTCCAACAACGATTTAAAGTCATCTTCTTTTGTTTCATTGTCATGCAGGCTGAAGTAAAGCTCAGTTCGATTGCAGGTAGAAACAATAGCGGCTTCATTAACGCAGCCATTTTTAACGCATTCGTGTAAAGCACTTTCCATTTTTTCAGGCGCAAACGCCACCTTTTCCCGGATGTCTACGGGGGCAGTTTTATGGTTAATACCGAAGGCTATTAAGGTCACTGTCGATCAAATCACATCAAAGTTGGCAAAATACTTGCAGAATCACATCTTAAACCATATATAAGGTAAATGGAGAGTATTCCACCTTTATATTTTAGCGCTGTTCAGCTGCATTAAGCGGCGTATTATAAAGGTAAATCAGGAAAAAGTCGGTTATAGTTGAGTACAAGATGATAAAGAAAAGACAAAATTTAACCCGTTTGCTTATTTTAGTGAGTATTTTTTCACTTCAAATGGGGTGTGCAGCGCGACAGTCTAATAACGATACTGAAAACAGCGCCAACAACAGCAACATCAATAAACAGAACGATCAAAAATCTGCAATACCTGACTCCAGCTCTGAATCCAGTTCAGATCAATCAGCGCAAGAAGAATCGGCTGCGGCAGCAACGCCAGAGCAAAAAACGAGCACTGAGCTTTCATCCGAGACTTTTTATTACCTCTTTTCAGCAGAAATCGCTGCCCAGCGGGGTCAAATAGGCCTTTCTGCGGCGCTTTATTCCAAGGCGGCTGAGGTGACACGTGATCCCGGTGTGGCTAAACAAGCCACACGTATTGCCTATTATGCGCGAGATGATGAACGGGCAATTGCTGCTGCATCTTTATGGAACGAGTTAGAACCCGAAAATCTTGAAGCCCGCCAGGTACTGGCAGCGTTACTGGTGCGCATTGGCAAAACAAAAGATGCCGCTGAGCATTTCGAATACGTCCTTAATAATGGTAAACACACTGAACGTCAGGGGTTCATGCTGATTACATCATTGTTAAGCAAGGAAAAAGATAAGCAAGCTGCTTTGACCGTCATGAATCAGCTGTTATCAACACGTAAGAACAATCCCGATGCGCTTTATGCCTATAGTCAACTGGCCTTTCATGTGGGGGATTTAGATGACGCGGCAAGAGTGATTAAAAAGGTTATTCAGCTGCAACCGCAATGGACTGATGCGCATATTTTGCAGTCTAATATTTTTGTTCGCCAGGGTTATAAAGCGCATGCTATAGAAGTGTTACGGCAAACAGTTGCAGCACAGTCAGACAATAGCAAGTTAAGAATGTTTTACGCACGCAACCTGGTAGATGCCAAACAGTTTGACGAAGCCGCAAAACAATTTGCATTATTAACTGAAGATGAAAAACTGCAGCATGAAGCACGTTATGCTTTAGGTTTATTAACATTACAAATGAATAAGCCAAAGCAAGCGGTTGAATATTTTTCACAACTACTTAAGGATAAGAAACGTGTTATTGAATCGCAGTATTATTTAGCACAAAGTTATGAATTACAAAATGAACTTGATAAATCAATCAGCGCCTATAAAAAAGTGCGTGATAATCAGTATGGTTTTGAAGCTGAACTACGCATTGCTTATATTTTAGCAAAGCAGGGACATATACAAGAAGCACGCAGACTATTACAAAATATGAGCCCCGACTCGTTAGATAAAGAGTTACGCGTTTATATCACTGAAGGTGAAGTATTAAACTCAGCTAAGCAATACAACGAAGCATTCAAACTTTATACCGAGGCTCTTCAGCAGCTTACTGATAACAATCGTTTACTTTATGCCCGCGCTTTGACGGCTGAAAAACTGGGTAAAATTGATTTAGCTGTTAAAGATTTAAAAAGTATTGTTAAGCGTGAACCAAAAAATGCTCAGGCTTTAAATGCATTGGGTTATACCTTGATTGATAAAACTCAGCGAATTGAAGAAGGACTTAAGTATGTTCAACGAGCCCTAAAACTTGAGCCTGATGACCCGGCTATTCATGACAGTATGGGCTGGGCCTATTATCGCTTAGGTCAATATGATGAAGCACTAAAATATCTTAAACGTGCTTTTGAGAAACTAAAAGATGCAGAAATTGCTGCACATTTAGGTGAAGTTTTATGGGTTGCGGGCGAACATGCTGCAGCAAAAGAAGTATGGAACGCGGCACTAGAACAGACACCGAATGATGATTTGTTATTAAATGTTATGCAAAAATTTTCTGAATGAAGGTCCTCATCGTTTTGCTGGCTGCTATTTCCTTAGCGGCCTGTAGCACTCCTCCTCCACACAAATTTGTTGCCGATCCGGATAAAAGGTGGGAGCAACGAAAAACGGAATTATCTGAAATAAATGACTGGTTATTAAGCGGCCGTGTTGCCATTGTGAATACGCATGAGTCATGGCATTTAAATATGAAGTGGCAAAAACACGATGACAAATATATTTTAGATTTATCAGGGCCTTTCGGTGCTGGTCATGCTCAACTTACCGGGACAAAAGAGGGTGTGCTCCTGGTTGATGCCGATCAAAGATCTTTTTATGCCGATAACCCCGATCAGTTACTGCAGGAAGTGACGGGTGTTCGTATGCCGGTACAAAGCTTGCTGTATTGGATACGTGGTTTATCGAATAATAATATTAAAAAAGATAAACAAATGCTGGATAACTATGGACGCCTTGCACTGTTAGAACAAGCGGGTTGGAGTGTGCGTTTTAAAAGTTATGTTGATATTGAACAGCACGAAATGCCACAAAAAATATTTATAGATGGTTCTGATTTGAAAGTTAAAATTTTTATTGAAGAATGGAATTTAAAAAGTAAAACGTTTCAGTTCGACAATGAAGGTTAACTTCACCTTTTATGTCTGAGTCATCTTCTCTTAAACGGCGTCAATTTTTATCAGGGCTTATGAAGTTACTGGTCTTTATCGGTCTGGTTTTTGTATCAATACCTTTTATTTCCAGCTTCTCCTCAAATGATATTAGCGATAAGCAAGCGGAGCCATCACACTGGATTATCAAATACCCCCTTGCAGAATTGGTTCATGGCCAGGTGACTGTTTTAAATTGGTCTGCGGGAAATGTTTGGGTTTATGCACGAACAGCGAAAGATATAAAAGCATTGCAAAATAAAAATGCAGTATTACTGCGTGACGCATTATCTAAATATAGCGATCAGCCTGAAAATCTTCAAAACAACGTCCGTTCAATGAATGAAAATTTTTTTGTATTTATACCAAATGAAAATAAACGCAACTGTCAGGTAAGTTTAACGGATAGTGAGGAGAATGTTGTTTTCAGCGAGCCTTGTTTTAATGCAAAATATGATGCTGCTGGACGAATATTTAAAAATACAGGTCATAAAGATCAGCAAAACCTGGCTGTACCTGAACACGTTATTGAAGACGGAATATTAAAGGTTGGTGTTTGGATACCAAAACGATCAAGATATTGAACCACAGAGGACTCAGAGGTGCACAGAGGCAAAAGCGCTTTAATCTCTTTCTCTGTGTACCTCTGAGTCCTCTGTGGTAAAAACATTTTTGATTTTAAATTTATAAATATGAATAAAAAATTAACAATAACTGCCCCGGCAAAATTAAATCTGTTCCTGCATATCACCGGTCAACGTGAGGATGGTTATCATCTTTTACAAACAATTTTCCAGTTCCTTGATTATGCGGACACTATTTCACTCACAGTACGTGAAGATGGTCAAATAAACAGAACATCAGAGTTGGAAGGTGTTCCGGCAGAAACTGATTTAGTGGTTAAAGCTGCAAAATGCTTGCAACAGCACTGTATTAATCAATTTGCTGGCAGACAGTTGGGCGCAGATATTTCAGTTGATAAGATTCTCCCTATGGGTGGAGGGCTGGGTGGCGGTAGTTCAAATGCCGCTTCAGTCCTGGTGGGATTGAATCATTTATGGGAATGCGGGCTGAGTCAGCAGGAATTAATGGGGCTGGGTGTGGAACTTGGCGCAGATGTACCCATCTTTATTTTTGCCCAATCGGCATGGGCTGAAGGGGTTGGCGAGCATTTAAAGGCTGTTGATCTGCCTGAAAAGTGGTTTTTGGTG
>JAPHTF010000100.1 GCA_026197095.1 Gammaproteobacteria bacterium
ATCTTCGCGCAATGCAATGGTATTGCCGTATGACTTGGACATTTTTTGACCATCCAAACCAAACATTTTCGAGGCGGGTGTTAACATTGAATCAGGCTCAGGTAAGATAATACGCCCACTACCCTCTAAAAAGCCAAATAAACGCTCTTTATCACCCAGTGTAATATTTTGCTGGGTATCTAATAACGCTTTGCCTTTTGCGAGGGCTTCAATATCACCCTTTTCCTGATAACTCTTACGTAAGTCATTGTAAAGTTTAGCATTTTTCTTTCCCATTTTCATGACAGCGGCTTCTGCTTTTTCTTCAAAGCCTGATTCACGACCATAGATATAGTTAAAACGCCTGGCCACTTCGCGAGTCAACTCGACATGTGCAACTTGATCTTCACCCACCGGTACTAAGCCGGCTTTATACATCAAAATATCAGCACTCTGTAATAATGGATAACCTAAAAACCCATAAGTACCCAAATCACGTTCTTTTAGTTTGAGCTGCTGATCTTTATAACTCGGGACACGCTCTAACCAAGAAAGTGGTGTCATCATAGAAAGCAATACATGTAATTCTGCATGCTCAGGCACTTTTGATTGAACAAACAATGTCGCCGAGCCAGGATTTACCCCGACGGCTAACCAATCAATCACCATATCCCAGACACTATCCTTAATGATGTGCGCTTCTTCATAATGTGTCGTCAAGGCATGCCAGTCAGCTACAAAAAAATAGCACTCATATTCGTGTTGAAGTTTGATCCAGTTTTTTAATACACCATGATAATGACCAAGATGTAAAGCGCCGGTAGGACGCATGCCAGACAGCACACGTTGCTGTTGATTCGTTAAGGAATTCAATCTTTTCTCCTGAGAGTTCCCAGATTTAGTGCTTGTGCGGGATTAGAAACATAAAGAGTGCAATAAATAGTGTTAGTTTTATTATTCGCATTATGCGGAATTATACCTGATTCTGCCTGAGCGTAAAAAGGCATTTTATAGAAGTTAAAGTAATTTATAACTTGTCGCTGGCTACTCAAAGGGTGTGGGATCACCTTCTCCTCTGCGAATAATTTCAGGCACATCGCCGGTCATATCAACCACCGTTGTGGGCTCAAGCCCACAATAGCCACCATCAATGACTAAATCGACCTGGTGTTCTAAAATGTCACGAATATCATAGGGATCTGTCAGTGGCATAGTATCACCAGGAAGAATTAAGGTGGTACTGATAATCGGTTCTCGATGCTCGACAAGTAGAAGATGAGCAATAGGATTCGCAGGCACCCGTATGCCAATGGTGCGGCGTTTTGGATGCATCATGCGCCGAGGTACTTCTGAGGTTGCATTCAATATAAAAGTATAGGGCCCGGGAGTATGCGCATTTAGACTCCGGTAAAGCGAATTATTCGATAATTTCGCATAAGTACTGATTTCGGATAAATCACGACACATTAAGGTAAAATTATGCTTGGCATCAACCTCACGAATACGACGGATACGATCCAGGGCTTTTTTATCACCAACATGGCAGCCCAATGCATAGGCTGAATCAGTTGGATAAACAATCACTGCACCTTCACGCAACATTTGTACTGTCTGATGAATCAAACGGAGTTGAGGGTTATCTGGATGAATCTGGAAAAATTGACTCATTTTACCTCACCAATTTTTTCTTTCCAGGCATTACTGTGCCAGAGCGGGATACTGCCTGCCTGAATATCCTGCATTGCACCTAATTCTCGATAGATACTATCTGGGCTATGAAAGTCAGAACCCTTAGATATAAAAAGTTCGAACTGATTTGCTAATTGTGTCATACGCTGTTCTTCATCAGGACTGTGGCTACCAGAAATGGCTTCAAAACCCAGTCCACCAAGTTCTTTGAATTCGGAAATAAGTTGGCGTAAACGGGTGGCTGAAATTTTATACCGGGCTGGATGGGCAATGACAGCAATTCCTCCCGCACCATGAATCCAGGCTAAAGCCTCTTCAAGGCTGGCCCACTGTCCAGCAACATAGCCTGGTTTACCATTAACCAGGTAACGCTTAAATACCTGGCGCACATCCTTGGCTTTGCCCTGCTCTACGATATATTGCGCAAAATGCGTTCTACTTAAAATCTCACCATTGGAATACTTCTTTGCGCCTTCAAGGGCATCGACAAAACCGGCCTTTTCGAGCTTATGCGCAATCTTCGCACCGCGTTCTTCCCGAAATTCTCGCAAACCTTTAAGTCCCTGATTTAATGCCACGTCATCGCGGTTTATGCCGAGACCGACAATATGAATCGTCTGGTGACTCCAGGTCACTGAAAGCTCAATACCCGGTACAAAAGGCAATCCAACTTTTTCCGCCGCCTGAGCGGCTTCATGCAAACCTTCTGTTGTATCATGATCAGTTAATGCAAACATCTCAACGCCATTATCATGCGCACGCACAACCAGTTCGGTTGGCGTTAATGTGCCATCAGAAACGGTGGAATGACTATGTAAATCACAACGCAAATTCATAAGTGCGGGCAGTCTACATGAATAAAGTCATGACTGTCATGGAACGATACGAAATTGTGAAAAAAGACTCGTTTGATTGGGCATTTAATTTTTATGATTCAACTGAAACAATTTAGCCATTATACTGTCCCAAAATTAATTGAATATTTTAAGGCCGTAGTCCAATGCCATTTAGTGGCAAAATTTATCCACTTTCAGAAATCAAACACAATGCACTTGATATTATTGACTCAATTAATGAGCAATCAATTCATGGAGAGACTGATTATTTTATTCCCTTAGCCAAACTAACGACTGCATTGGCGCAGTTTTTTGATATTTGCGAAAAAATTGAATCACAACCAGAATTACTAAATTCAGATAAGAGTGAATTTGGCTCGGTGTCTGAGCTTGGTGATTATGGATTACAGCTCTTTTCTTGTCTGGAACAATGGGTTAAAGCCGCCCGGCTGGATAGAAATGGACAGCTGCAAATATCCATAATTAGCCTTGCAGTGTGGTTACATGAGCATGATGGCATATTGCTACAACTCGAAAGCGTGGTAAATGCTCTCTCGCAAATAGCAAATCAAACAAGTCAGCCAACAGCGCTTATTAAACTACACAAAATTGCTGAAATAATAACCAATTCTGCCCATGACATGATAAAAGCAGATATTGACAAGTCAGAGCCTGGACGCGCATGGCGAATATTGAACTTGAATCACGGTATAATTGCCACTAGATCACATAATATTGAAATTATGAATTCAGTATTTGAACAACTAATACACCGTTTACCCAACGATGCGCCAACATTTTTTGCTGAAGGGATGAAACAAATGGATATCATTAATTATCCAGAACATGTAAAACATGCTATCGAACATTTTTACCAGTTAACGAATAAACCCACGTTACATTAAACCAATTATAATGATTAAGAAAAGTGATTTTTAACTATGAAGTTTTTATTTGATTTTTTCCCCATCGCGCTATTTTTCATATTTTATAAACTCTATGGGATTTATGCCGCAACAATTGTGGCTATTGTAGCGGCAATAGCTCAAAACGCTTTTTACTATTTACGTCATAAAAAGTTTGAAACAATGCACCTCATTACTCTTGCAGCCATTACAATACTTGGTGGCTTGACATTATTTTTTCAAAATAAAACATTTATTATGTGGAAGCCGACGGCCGTATACTGGATCATTGCTATCGCATTTATACTAAGTCAACTTGTATACAAGAAACCGCTAATTAAAAAAATGATGGGGAGCATAATAGACGTTCCTGATAAAATATGGCGTAACGCAAATTATGGCATGTCTTTTGGCTTTATATTATTTGGCATAATTAATATATATGTAGCTAATCTATACTTCAAAGCAGAAAGTCTAATCGTTGCAAAATCAAATCTCGAAATTAAGCTGGATAATTGTGCAACTTACTATACTGGTGAGCTAATCCAGCTATGTAATAATGCAAAAATCATGGAAGAACAATGGGTTAATTTCAAACTATTTTGGATGCTAGGTTTAACTTTTGTTTTAATGGCATTATTAACTGCTTATCTCTACAAGTACGCAACAAATAAAGATGATGATGGAAGTTTAATCAATGCTGAAAATGATTAGGGAATAACATGTTATATGCAATAATTTCACAAGATATAGAAAACAGTCTCGACAAGAGACTTTCAGTTCGACCTGCACATATCGAACGCTTACAAAAATTAAAAGAAGAAGGCCGTTTGATTTTAGCAGGGCCGCATCCTGCTATTGATAATATCGAACCCGGCCCCGCTGGTTTTACCGGTTCATTGGTCATTGCGGAATTTGATTCGTTAGAAACTGCGCAAGCATGGGCAGATGATGATCCCTACATTAAGGCAGGAGTTTATGACGCAGTTACTGTTAAACCCTTTAAAAAAATCTTACCCTAATTCTATTAAAGTTATCAAGGAAAATATAATGAAGAAACTTACACTCAGCGCTGCGAGTTTATTACTCGTAACATTATTTACCAGCACGGCCTTTGCCCTCGATAAAAATACTGTCGCATCAGTCAATGGTAAAAACATTTCGCAAAAACAATACGAAGAACATTTGAAATTATTATCTTCTCAGGCACCACAAGGCAAGCAAGCACCAATCAACCGCCAGGCAGTATTAAATGACTTAATCAATAAAGAAATTCTTTTGCAAGAAGCAAAGAAGAAAAAACTTGATAAAGATAACCAGGTAAAAGTGCAACTTGAAAAAATTAAAAACAACCTTATGGTTCAGGTACTTCTTTCAAAATCACCTGCTGCCAAAGCCATTACTGACAAAGAATTACAAGAAGTCTATGATCAGCAAATTGGCAAAGCAGATCCAACCGAATATAAAGCACGCCACATCTTAGTTAAAGATGAAGCAAAAGCGAAAGAACTTATCGCAAAATTAAATGATGGTGCAGATTTTGAAGAAACAGCAAAAAATGAATCTACAGGTCCATCAGGTAAAAATGGTGGAGACTTAGGCTGGTTCTCTTCAGCACAAATGGTTCCCGCGTTTACTGAAGCAACCGCGAAACTAATGAAAGGCACACATAGCCAGGAACCCGTAAAAACTCGTTTTGGCTTTCATATTATTAAGCTGGAAGATTCTCGCATACGTGAGCTACCTAAGTTTGAAGAAGTAAAAGAACAAATACGCCCTGTTATTCAAAACCAGCGTTTGCAAGAATATGTCATGCAGTTACGCAGCAAAGCAAAAATTGAAGTCAAATAAGGTAAGCATATCGCCAAACCCCCCCCTTAACCGGGGGTTTTTGTTGCGTGTAACAATATAAATATACCTCATATGTTTATATTAAATATATTATCTGACAAGATTCTGGGTGAGTGTATACGTGAAATCAAATCATCACAAAAATCAATTTACCTGACCTTTGATGATGGCCCAAATCAATTTTGTACTCCGCAAGTTTTGGATCTTTTAAAAAAATATAACATCCATGCAAGCTTCTTCTTAATTGCTGAAAACATTTTACCAAATATAGAAATTTTCAACCGCATAAAAAATGAAGGACATGCAATCGGTAACCATTCACTTGATCACAATACGCTAACTTATTTTAAAGGTGAAATAGCATTAGAACACTGGATTGATTGTGGAGAGAAAATCATAGCTTCTTATCTTGGCCATCCTTCAATTGGCTTTCGTCCTCCAGCAGGTGTTAGAACACCGCCACTAAAAAAAATAATGAATAAAATAAATAGTAAGCCCATCATGTGGAAGCATCGGTTTTACGATACATACATAATTTTTACAGATTCAGCATGGAAGAAAAAAATACAAAAGATAAAAGACGGTGATATTGTGCTACTACACGACACACATAAGACACCTGAAAAATTCTTAGCAAGCCTGGAAAATCTTATAAAATACTTAATAAAAAACAAATATCAAATTATAAAACTTCCAGCGACGAAAATATTTACATAAGCATTAATCCCATTTAAAAAGCCAGGCACCAAATAACAAAAACGCCACGCTCTGAACTAGTAATACCACTAAGTGGTAACTAATATCAGCCAACTCTGCGCCATCAATCATTATTGCACGCGCAGATGCTGTTACATGTGTTAAGGGAAATATTTCAGCAATCGACTGCATAATAGGTGCAGCCCCTTCTAAAGAAAACCATACTCCGGAGAAAAACATCATCGGCCAGCTAAATAAATTAAGCAGCCCCCCTGCTGTTTCTTCACTACTAATTCGTGCAGCAATAATTAGTCCAAGACTAATCATACTAAGTGAACCAAGTGCAAACACCAGGAATAGATTAAAGTGAGAACCATTCATGACAAAACCAACAAAATAATGCGTGCCATAAAATACAAAAGCAGTAACAAGGATTATTAACATGAGTCGAGAAACAACTTGTGCAGATAAATATTCAAAAGCTGTAATGGGTGTCGCTTTAAGGCGTTTAAGCATACCGTTTTTTCTATAACGCACGATGACAAAGCCAACACCAAATAATGCGCTAAACATCATATTCATGGATAAAATCCCGGGAATTACCCAATCAATATAACGGATTTGTTTGCCGCTAACTGTCTGCCTGGTAAAATCACTTGATTTGGTGCCCAGCAATATTTTTTCTACAAGATAGCCTTTTGGTGATTCTGTATTAATCCAGTATTGATTTTTTTCTGCATCCAGCAAGAGATCAACCTGATGTCGTTGTACTTTTGATATAGCTCGACTAACAACCTCTCTATCCGACTCAACAGGATAAAACTCAATATGTTTGAGTTGTAAAAACTCACTTGCAATATCTGTAGCAGCCGCTTTATTAATCACCCCTACTTTATATTGCTTAGCGATATCCCCGGAAAAAGCAAAAGAAAACCCTGCAACAATTAACACTGGCATAAGAATATTCCAGCTCAGTGAAGACCTGTCACGTATAAATTCTTTGTTACGCGACACTAATAAGGCTAAAAAACGTTTAAATGACATCACAGTATTCATTAAGCCCTTAATTCCTTTCCGGTTAACTCAAGAAACAGATCATCCAGTGTTCTTGGCCGTATCTGCAGTTTAGAAAGCGACACATTATTTTTATTTAAAAAAGAGACTGCCTCATTAACATCACATGTTGTAATTTCAATATACGAATTTCGTTTATGTATTGTGTACATGGATAAATCTATATCTTGCAATTCTGATTCGGGTAATTGCAGAATGACATCATTAAAGTTTTCTTCGAGCAAGGATTTTGGTGTTCCCTGTGCAATAATTTTTCCGTGATCCATGATTGCGATTTCATCGCACAATGAATATGCTTCATCCATATAGTGAGTAGTTAAGACAATTGTTTTTCCTTCTTCTTTAATATCATTAATCAAGTTCCAAAAATTTCGCCTGGCCTGAGGATCTAAGCCTGTAGTTGGCTCGTCCAGGAAAATGATGTCTGGATTATTTACTAATGCAATCGCTAATAATAAACGTTGTCTTTGTCCACCGGATAATTGTCTGTTGTCCTGATCAAGATATTCAGTCAGGTTACAACGTAGAATTAACTGATCCAGGTCGGCATGCTGTGGATAGAATTGAGAAAACATGGTGAGTGTTTCACGCACAGTAATAAAATCTTGCAGTGCGGTGGACTGAAACATGATACCGGCTTCTTTACGAAACTGATCGCCTAATGGTTGTCCTTTATAAAGAATTTCACCTGAAGTCGCGCTATTAATTCCTTCAAGAATCTCAACAGTCGTTGTTTTTCCTGCACCATTTGGGCCTAATAAACCAAAACATATTCCGGCTTGTAACGTAATATCAATGCCGTTAACTGCTTTAACTGAAGGGTAATGCTTAACAAGATTCTTGATTTGCAGTAAATCTGTTGCCAACCTGTTATTCCTTTAAATTTAGTATAAAAACTAGTGGTGCATTTAATAATTTATTGAGCAAGTAGTTCAGTAAACGCTTTTTCATCAAGGAGTGTAATACCTAATTCTTCAGCTTTGCTGGCTTTTGAACCCGGGTTTTCACCAACTACAACATAATCCGTTTTTTTAGAAACACTGCCAGATACTTTTGCGCCAAGCTCCTGTAATGCGGCTTTTGCCTCATTACGACCCATTGTTTCAAGTGTACCGGTAACAACAAAAATTTTTCCTGCTAAAGGCTGTTGGGCTGCTGATTTTTTTTCAATTTTCGGCCAAATAATTCCAGCTGAAAGGAGTTGTTCAACAACTTCAAGATTATGTTCCTGTTTAAAAAAAGTTATGACATTTTCAGCAACTATAGGGCCGATATCAGGCACAGCCAATAATTGCTCCTCATCAGCACTCATAATATTATCTAATGATAAAAAATGATTTGCTAACGTCTGCGCTGTTGTTTCACCTATACTGTGAATGCCAAGCGCAAAGACAAAACGTGCTAAAGTTGTGCTCTTACTTTTTTCTAATGAGTTAATAAGATTTTTAGCTGACTTCTCAGCCATTCGATCGAGCCGGATCAACCGTTCAACATCCAGATGATAAAGATCTGCGATAGTATGAATCAGTCCTTCATCAACGAGTTGCTCAACTAATTTGTCACCAAGACCATCTATATTCATTGCCCGACGTGAAGCAAAATGTTTAATAGCTTCTTTACGTTGTGCTTCACAATATAAACCGCCGGTGCAAAATGTCACGGCTTCATCACCAAAGCGAGCTGTCTCTGAGCCACAAACCGGACAAGTAGCGGGCAAATGAAAACGGCGAGGCTTACCTTCACGCCTCGACTGAACAACGCTCACAATCTGAGGGATAACATCCCCTGCCCGACGTACGATAACATAATCACCTATTCTGGCATCTAAGCGATCAATTTCATCTTGATTATGTAACGTGGCATTACTGACTGTTACACCACCCACAAAAACAGGCTGCAAACGCGCAACGGGGGTTAATGCTCCCGTGCGACCAACTTGAATATCAATTGCCAGCAATTTTGTCATTTCTTCTTGCGCAGGAAATTTTCGCGCGATTGCCCAACGTGGTGCGCGAGAAACAAACCCTAAAATATTTTGATCTTCAACATCATCAACTTTATAAACAATTCCATCTATTTCATCAGGTAAGTTATTACGTTTTGCGGCTAATTTTGTATAGTATGCGAGACAACCTTTGCTGCCTTTAACAACCTGGCTCTCAGAATTTATTTTTAATCCCCATGACTTTAATTTTTCCATCACTTGACTATGTTTTTTAGGCAAAGCAATACCTTCAACCAAACCAACACCGTAGCAGTAAAAAGAAAGCGGGCGCGTTGCCGTTATTTTTGGATCAAGTTGTCGTAGCGAACCTGCTGCAGCATTGCGTGGGTTAACAAAAGGTTTATCACCTTTTTCTAATTGTTGCTGATTTAATTTTGCAAAACCCGCTTTTGGCATAACGACTTCGCCACGAACTTCTATAACGGGTGGAAAATCTTGTCCTCTTAATTTTAAAGGAATGGCTTCTATAGTTCTAATATTTAAGGTGACATCTTCACCTGTTCTTCCATCACCACGGGTTGCAGCACGCACCAATATTCCATCTTTATATAAAAGACTGATCGCTAAACCATCTAATTTTGGCTCAGCTGCATAATCAACATTATCTTTATTAACAGCTTCTCTGACTCGCCGATCAAAATCTTCCATATCTTGATCAGAAAAAGCGTTACCCAGGGATAACATCGGTATTTCATGTTTAACTTCTGCAAAAGAATCAAGCGGCGTTGAGCCTACACGCTGAGTTGGTGAATCAGCCGTAATAAATTCCGGATATTGTTGTTCCAGATCACTTAATTCACCTAATAATCGATCATATTCGCTATCAGGAATTTCAGGGTTATCTAAAACGTAATATAAATAATTATGAGCGTTGATTTCATCACGCAAGGCATTCAGGCGTTGTTGAATTTGTTTACTGGACATAAGTTAATGTCGATTTTGTTTTTGGCGTAGTGCAGCTTGTTGTTTTAAGCGGTAAACATCAACTTTATCTTTTAAATGTGTAATAGTTTGTTGCGTTAAAACGGTCCGGCTTTCATCACAGAGTACACCGCTTAACGCCCCTGCGATACGCTTACCAATATCCAGCAAACTGTTTAATGCTTTACGACATTCAACCGGGCCAGGTAATTGTAAAAATAAGGCAAGGCCTGGTGTTGAAATAGATTTTAATTGAGAAAGCTCAAAGTAACCGGGCTCAATAGCATTTGCAATACTGAAGACAGCCTGGTTATCTTGCATGTAATGATAAATTTTATGTTCACCATGGCTTAATCCTGCTGAAGTCATAACAGCATGTATACCATCTCCGGTAAAAACATGGCCTTTGGGTGACATAATATAAAGAATTATTAATAGTGACTCGGGGCCTGTTTCAGTAGCATCTTCAACAGCACTAAAAGGCATTTCTTGTTGTTTAGTATACTCTTCAACACGATCACGACCTGAAATAACCAGGCTCAATGCCTCAAAATCACTTGAATCAGGTTCATCATCAATTGGAGTTAATACAGGTATAAGATCGTCATCTTCATTTAAAACAGTGCCGCTGGTGATGACAGTATTATTACTTGGAGTGAATTTATTTTTTAGCCAAAAAAGTAAATCGTCATCAGATGAGCGGAATCTAAAATAAATTCCCGCTACGATGACAAATCCGATAATAGCGATGGTTATACGTAATGAATCCATACTATTTGCCTGGCTAAAAATTATGGTGAATAGTGAATTTTTATTTATATGCTTTAGCTCTTCTCTTTATTTATTAAAGAGAAGAACTATTATGCAACTTTAACCTGCTTTACGCTGAAGCTAATTCAGCCGCAGCTTCAACATCAACAGCAACAAGACGAGATACACCTGGCTCGTGCATAGTGACACCCGTTAAGTGCTGCGAGATTTCCATTGTTATTTTATTATGCGTAATAAAGATGAACTGTGTTTTATCTGACATGTATTTTACCATGTCACAGAAACGACCCACATTAGCGTCATCCAATGGTGCGTCAACTTCGTCTAGCATGCAGAATGGTGCAGGATTTAACTGGAAAATAGAGAATACCAGTGATACGGCGGTTAATGCTTTTTCACCACCCGATAATAAATGGATAGTGCTATTACGTTTGCCCGGAGGCCGCGCCATAATTGTTACGCCAGCATCGAGTAAATTATCATCTGTTAATTCAAGATATGCATGGCCGCCACCGAATAAACGAGGGAACAGTTCCTTAACACCACTATTAACTCTATCAAACGTTTCTTTGAAACGAGTCCGTGTTTCAGAGTCTATCTTAGCAATAGCATTTTCCAGCGTTGTTAATGCATCTGTTAAATCTTTATCTTGTTCATCAAGATATTTTTTACGTTCAGCTTCTTGCTCATACTCTTCAATGGCGGCAAGGTTAATCGGGCCAAGACGTTGAATTTTTTGTTCTAAATCATCAACACTTTGTTCCCAGGTAAATTCATTTGCATCTTCTGGCATTTCATCAATTAATGTTTTTAGCTCAAAACGTGTTTCATTGATGGCTTCTTCTAACGTTTGTCTGCGAACTTTGACTTCCTGCCAGCCTATACGAATTGATTCTAAACCACTGCGTACTTCCTGAACGCCATTTTCAGCACCTGAACGCGCTTCTTCTAATTCACGCATGTGATGATCAATGGTTTCTACAGCAGTCCTGGCCTGAGAGAGTTCTTCTTCAACTTTAATCCGGCTTGCAAGGAAAACGTCTAACTCTTTATTCATTTCATCAATTGGCGCATCACTCTCTTCTCTGGCAGTTTGTAATTCATCACGCCTGGCAGCAAGTTGTTTCTGCCGCTCTTGCATACGCGCTAATGCCTGTTCAGTAGAATTTGATTCTGCACGTAATGTTTCAATACGCACTTTTATTTCATGTGCTGCATCGCGTTCAACACGTGCTTGTTCACGTTTAGTGCTCAAATTTTCCTGACAAACATCACGACGTTGTTGCAGATTTACACGTTGTTCTTCAAGAGTAGACATCTGCTCCAATGCAACTTCAAGTTTTTCACGTGAAATAGCCAGGTCAGTGTTATCTTTTTCTACTTGCTGGCGAACTTCTTCTGCTTCACGGCGTTGCTCTTCCTTACGTGTTTGCATTTGTTCTAAGCGTGCTTTGCGTGCACTTAAATCAGACTGCCTGTTTGCACGCTGACGTGATAATTGATTTATGGTTGCTTGACTGCCATCACGATCCATTTCAGCTGTTGCAAGTTGTTCACGTTCTGTCTCAAGTTGTTGTTGAGTTTGAAGAACAACTGATTGTAACTCGTTTGTTTCTGCTGCAAGTGTTTTTAAAGTTTGTTCACGTTGCAAAATGCCGGCTTTTTCATCTTTATCACGTGCAACACGTAACCAGTTTTTACCCAGCCAAATACCTTCACGTGTTACGACAGATTCTGAATCAGATAAATTTCCACGCATAGATAAAGCTTGTTGCAGATTTTCAGCAGTAAGCACACCTTTTAATAAACTGGTTAATTTCCAGGGTGCTTTAATTTTGCTTTCTAAGCTGTCAGCTTGAATTGTTGAACTCACTGTATCTGCACGGGTATCAAATAAAGTCAGCGTACCTTCATCAAAGCTTTCAAGAACATCCACGAGTGGATCAACACCATCAACGCATACCGCTTCCAGGTTTTCACCTAAAACACATTCAGCCGCTTTCGCCCAACCGTCTTCTACTTCAAGCTCTTCAGCTAAACGTGGCGCATCCTGAAGATGTTGGTTATTCAGCCATTGAGTAACAGCGCCTTCTTCCTTACCTAATGCTGCTTGTTGTAATGCTTCAAGCGATGCGCTACGACCACGTAAGTCTTGTAACTTGCCACGTGATTCATCAAGTTGCGTATTGAGTAAATGTACCGAATCACGGAGTTGTCCGATTTGGCTTTGCTTTTCTTCCAGGATGGCTTGTGATTGCTGAATTTCAGCTTCATCTTTTTGCAGAAGTTCTTCAAGTTCACCACTTTCACTGATTAACTGATCATGTGACTGATTTTGTAACTCTTCTTGCAAGCGTTCCAGACGTTGTTTTTGACGCTGTAAATGTTCTTCAACATGTTGAATATGGGTACGTTCAACTTCAGCATTTCGAGCAGGCTCTGTAGCCGCCTCACTAAAACTGTCCCATTCACTTTGCCAGGCCTGCATTGCACTTTCTGCTTCTGACAATGCCGCTGAAGACATTTCAGCTGTACTTTGTAGATGTTCAAGCTTGGGTTCAACTTCGGCCAAGTCTGCTTTTACCAGGCTCAAACGTTTTTGATCCGTTTCGAAATGCGCATGAGCTTCTTGCCAATCTTGCTCAAGTTGATTTAAATCTTGTTGTTGTTGTTGGCGACGTTCCTTGGCATGCTGTATTGACTGTTCAATTTTAGCGATATCCGTACCGACACTATAAAAACGACTCTGTACTTCATTAAACTTATCTGACGCTTCTGTATGAGATTCACGTTGTGATTCAATCTCTGCTTCAATGCTGCGTTGACGCGCGATAGCTGACTCTAAGGCTGTTTCCTGCTCACGAATTTGAGCTTCCGTTTTTTCTGCTTCACTTTGTTTTATTAACCAACGCAATGCCGTCAATTGTGCTTTGAGTAATCGTTCTTCTTCACGTAAAACTTTATATTTTTCAGCCGTATTAGCCTGACGTTTTAAACGCGCCAGCTGTTTTTCCAGCTCATCACGTAAGTCACTTAAACGATCTAAATTTTCACGGGTATGTTTAATTCTGGTTTCAGTTTCACGACGGCGTTCTTTATATTTTGAAATACCCGCCGCTTCTTCAAGGAATACACGAAGTTCTTCTGGTTTTGCTTCTATCAGCCGAGAAATCGTACCTTGTTCGATAATGGCGTAACTACGCGGCCCTAAACCTGTACCTAAAAAGATGTCGGTAATATCACGGCGACGACAACGTGTACCATTTAAATGGTAGAGAGACTGGCCATCACGAGTGACCGTTCGTTTAATGGCAATCTCATTGAAATTGGCATATTCACCACCGAGCTTGCCTTCTGAATTATCGAAAACAAGTTCTATCGTTGCCTGACCAACGGGCTTACGCCCCGTCGAGCCATTGAAAATGACATCCGCCATGGATTCACCACGCAAATGCTTGGCAGAGGACTCCCCCATTACCCAGCGAACGGCATCAATAATATTCGATTTACCACAGCCGTTTGGCCCCACGACGCCGCTTAATTGGCTTGGGAATTCAACAGTTGTCGGGTCGACGAAGGATTTAAATCCGGCTAATTTTAATTTACTTAAACGCATGGTGCAGAAGATACCGATCCCTGAGTCTACTTACAAGATTGACTTCAAATTAAAGCTGTGCCGAGTGAAAATAGTCGCAAAAACTGGCGAAAAAATACTCAAATTGATTTAATTAATTTCAATTCATCTTAATTAAACCTGATATTGAAATCAGTGCTAAAATCCAGCCTTAGAAAACACTCATTTTAATTTAGAAAATTGTAGAGAACTTAAGAGATCATAATGGCAACCCAAGCAACTAAAGATTTAGAAACATTCGATAACCCCATGCCCGAACGTGATTACACGATTCGTATCGATATGCCCGAATTCACCTGTTTATGTCCAAAAACTGGCCAGCCCGATTTTGCCACCTTGCATCTCGAATATGTGGCCGATAAACAATGCGTAGAATTAAAAGCATTAAAATTGTACCTGTGGGCGTTTCGTGAAGAAGGTCATTTTCATGAGAAAGTGACAAATATGATTCTTGACGATTTAGTCAAGGTCACTCAACCGCGTTTCATGCGTTTAACGGGGAAATTTAATGTCCGTGGTGGGATTTACACTACCGTTGTTGCCGAGCACCGTGATCCAAGCTGGAAGGCACCTGAGCATGTCACTCTGCCATAAAACTGGTTAAGAGCGGCGGATACAGTGACCAATAAAAGTTACTCATCTATTCTGGCTCGTCCTTCCTCACTTTTCATTGGCGTTGATCTCGGCACCTCTGGGTGCCGCGCCATAGCCATTAATGCCTCTGGTGATATAAAAGCACACGCAAAAGTGGATTATTTTCAGAATAAAGATCAGGGCCAGCAGAAACAAACACCGGCTAACTGGTGGCACGCTACCCAAAGCGTATTAAAAGACATCATCTCGCAAGTTAAATTACAGCATATTGAGGCTATTTCCATTGATGGTACATCAGGCACCGTGATGTTATGTGATGACAGCGGTCAGCTTCTCACTCCAGCATTGATGTATAATGATACACGCGCCAAAGCCCAGGCTCTGTTTCTCAAACAACATGCCCCCAAAGATTCAGTTGTACTCAGCCCTTCTAGTGGATTAGCAAAAGTGTTATGGCTGCTCGAACATTACCCACAAGAAAATAATTTTCATATTGTACATCAGGCGGACTGGATAGCCGGACTGTTAACTCAGCGCTTTGATGTGAGTGATATTAACAATACTTTAAAAACAGGTTTTGATCCGATTAATAAAATATGGCCATTATGGCTGACTGATTTATTACACCAAGCAAAAATCAATAAATCGTGTTTACCCAGGGTACAGCTTCCTGCAACAAACATTGCAATCATTCATCCTCACATTGCCAGCGAACTGGGTTTACCCATTGATGTTGATATTGTATCCGGCACAACGGATAGTACCGCCGCATTTATTGCAAGTGGCGCGCAGAATGTGGGTGATGCTGTCACTTCATTAGGTTCAACATTAGTTTTAAAAGTGATCAGCGATACCCCCATTAATAAACCTGCATATGGTATTTATAGTCAACCTTATGATAATCACTGGTTAGTAGGAGGTGCATCAAATTCTGGTGGTGCAGTGTTGCGTTACTATTTTAATGATGAACAAATGAAGTTATTAAGTCATAAACTAAAACCAAATAAACCCACCAACTTAAAATATTACCCATTAATTAACAAAGGTGAACGGTTTCCGATTAACAACCCTGAACTTGAACCCAAACTTTCTCCAAAAGTTGATGATGATGTCATTTTCTTTCAAGCTTTATTAGAAGGCATTGCAGACATTGAACATGCTGGTTACAAGCTACTTGAACAATTAGGCGCGCCCTATCCCACTACAGTTAAAACCACGGGGGGCGGAGTAATAAACAAGGCCTGGTCACAAATACGAGAAAATAAACTCGGTGTACCTGTGGTAGATTCACTACATAGTTCAGCTGCATATGGTTCAGCCTTATTAGCTGCAAAAAATAATCCATGAACACATAAGCATAAACAAGAGAATTAAAATGATTAGCAACCCTGTTACCGGCGCAACCTATTTCCTAAGTGGTCTAAAATTAATATCAGAAAAAGGCATACGTGCCTATGTAGTAATCCCTTTAGTGATTAATGTTTTGATATTTAGCATTGCACTATGGTTTGCCATTGGGCAATTTGAAATATTTATTACCTGGGCATTATCTGATTTGCCGAGCTGGCTAAGTTGGCTGGAGTGGATAATGTGGCCGTTATTTGCATTAACATTTTATGGTTTGGTCTTTTTTAGCTTTACCATTATTGCCAACATTATTGCTTCACCTTTTAGTGGGCCACTTGCTGATGCCGTAGAGAAACACCTTACTGGTAACAAAAGCCCGGTAACCAGCAAATCTTTTGCCGATGAAGTTAAAGAGGCAATCGGTAATGAACTCATCAAGTTAAAACACTCATTGTTTTTAATGATGCCACTGGCTTTTCTTTCTTTAATATCTTTTGCTTTTCCACTGATTTCTCCAGCCGTAGCAATGTTATGGTTTATGTATGCCGCCTGGATTTTAACGATAGAGTATGCCGATTTCCCGATGGCTAATCATGGTATGGCTTTTCGTCATATCAGAGAAAAGCTCGCCGAAAAAAGACTGATGTCATTAGGCTTTGGTACCATGGTAATGGCCGCAACCATGATCCCTATTATTAATTTTCTGGTTATGCCTGTTTCAGTTGCAGGTGCTACAAAAATGTACCTCAATGAATTCAAACAACGATAGCGCTATTACCCATTAAGATGTTTTTTAAACAATTAAAAAAGAAAGCAAAGTCATTTTTTAAAATACCCAGCGTAATCACTACCCTAAAAGTAAGCTGGAAAATTTTATTATTAATTTTCGTGATGGACACAGGTTATTTAATCGGTATCTGGCCTAACTGGAAAATTTATGCTGAAGGACCTATTCAGCAATCAAATTTTATTCGAAATTATATCTCTGAACATTATCGTCACAATGATTGGCCACAATTACATTGGCGACCGGTATCTATCAATGTTATCCCTGAGCATATGGTACGTGCACTGATCGTTGCTGAAGATGCACGCTTTTATTCGCACAGTGGTTTTGATACTGATGCTTTACAAGAAGTCATGGAGTATAACTTATCAAAAAATCGTTTTATTTATGGTGGCAGCACAATATCTCAACAAACCATAAAAAATATTTTTCTTAGCCCGTCACGCAACCCCTTTCGAAAATGGCATGAGTTTGTTTTGACGATAGGTATGGAGCGCAATCTAAGCAAGCAACGCATACTGGAACAATATTTAAATATCGTAGAGTTTGGCCGTGGAATTTATGGTGTTAATGCCGCCGCACAATACTATTGGGGTATTCCTGCATCACAGTTATCTGAAAAGCAAGCTATTGAACTTGCAGCAACCCTGCCTGCCCCGGTAAACCATAATCCAGGTACGCGGACAAAATTTTTCTTAAAACGTGTTAAAAAAATTGAGCAATATTTTTAATCAGCTTGAATTACGAAGTTTTGAAAATGAAATGAACTTCAGAGATCGAATTGAATAATAAAAATATTTTGAGGTATTAAGAATACCTGTGAGGGCTTATAGAGCAAAAGCCCTCACAAGTGAGGCTACCGAGGTTAGTAAACGTCGTGCATAGTGTTATACACGTTAAACTTACCCGTTGGAGTAACAAGACGTTTGTCTTTAATTACCGTTTTTAACTTACGTGTTTTGTCATCTACAACTACAATCGCTGATTCCTCTTTCGCACCACTCCAAACAGAGAACCAAACTTCATCACCCTTTTTATTGTACTCAGGTTGAACAACACGTTTAGGACCTTCACCTAAATTCGCCCATTCTGCGATAGGTAATTTTTCAAAACCTTTTTCCAGATTTTTTAAATCAAATACTGCGATCGACTGACTATTTGCCGCGTCTGTATTAAGCGTAACATCAACCCAGAGGTTTTTTGATTTTGGATGGGTTTTAATAAACAACGAACCACTACCCGCACCTTTAAGTGTACGCACAACCTTCCATGCGTTTTTCTTATGCTTCTTGGGATCTGTGCCTATCAGTGAAACAGTATCATCGCCAAGATGACTGGTTGCCCATACAGGACCGTATTTAGGATCAACAAAGTTAGCACCACGTCCCGGATGTGGAATCTTGCCGACATTAACCAGCTTAACCAGCTTGTTTTCTTTAGAATCTACAACAGCGATTTTGTCAGATTTATTCGCTGCCGACATAAAGTAACGTCGTGTTGAATCCCAACCACCATCATGTAAGAAACGTGCAGCATCAATAGAGGTTATCTTTAAATTATCAAGATTTTTGTAGTTCGCAATCAGAACCTTGCCCGTTTCCTTAACATTGATAATAAACTCCGGATGCTGGTGAGACGCAACAATAGCGGCCACACGAGGTTCAGGATGATATTCCTGAGTATCCACTGTCATACCACGTGTACTAACAATTTTCTTTGGCTTTAAAGTATCGCCATCCATGATGACAAATTGTGGCGGCCAGTATGTACCTGCAATCGCATACTTATCTTCATAACCTTTGTACTTGGATGTTTCAACAGAACGCGCCTCCATCCCGACTTTTATACTTGCAACATTTGTAGGGTGCTTCATCCATAAATCAATAAGATTAATTTTAGCATCACGACCGATAACAAACAGGTAACGACCCGATTCTGACATGCGTGATATATGTACCGCGTAACCCGTATCAATAACTTCTACAATTTTTTTACTATCACCTTCAATTAATGCAATTTTCCCTGCATCACGCAAAGTGACAGAAAATAAATTTTTAAGGTCATAATTATTCATTTGCTTCTTTGGACGTTTCTTTGGCGGAACTATGACCTTCCATGATGCCATCATTTCTTTCATACCGAATTCTGGAGGCATTGGAGGTTCATGCTGAAGATAGCGTGCCATTAAATCGACATCTTTCTCTGAAAGTGTGCCTGACGTTCCAAAATTTGGCATACCACCTGGTGATCCATAACCGATAAATGCTTTTAGATATGCGGTTCCCTTTGGTAATGTGATATCCGGAGTCAATGGTTTACCTGTTGCCCCTTTTCGTAATACTCCATGACAACCTGCGCAGCGTTCAAAAAATATTGTCTTGGCATGAGCAAATTCTTCTGGTGTAACAGAGGGTGCTTTTGGGGACAATGTTTCTTTAGCTTGCTCCGGATCAATAGGAACAGGAGCCCCTTTATAACGCATTTCTGACTCAGGTGTTCCAGGATGACCACTGCTCTTTTCTGCGGCCCATGCTGAGCTGGTTATCAGACATGATGTAGCCAGTAATGAAACAAGTACTGATTTATTTATTATTTTTAAACGTAACATTGCAACTCCTCAATATTAATAACTGAAAAAACAACGACAAAGTAAAAAGATAGAATGATTCTATAAATATATAAATATTATTATTTTTATCGAGAGTATGTGCTAGATCGAAATTAAAAGTTGATCTAGATCAAGAAAATTAATGATAGATCATCATTATAAAAGCTGATTGTGGGAAATTAATTACTGTTATTATTAATAGAAGCCTGTTTGTTTATCGCCTGACGTCTTTCTATACGTTTTCTTCTTTCAGCCAGTGGTGGACATTTCTTATCATTCCAATAGGTCACCTGACAATCCAGACAATAATGACACTCCTGGCTAATAATTTCTCCAGTTAAGCGAATGGCCCCCACTTCGCATTCTGCACGGCATGTTTGACAGGGTCTGCCGCATTCCTTACGGCGCCGTAACCAATCAAAGATTTTAAATTTTGATGGGAAGGTCAATGCAGCCCCTAATGGACAGATATAACGGCAATAAAATTTACGGTTAAGCGCTGAGACTAAAATAAGCGCGGTGGCATACAATACATAGCCCCACTCACGATGAAAATGTAATGAAAACACCGTTTTAAAAGGCTCAACCTCAGCAACGACTTCTGCTCGCGCCAATGACTGTAATGAGAGACCGAATAAACCGAGCATCACGAGGTATTTAATCGCCCACAAACGTTCATGCACATAGGCTGGAAACTCAAAAGAGCGAACCCCAAGCTTCTCACCAATTTTGTAAACTATTTCCTGACTGGCTCCAAAAGGGCACAACCAGCCACAGTAAACTCCCCTTCCCCATAACAATATTGTCATAGCAACAAACGACCAGAGAATAAATAACATGGGATCGATCATAAAAGTATCCCAGCTAAAGCCGTGCATAATGGAACTCACGAAAGTCAGAACATTAACAATTGAAAGTTGAGCCAGCGAATACCAGCCGATAAAAATAACTGTGTAAATCAGAAAACCATAGCGTAGGTAAATAAGGAACGAAGGGTGATGAGCCAACCAATCCTGAAAAATCAAAATCAAAAATAAAATTAATAGTCCAGCAGATAAAACAATAATCTGAAATATTTTATTACGCCAGGCATAAACCCAGATGGGTTCTTCTGCTGAAATAACAGTATTTTCCTCCGGTTTTATCAAACCGCGTAAAATGGCAATTTCCCGCAGAGCAGTAGTAATCGTACTATTCAGCACCATTGCAGTAATAGTCGCACCTGTAATGCCATCGAATGTAACGTATCCTTCACGCTCACTACCACCTACTTGCGAGCGTTGATTAGCATTAAAACCCAGGTACTGGTTTTTGAAATCCAGTAAATCCTGTTCAGAAACACCAGCTAATAAAATTGGCTCCTCATGACTCACTATTTCAATGCCAGTTATTTTTCCTGTTAAATCAAAACCAACCAGCGTGTGCATAGGTTTTCCTGAATAACCTGGAATAGGCATTACATGATCTGTAAAAAAAACATAACCAACAAGTTTGTTATCTGAATAAACGGCGGCTGACTCAGGATCCCCATCAAACGTGCCGAGGCTATCCGCAAAGGGGAAAAATGTCAGCGCATATGGTGTTGCTTCGGAAACGGGATCAAGCTTTGTTAATAAGCCTGCATTTACGTTGTAATTGAAAGAAAAAAATAAAAATACAAGATAAACAGTAACCAGGCCAAGTTGACGTAATGAATTATATAGTCTTAAAAATAATATATTTAAAACACGTAGCAAGAAATATTGAGTATGGTGTTTAAAATCAGATGGATGATTATTTCTATTCAATGATAAATACCTGACTTTAGAATCAAAAATCCCAGTCACGTCTGACCTGTTTATTTTGCATAGCTTTCAACCGCTCAATAATTAAATCACGTTGCATAAGTATTGACTGATTAGCCATATTTAGAAACACTTTTTCTTCATGTTCATTATGTAACTTCATTGCTGTGTGTAAAGGTTCTATTGATTCCAGAAAATGATCGAAGTCATTACTTTTTATAATATATGACAAATCATTAACAAGGTGAACAAGATAGTCATGTTCTTCGCTTAGGTGAGAGATCATGCCCTCTGGATCTCCATTCTCATTTATAAATAATGGATAGAGCACTTCATCTTCCATTTGCATATGAAGTTTAAGATCCATTACAAAATTTTCAAACAGACGTTTAGCATTCTTCCACTCCCCGAGGTCAGCCGCCATTTCGCATTCATCAAGTGAAATATCATATTGACGATGGTCATGTACCAGCCAATTAGATGTGTTGTTCATATTACAACTCCCGTCTTACCTGATATATAATGCGTTTAACTATCTACCTAAAGAGCTTCCAATTAGAGAATAGATGTTTATTAACAACAACTAATACAGCTAGTTGAATATTTCAGTCAGCATGAAATTTAAATTATAACTACTTATAAAGAAAGAAAATTTTAAAACATCAATAATATTATTTTAATTTGTTTGTATACTATTTGTTATTTATATAAAAACCTGATTATTTATTGTAAATAAATTCAGGTAAATCAAAATAAAATGTCGTGCCTGCTCCAGCTTTCGATATAAAACTCAGCTCTCCGTTATGTTTTTCAATAATAGATTTTGTAATACTTAACCCTAAACCGGTCCCACCTTTTTGACGGGTATCAGATGAATCTTGTTGAGTAAATTTATCAAAAATCGTGGAGTAAAACTCTTTAGCGATACCTTCACCATGATCAGTAACAGACACCCTGATAACATTGACATCTGGTCGGGTAGCTGAAACTTCAACCGTTCCGTTTTTATGTGAAAACTTAACCGCATTAGAGAGTAAATTTGCCATTACTTGCATTAAACGATCTTTGTTTGCATTAATATATAAAGTTTCATCACATGACTCGAGTACAAGACTTACGCCATATTGTTCTGCATATGCATTATTGTCATTTATAGATTGCCGAAGAAATGAAACTAATTCGATTTTCTCAAGCTTCATAGCTAATTCGCCTGTTTCAATTTTTTGAATATCTAAAAGATCATTGATTAACAGCAACAAACGTTCAGCATTATTCTCTGCAATCGTTAATATATCCTGAGCCTGTGAAGGTAACACACCCACTGCTCCTCCTGTCATTAAACCAAGTGATCCTTTAATAGAGGTTAGCGGTGTTCTAAGTTCATGACTAACAGTTGAAATAAATTCATTCTTCATTTTCTCAATACGTTTACGTTCAGTGATATCGCGAGCCAAAACGGAAACCAGTAAATCACTCCCCATCTGAACATAGCCAATACCAACCTCAACAGGAAATGTAGAACCATCTTTACGCCTATGTGTTGATTCAATACGAATATTTTCAGCTTCACTCAGCCTGGTCCAGTCAACAAGTGGCCCTCCTGTGTCAACATCAATATCAGATACTGACAATGTGACTAGTTCAGCCTTTGTATACCCAAGACTAAGGCATGCCTGGTTATTAACATCAAGAATACGTCCATCTAAATCATGCAAGAAAAAAGCATCAGTTGCAGTATCCAGTAATGTTTTATAACGATGCTCACTTTGATTTAAAGAATGTAGTTGTTCAGCATTATCGATACGCATGCAAATATTTTCTTTGTTTTTATCGTATGATAATTTTGCAGACTGGAAAAGCACGGCAAAATAAAGCGCTATCATTGAGCCCATAGCAAGACTTAAATCTGTTCCGCTATAAAAAAACCGAATCATCAATGGAACCAAAGTAAACAAAAGAAAAGTATAAACAGCTAATTTTATATAAGACAAACTTATTATGGCAGCTGCCGCCATACCACCAACAACAAAGGCTAAAAACACCTGCCTGGCAAGATCATCTTGCGGAAATATCCAAATAGAAGAAGCGCCCCACATTATTGAAGCGGCAATGCTTCCGGATATAAAATAACGTGCCCATATATGAGGCTGTTCAATTAGAGGTGATGTTTTTTTATACCGATAAGCAATAATGCCACGCAACAAACTTACGAACAGTATAGAAAACAACCAGGACAACAATAATTCTGCTTCAACAACAGGCCATAAGACAAAAACCAGAATCAGAGAATTAATGACAGTCGCAATAATTGCATTAGATACATTAGCGTAAAGTTGCGAAGTCTGCTCAGCTAAAATAGCTAACTCGCTCGAACCCGACTCATTATGTCCTTTTAACTCTGCTGTTGTTTTTATTATATTTGTCATACTCTCGCATAAAATCACAAGCTATTAAGAAAGATGAGGAAAGATTTACAGATGTTAAAAAATATTAAACAGAAATAGAATAGCTGCCTGTTTCATATTCATTAACTAAAGCTCGTGCCTTTAATTCATTCTCATCATCCACGCTCACAAACGCAAAATCAATCGCGGCTAACTCGCCTATCGCGCCTTGTAAATATTCACCCTCTACATAAGCAGGAATATCATTGGCCTCTAACATGCCTTTAACAATATGCGCTTCAACACTATTTTTGGCCGTAAATACTTTAATCATAATGTATCGATTATAGCGCCGGCCCAGGTTACTGCCTCAATATTAATGACAAAAACATCATTTGCAGTAAGATTATCTATAAGTATATTGTCCCAATCCGAAACTTCATAAGCCAAGACACTGGTTAATACTTTTCCCATGATACCTTCACGTCGTAATAATGCATCAATAATATCATTGCTCAATGGAAGCGGTTTTAATAATTCTGGTAAGGGGCGTTGCAGCAATAAATCCAGTGCTGAAAACATACCAACAGTAAAAAAACTCTCTAAATTCTGTGCGTTAATTTTTTCAGCTATTAATTCGCACATCTTTGCGCGCACCATTGTCGTGCGCAGTATTTCAGATGGACGATCATCGAGCGAACTCATCGCTAACATTGAGGCCCAGCTCGCTAATTGTTTGCGTCCTAGCAACAAAATACCTTGCTCAATAGAATCAATTTTTCGCTGTAGCCCAAATGCGGCCGAATTAATTAACTTCAATAATCGATAACTTGTGGCAACGTCTGTATTAATGGCTTCTGCCAGGTCATCTGTATCTGAATCGGGATTATTAACAACAGATAACAAGTTTAAAACCGTGAGCCGATTAGTGGGTAATTTTTCACCTTTAACAATTTGAGGCTTACTTAAAAAGTATCCCTGGAAGTAATCAAAACCTAATTTTCGACAAAACTCGAATTCCTGAAATGTTTCAATTTTTTCTGCTAACAATTCAACATCATATTTCTTTAATTCCTTAAAGTGTTGTACCAGCTCTTGTTTGCTTATCGACATTAAATCAATTTTAATAATTTTTGCCAGTTTGATTAATGGGGCGTGATCTGGATTGTAAATATAATCATCTAATGCAATGATATAGCCAAGATCAACCAGTTTCTGAACCGCCTCAATTAACTCTGGCGTGATGGCGACATCTTCTAATATTTCTAAAATAACCTGTTTATTAGAAAACGGGATTTTATCGATATCATAAATAAAGTTTTCCGTTAAATTAATGGCGGCATATTTATCACGCACCAAACTTTCCAGGCCAATTTCTACAAAAGTATTTATGATTGTTTGAGATGTTGCGCTATCTCCATCTGGCATCGCACTTGAACTATTATTATCTTTTGCTGAACGAAACAATAGTTCGTATGCAAAGACATTCAGGTTTTTATCAAAAATAGGTTGCCGTCCAACAAATACATTATTCATACTCATTGATTAAGCATCTTTAACACAAAAATATTTACGTACTGATTACAAGTATTCATTTAGCCTTTTAATGCCTTCTTTTAATTGTTCTAACGAGGTTGTATAAGCAAAGCGCACATAGTTGCTCGCTTTGTAATCACCAAAATCTTTACCAGGCGTAATTGCAACACCAATATTCTCTAACAAATCGTAAGCAAACTCATAACTGTCTTTAGTGAAACTCTCACTGTTCGCATAAATATAGAATGCACCTTGAGGTTCGACCTCGATTTTAAATCCTAATTTTTTTAACGCAGGCAATAAAAAATCTCTGCGCTGTTTAAACTCTTGTTTATGTGATTCCAGTATCCCTATTGTTTCTGGATTAAATGCGGCAAGAGCAGCATATTGTGCTGGTGTAGGTGCTGCTAAAAAAATATTTTGTGCCAGTTTATCCATATCTCCAACAAGTGCTTCAGGTGCCACAAGCCAACCCAGGCGCCAACCCGTCATATTAAAATATTTAGAGAAACTGTTAATTACAATAATATTTTCATCACCATCTAAAGCAGTAAAAATATCACCCTCATAAACAAGGCCATGATAGATTTCATCAACAACAAGATAGGCTCCTTTTTCTTTTACAAACTGAGCCATTTTCAATAACTCTGACCTGGCTAAACATGTTCCCGTTGGATTAGACGGGGATGCAATCATGACGACGGTTGTTTTCTCAGTCCAGTTATCCTGTAAATGGTTTAATGTCAGCTGAAATCCTGAAGAAGCATCAACAGGAATTGAACGTGTTTTACCCGATAAAAAACGTACGAAATTTCGATTACAAGGATAACCCGGATCAGCAAGTAACACTTCATCCCCTTCCTGCATTATTACGCCAAGTGCCAACATTAACGCACCAGACGCTCCGGGCGTGATCACGACCTGTTTTGAAGAAACCTCTGTGTCATATCGCGTTTTATAAAATGCTGCAATGGCCTCACGCAAGGCAGGCAGACCTAATGCAGGTGTGTAATGAACATTCCCGATACGTATTGCTTCGATACCCGCATTAATAATAGGTTGAGGTGTTGTAAAATCAGGTTCGCCAATTTCCATGTGGACAATATCTTTACCTTGTGCCTCAAGTTCTTTAGCCCGGGCAAGTAGAGCCATGACATGAAAAGGCTGAATGTCTTTGATGCGTGATGAACGAACCATATTTTTGTATCTTTATCCTGAATTTAAGGAGGTGTATACCAACTATTCTAACGTTATTAGAAAATAATAGTATTTGTTTTTAGGCACAAACCTCGCCAAACTTTGTAACTATTTTTTCTAAAGTATCTAAAAGTGAGTCCGATACAATATACATCTAAGTCGTAGACATATTGTATGTCTAACATGACTCGTACAAGGAGTAGCACATGTCAACTGCTGAAAAGTTAAATTTTGAAATATTAGCCGATGGCCGATTAGCGAATTTGAATGATTGGAGTAAGGAAGTCGCAATGGAGCTGGCATCACGTGACAATATAACCCTAAATGAAGACCACTGGACTGTCATTGATTCAATGAGGGATTATTACAACGAGTATAATGTCTCTCCAGTCAATAAGCTGTTAAAACGTGATCTCAAAAAGCGAACAAACTCAGAACAATTCAGTGACGACTTTTTGAATAGCCTGTTTCCAAACGGGGTCTTATTACAAGGTTCGAAAATTGCAGGCATCCCTCGCCCATATCTCGACGCAGAATTAGAACGAGATACTTATAAAGGAAAAGCCATAACAAGTTCGACACATTTTGTAGACTCATTTGAATTTGAAGGTAAAAATTTTGAAGTTACATCATTAGGCAATCTTGTAGATTTACACCGATGGAATTCACACGTAGCAAACTATATGGCTCAAAAAGAAGGTATTGAGTTAACAGAAGACCATTGGGAAGTGATCGAATTTTTGCGTGAGTTTTATTTTACCTATGGCATTAGTCCAATGGTAAAAATCATCATGAAACATATTGAAGAGGATATTGGAAAAGAAAAGGCAAACAAAGAGTACCTATATAGTTTGTTTCCTAAAGGCCCTGCTCGGCAAGGTACAAGAATCGCGGGGTTACCTGAACCACAAGGTTGCATTGACTCTGATAATTAATCGTATTAATACAATCTAATAACCCGATAAGCGCTTAATAATATGATGATAAGATCATACAAATACTAAGCGCTCATCGAGTTACTTCATTTATCCAGCATGAAGCGCTTTAACCATTTCAATATTTAAATAGTTAAAACCCTGTGCATCACCCGCAATAACGCTAAAGGGTGAATCAGGTTCACCATATTGATCCAAAACAATCGTTGCCCCTGTGAAATCATGATCTTTGGTATAATCATTTATCGTGATGATTGTTTTCAAGTTAGCGCCTAACGATGACAAAATACCATTGCGAGAGTCTTCAAAAGCAATACATTCATCAGCCGTTAATGCCATTTTTTCTAAAGCAAAGTTATATATATCCGCTGCGGGTTTTTTAGCGGGCACAATATCACCTGCGGCAATCACCTCGAACCAGTCCATCGATTCTTTACCCAGGGTGTGTTCGAGTAAAGCAGATACATTTTCAGGTGTTGTGGTAGTCGCAATCGCCAGTCTTAAACCTTTTTCACGTGCCTCATTCAACAAACGCTCTACACCCGGTCGTAGTGGAATAGCGCCTCTGGATAACAAGTCCGTGTAATGTGCTGTTTTTGCTTTATGCATATCAGCAATATAGCTTTTTAAGTTTTCGGGTTGATTAAATTGTGGTTTATATTTATCCAGAAAATATTGCATCCGTTCTTTGCCACCCGTAACGGTTAATAAATCTTCATATATTTCAACCGTCCAATCCCAATCTAAACCTGCATCCGCAAATGCCAAATTAAATGCAATGCGATGACCATCGCGCTCGGTATCAGCTAGTGTTCCATCCACATCAAAAATTAACGCTTTTAACTCAGGCATTCCTTACTCCAAATTCTGTTTATTTAAATAATGTGACCTTAACAGCTTGATTTACAATGAAAATATCACATATCATGGTTGAATCTCGCTATTGTACCACTTCGAATAATTTTCGTACTTATTGCGTATTCGGCAACATTCTGGTATTAAAGCGCGTTGTATTTTTTATTTTTTATAATTCGACGGCTGGAGAAAACTTTACAATGCCTGCAAAGAAAAAAACTGCTGCTAAAAAGAAAGTTTCTAAGAAGAAAACTGTAGCGAAAAAAACTGTAGCGAAAAAAACCGCGGCTAAAAAGAAAGTTGTTGCAAAAAAAGCAGCGACTAAAAAAACAGCCACTAAAAAAACGGCTACGGCAAAGAAAAGCATTCCTTCAAACATTTCACAGGAATTTAAACAGTTCGAGCCTTACAAAGAGAAAAAAGGTGAAGAATATATGAATGATGCTCAAATTGAGCATTTTCGTCATATTTTAGGTGCATGGAAAAAGGAACTCATGCAAGAAGTCGATCGCACCGTACATCATATGCAGGATGAGGCTGCAAACTTCCCTGATCCTAACGATCGTGCTTCACAAGAATCGGACTTTACAATGGAATTGCGTACACGCGACCGTGAGCGTAAGCTGATCAAAAAAATTGATGAATCGATTGATGATCTTGATTCAGGTGAATATGGCTACTGCGAAGAATGTGGTATTGAAATTGGTATTCGCCGTCTTGAAGCCCGTCCAACAGCAAATTTATGTATTGATTGTAAGAGCTTAAGCGAAATTCGTGAAAAATCTATGGCGTAGAAATTACACCATATAAAAACAAAAAAGGAAGGCTGGTTTATCCAGCCTTCCTTTTTTTATTTTCAACCTTAACTTTTTAAAAGTTTAAACTGACAATGCACGTTCTCCAGTTCTGCGATCTTCACGAATACAAAGTTGATTACTTTTCGCAAAGCCCATAATAAACGCATATGCATCAGGATCAATCTCATCCAGATTTCGCGCTACCACTAAACATTTTTCGCCATCAATCATGCATGGCGCTACGGCATTGGAATATTGTAAACGATGATCATTTCCAAAGCTGGCCAGGGTTGAGGAAAGGCGCTCAATCCAGTCACTCGGACGTAATTTTTTGCCTTCTTCGGTGACACCTCGAATTACCCATTTATCATCTTTATTCACAACAGCGCCTTTATCCTGCACAGCATACTTATATAATTGACTTGTTCTAGCTTCTATAACGACAGTAAAATTGATTACTTTAGAATTTCATTGGCAATAATTGTCTAATATCGAAGTATAATCAGGTATGCCAAACTCCAATGTTTACCGTGGCCGTTTCGCCCCCTCACCTACAGGACCATTACATTTTGGTTCATTAATTGCTGCTGTCGGGAGTTATTTGCAGGCAAAACAAATGCAGGGAGAATGGCTGGTACGTATTGATGATATTGATCCTCCACGTGAGTTAAAAGGCGCCGCTGATAATATATTAAAAACACTTGAAGCTTTTGGTTTTGAATGGGATGAGGATGTCCTGTATCAAAGTCACAGGCAGCCCTATTATCAAGAAGTTGTTAATGAGCTAGTAACACGAAAACTTGCTTATCCCTGCAGTTGTAGCAGAGCCAGCATTATTAAAAAGACTGGCAGCGCCAAAGGCGATATTATTTATCCCGGTTTTTGTCGCAACGGTCCCTTGAAAAAAGCAGTAAAACCAGCCGAATACAGTATTCGTCTGCGCTGTAACAGTGAACCCATCATTTTTAAAGATACCGTTCAAGGTCAGCAAACTTTCAACCTGGAAAATAGTCATGGTGATTTTATTATCCAGCGTCGCGACCAGCTTTTTTCCTATCATCTTGCATCGGGGATTGATGATGTAGAACAAAAAATCACAGAAGTGGTTCGCGGCACAGATTTACTTAACTGTACGCCGAGCCAGATTCATGTTCAGCACACATTAAATTTAGTCAGTCCTCAATACTGCCATCTCCCTATTGTGGTAAATAACGAAGGACAAAAACTGAGTAAACAAAACCATGCTCCGCCAATTAGCGCAAAGAATTCAGCAGAATTACTCTATAAAACATTAAAGTTTCTAGGGCAAATGCCGCCTATAGACCTTATAGATGCAATTCAAAAAGATATCTGGTGTTGGGCAATAAAACATTGGCGAATTGATTTGGTTCCAGCAATATATCAACAAGGGATTAATTGAGTTAAAACAATTACAAATGTATGTAAAATAGAATACTCGATGACCTGTTAAAGCAACAAACAATAAACAATAAAGATAAAAATTGTGGAAACACCTAAAATAGATAACATAGAAAACATGGAGCATTATATGCTTTATGGGCGTGGCGAAATTATGCAAAAACTACGTCAACTGAGTAAAAAGAACTCACTCATTACATTACATTTTAATGATCAAACCATGCTCAGTACAGTTGTCGATGTTCTGGCCGACAAAAATTTACTTGTACTTGATTATGGTGGTGATGAAAAACTCAACGAAAAACTTCTTAAACATGATCGTGCTGTTATAAAAACAGATTACGATGGCATTACTGCACAATTTTCAATCAATGGTATTCGTAAGGCTCGCTTACAAGGTAAACCCAGTTTTGCCTGTCCCCTTCCTGAAAGTGTACTCTGGGTTCAACGCAGAGAATTTTATCGTGTAAGAATTCCGTTAAGTGAAGTGGTTACCTGTGAACTCATACATGGCGATAACAATCGCACTGAATATCCCGTTTTAGATATCAGCACAGGTGGCATAGCACTGTTCGATCAAAATGATGAACTTGAACTCGAACCTGGCAATGTCTTTCATAACTGCAAATTAACCCTGGGTGAGCATGACGCGGCATTCATAAATCTCGAAATACGCAATCATATCCCCATAAATGCTTATGAAGCTTCAGAAGGAACCCGTTGTGGCTGTGCATTTTTAAATTTAAGCGGTGATTTTGAAGTCAGTGTACAAAAGTTTATTAACATTGTTGATCAACAACAAAAAAGAACCGAGTAACCCCTCTCACTCATCAAATCTCACGATTAAATAATCAGTTTATTTTAATACTCTATTTTAGTTAAAAAAATCTTAATATTACTTGATACCTGTTAAATCTCTTGTAAAGATAAGCCAGATAAGAAATCAGGAGTATTTTATGTCAGAACAAAAACTATATGATGTTCCCGCTGAATTTGCGGCAAAAGCCAACATTACCGCAGAGCAATACAACACCTTATATAAACAATCTATTGATGATCCTGAAACGTTCTGGGCTGAACAAGCAAAACAATTTTTAAGCTGGTCCAAACCGTGGGATAAGGTGATGGACTACAGCTTTGATATCAATGACGTTTACATAAAATGGTTCCAGGGTGGCACGCTCAATGTTGCCTATAACTGTATTGATCGCCATCTTGAGTCTAAAGGTGATCAAGTTGCGATTATCTGGGAAGGTGATGATCCCAATGATGATAAGAAAATCACCTTTAACGAACTCCATCAAGAAGTCAGTAAATTCGCAAATGTATTAAAAGAGCGTGGTGTCAAAAAAGGGGATCGTGTTTGTATATATATGCCCATGATTCCTGAAGCGGGTTATGCCATGCTGGCCTGCGCCCGTATTGGCGCAGTTCACTCTGTTGTTTTTGGTGGTTTTTCTCCTGAAGCCCTCAAAGGTCGCATCCTTGATTCAGATTGCCAGGTGGTGATTACCGCAGATGAAGGTGTTCGCTCAGGTAAAAAAATTCCGCTTAAAGCGAATACCGATAAAGCACTCGAAGAATGCCCTAATGTACATACAGTATTAACCATTAAACGCACAGGTGGCGATATTAACTGGCATGCTGATCGAGATATTTGGTATCACGAGATTATGGCTTCAGCTTCAGCAGATTGCCCCTGTGAAGAAATGGATGCTGAAGATCCATTATTTATTCTTTACACTTCAGGCTCAACAGGTAAACCAAAAGGAATATTACATACTACTGGTGGCTACTTGCTGTTTGCTGCTATGACCACAAAATACACCTTTGATTTACAGGAAAATGACATCTACTGGTGTACCGCCGATGTCGGTTGGATTACGGGCCATAGTTATTTGCTGTATGGGCCATTGGCGAATGCCGCGACGACCGTATTTTTTGAAGGTGTGCCTAACTACCCCTCTGCCTCCCGTTTTTGGGAAGTGGTTGATAAACATGGCATTACCATTTTTTACACAGCACCTACCGCTATTAGAGCATTAATGCGTGAAGGTAATGAACCGGTCAAGAAAACCTCACGCAAATCATTGCGGCTTCTTGGGACGGTAGGTGAACCGATTAATCCTGAAGCGTGGCAGTGGTATTACAATGTTGTAGGTGACGGTCGCTGCCCCATTGTTGATACCTGGTGGCAGACTGAAACAGGCGGACATTTGCTCACTCCTCTACCCGGCGCGACTGCACTTAAACCAGGCTCAGCCACACAGCCCTTCTTTGGAGTTAAACCCGGCATTATTGATACCGAAACAAATAAACTTATCGAAGGCACTGGTGAGGCTTCTGGTGCGTTAGTTATGCAAGGTTCATGGCCAGGTCAAATTCGCTCTATCTATGGTGATCATCAGCGCATGGTCGATACTTATTTCAAGGATTATCCCGGCTATTATTTCTCTGGTGATGGTGCACGACGTGATGCGGATGGCTACTACTGGATCACAGGTCGTATGGATGACGTACTGAACGTATCCGGTCATCGTATGGGTACAGCTGAGGTTGAATCGGCGCTTGTGTTACATGAGAAAATAGCAGAAGCCGCTGTTGTAGGCTATCCGCACGATATCAAAGGCCAGGGAATTTATGCCTATGTCACTCCCATTATTGGAGTTGAACCTTCAGATGAGCTTAAAAAGGAGCTGGTCGAACTTTGCCGGCAAGAAATTGGCCCTATTGCTAAACCGGACATTATTCAATGGGCGCCGGGCTTACCAAAAACCCGTTCAGGCAAAATTATGCGCCGCATTCTGCGTAAAATTGCAGAAAACGATCTAAGTTCACTCGGTGACACGTCCACTTTGGCGGATCCTGCTGTAGTCGATCACCTTATTGAAAATAGAGAAAATAAATAACGTTTTGTTCCAATTCCTATAACAGGAATTGGAGCACCTTCTCTTTATTAACGTAGAGATTTAATCCTTCGTTGTATGCGTGATTGCCAGCCTGTACCTTCGGTTATTTCATACATATGCTTCAACACTTTGCGTTCTGTAGGATGCCGGACAGCACGAATATTAAATTTCCCTTTCTGAAAAATTCCCGGTTCTACATCGGTAATTTCATAGGCGCCAACATACTTCACTGCGCCTGGCTCGACATTAAACACCCATTGATATGAGGAGCGAGCATCTTTAACCAGGTTATATTCAAACTTATTGGCCTTAAAGCGTGAAATGTAATAATTAGCAGGTCTTAAATTTTCAGCTACAAAATTACCATTTCTAAAGATCATCACGCGAGGTGGAATTCTAAAGGGTGGCAAATAGAACTTGCCATATTCCCGTAATTCAATTTCAGTTACTTCATGCCCTGGAATATGAATATTGCCGTAAATCAAGCCATATTCCGGTGATTTCACTTCAAACGGTGGTTTTGGCTTTGTTGCACAACCAGCCATCCCCAGAGCCCATATGATGAGGCCTGCAATTATTCCAAATTTTGACCAAACTTTAGTACTTATCTTCATTATGAATACCCATAAAACAGTGTTTTACTTTAAATCATGTGATCTCTATGAAGATAAAAGCAGTTTTCATGCCAATAAAGAGCTAGTTCGTTATATATTCTTGTTATTAATGAGTCACCAAGTCACTAATATTGTTAAATTAGTTATCTGCCATCAATAATACTTAACATAAATCAATTATCTCGGTCTTTAAAATGTGTAAGATGCACTTTTTTATATAAATGCAATGAGGACTGGATATGAGTTGTTGTGGAAGTTGTGGCGGTGAAGATGTTAATCAAACTAAAGAACAAGACAAAGAGCAGATCAATGACGAGAGTCAGATACAAGATAAGGAAGTAAATAAAACTGACGATCAGGAATAAGGATGAGATAACCCTCTTCTTGTTTCATATTGAGCTTAACTCTAAGCTTAGCAACAGGCTGAAAGTTACCAATAAAAAAGGGACCTGTTGGTCCCTTTTTTAATATTGCTAGTTAAGCAATCAACTTATGCTTCAGCAGTTACCGCTTTCATACTCAAACGGATGCGACCTTGTTTGTCGATCTCGAGTACTTTTACTTTAACTGTTTCGCCTTCTGTCAGCTTATCGCTCACGTTTTCAACACGTTCTTCACAGATTTGTGAAACATGAACTAAACCATCTTTACCCGGTAAGATTGTAACGAATGCACCGAAGTCCATCAGTTTAGCAACTTTGCCTTCGTAAATTGAACCGACTTCAACGTCAGCCGTTAACTGCTCAACCTGGCGACGCGCTTCTTCAGCCGCTGCGCCTTCACTTGATGCAATTTTTACCATGCCTTCATCGCTTATGTCGATTGAAACACCCGTTGCTTCAGTGATTGCACGAATAGTCGCGCCACCTTTACCAATGACGTCACGAATTTTATTAGGATTAATTTTGAAAGTCACAAAACGTGGAGCATGTTCAGACATTACTTCGCGAGGCTTATCAAGAACAGCGTTCATTGCTTCAAGAATAGTCAAACGACCTTCTTTAGCCTGTGCTAATGCAATTTCCATGATCTCTTTAGTGATACCTTCGATTTTGATATCCATCTGCAATGCAGTGATACCTGTTTCGTTACCGGCCACTTTAAAGTCCATATCACCCAGGTGATCTTCATCACCTAAGATATCAGTCAGAACAGCAAACTTGTTGCCTTCTTTGATTAAGCCCATTGCGATACC
>JAPHTF010000059.1 GCA_026197095.1 Gammaproteobacteria bacterium
ACTCGATCACGTCAGTCAACGTTCTGCTGACCTTTCAAAAATTGATATTCTGGTACTTGATGAAGCCGATCGCATGCTCGACATGGGTTTTATTCATGACATTAAAAAAATACTGGCGTTATTACCCAAAGAAAAGCAAACCTTACTTTTCTCGGCAACTTTTTCTAATGATATAAAGAAATTAGCTAATAGCTTGCTGCATAATCCGGCGCTTATCGAAGTAGCTCAAATCAATACAACTTCTGAACGCGTTGATCAGGTTGTACACCATGTAGATAAAGGCCGTAAACGTGAATTACTGTCGTTCTTAATCGGTTCTAACAACTGGAAACAAGTGTTAGTTTTCACAAGAACCAAACATGGCGCAAACCGTTTAGCAGAACAACTTGATAAAGATGGTATTACTGCTGCTGCAATCCATGGCAACAAAAGCCAGGGTGCACGCACTAAAGCACTTGCTGATTTTAAATCGGGCAAAGTGCGTGTGTTAGTTGCCACAGATATTGCCGCACGTGGTATCGATATAAATCAGCTTCCCCATGTTGTGAATTTTGAATTACCTAATGTTGCTGAAGATTACGTTCACCGTATCGGACGTACGGGGCGTGCTGGTCATGAAGGCCAGGCAATCTCTTTAGTGTGTGTTGATGAATTGAAACTACTTAAAGATATAGAACGCCTGACCAAAAATACCATTCCTACCATTATGACTGAAGGCTATGATGTCGATCCTTCAATTAAAGCTGAGCCTATTCAAAATGGTCGCGGCAGCGGTCAGCAACAGTCTCGAAGACGAACAGGTAATAATCAGCCTGGAAAAGCAAATACTTCATCTAAAAGAACATCAGATCGTTCTTCAGCTAGCAAGTCCGAGTCTCCATGGGCGAAAGCCACGGGTAATAAGTCTCGACGTAATAATAATCAAGGTCGCCAGCAATCAGGTAACCGTTAACCAATAAGCTAGTTTAACTTCATGAATAAAATGGCTGTATTTGTAGATGTGCAAAATATTTATTACACCACACGTGATACATATGGCCGTCAGTTTAACTATCGAAAGTTCTGGCAACAATTAGAGCAAGAAGGTGAAATTATTGTCGCAAATGCTTATGCCATTGCGCGTAAAGATGATGCTCAAATCAAATTTCAGGATGCGTTAAAACATATAGGGTTTGAAGTAAAACTCAAACCTTATATTCAACGTAGTGATGGTTCTGCAAAAGGTGACTGGGATGTCGGAATCACTATTGATATTTTGGATGCAGCTAAAAATGTCGACACAGTGGTACTACTGTCCGGTGATGGCGACTTTGATCTACTCCTAAAAAAAATACGTCTCGATTATCGTATTAAAACTGTGGTATTTGGCGTGTCCCAGCTTACAGCCAACTCTCTCATCAATGCAGCAACAACCTTCCACCCTATTGATAAAGAATTATTACTATAATGTTTCAAATAATTTTATCAACTGTAATAATGCTATTCAGCTGACTTACTTTGTAATCCTGCCTAGTAATTCCTCCTGCATAACCACTATACTGAAGATTGCTATTTGTAATCGAGATAATCGATCATTTTGTTTGACATAAGATTTCATCACGCGTAAATAGCATTTTTAATTCAGTGCTACCGGGAGCATGTGCCACCAGGGGGGCTGTTACTTATAACAATTTTGTGGAGTACACAAATAATGCTATATCCTGAAATTTACGGTCAAAATCCAATGTTTCCAAAATCTACTGACTTTAAGGTTATTCATAAAGACGATAAATCTGGTAGCGGTGTCATTTGTTTCCGTTCATTTAAACAAGGTGAAGTAATTGCTCATATGACTGGTGAAGTTATTAATGAAATTCGTCAACACACATTACAAATTTCATCCGATCGTCACTTATACGATCCACATTTCTCAGGATATTTTTTGCATTCATGTGCGCCTAATATCTCACTAGATATGGAAAATATGACAGTAACTGCACTAAAAGCTATTCCTAAAAACAGCTACCTCTATATGGATTACGCTGAAACTGAAGATATCTTATTCAAACAGTTTCCATGTTCATGTGGCGCTAGCGAGTGTCGTGGCTGGATTACAGGTAAGAAAGAAATGTTGCCTGTTATGTCTTCAAATAATCGTTACGTTGCTAAATCGTAGTAACGTTGATGCATGATATTGACCCGCATGCCTGGTGGCAGCGTTCTGACCTTGGCTACCAGAGCAACAAATTGTATTTTGCCGGGCAGTCTGTACAGAACTTGGCGTATCAATTTGGTACGCCAAGTTTTGTCTACTCTTCTGCACGCGTAGAAGCTAACTTACAACGAATTCGTAAAGCACTAAATAAAGCAGGACTTGAAGGGCGTTCATCGATTTTTTACGCGATGAAAGCCAATCGTTTTGCTCCACTACTCCGTTTTATCCAGCAAACAGAGCTATGTGGTATTGATGCCTGTTCACCTAATGAAATTAAACATGCCCTGAGTTGTGGCTTTTCACCATCAGACATTTCATTTACTGCAACGAGTCTCTCTAAAAAAGACTATGCCGAACTCATTCGCTATGACGGCATGTCGGTAAACATGGATACCCTCCATGCAATTCGTACCTGGGGAGAATTAAAACCCGGCAGTGAGATCGGCATTCGAATTAATCCTGCAATCGGTATTAGTCGTTCATGCAATGATCGACTTCAATATGCCGGATGTAACACCACAAAGTTTGGTATCTACCAGGAGCAATTTGAGCAAGCACTCGAACTGGCAGCTCAATATAATCTCACCGTACGGAAAATTCATTTTCATACTGGCTGTGGTTACCTTACCTCTGAGTTAGAACAGCTGGATCGCGTTTTTCAGGAATGTATTAAATTTGTTGATGCCGCTCCTGATGTTCAGCTCATAAATATTGGTGGTGGTTTAGGTGTACCTCACCTTTCGAGTGATGAAAAACTGGATCTTGACCAGTGGTCAAAGGTATTACACAAGCATTTTGCCCATCGTAATCTTCACGTTGAAGTAGAACCCGGTGATTATATTTGTAAAGATGCTGGATTATTATTACTAAGCAAAACCTATGTCGAACAGAAACGTGACACATTGTACGTGGGCGTAGATGCCGGTTTTAATATTGCACCGGAACCTGCATATTATGGTTTACCTTTCCAGCCGGTACCCTTAGTAAAAAACAATTCACCTTTAACTAAAATGACCGTTGTAGGAAATATCAACGAAGCACTTGATGTGTGGTATGAAAATGCACTTTTGCCAAATCTTGATAACCATGATTACCTGGCATTGATTAATGCTGGTGCATATTCATCCTCAATGTCTTCCAATCATTGTATGCGGGGTGAATTCAGCGAGTTTTTATTAGCTTAAGATCCACTCACTCTGCACACTCTTCTGCGCCAGTATTTGCCTGAAAAGTAACTGGCGCAGAGGCAATACGCTCATATAATTTTATTTTCCGGGTATATGGCAACCAGTTTATAATAAAGGTTGCCAACGCCTCCCACATAGAGACCCAGGCAGCCACGGTGAGTCCTTGTACAAAGACCTTTGTCACTACCTTACTTTCTGACGTAAGCTGTTCATTAAACCATACAGATAAAAACAAGAATGCTATACCAATTAAGAAAAAGATCATCGATTTACGCATCACACGAGATAATTCGCTTAGTTCAATTGATTTAAGGTAAATGAAATAACTTTTTATACTCGTTGTTATTCGTACTTTCATATCTTCAGCAGGTGGTTCTATTAATTGGAACTGGATAATAAAATTTGCTTCATTAAGGTCACGCGCTGAATCGATAATATATTCACCTAAATCTTGATCAAGTTTTTTTCTGTCATAAGGCGTATAGATATCATAATTGTTGTATAAATCACTCACCTTACCCGCATTAATGCCAATGATATAACTCCCATCAGCTGTTTGCGCATAATGCTCAAATATTGCTTTACTCATGACCAAATCTCCTTCAGCCATTATTTTATGTATTTTGAGGAGTATATCTTTATCGTCTTGTTAATAAATGATTTTCACAAGAATAAAGTCACATCCGGGTGAATCATGCTTGCCACTGTGGCATAATGCGCGCCCTTTTGACCCATATTAAACATTCGGACAGTTCCCTTGATTACGACAGCTAACATCACCATGCAGTTTGGGCCCAAACCCTTATTTGAAAATATTTCCGCTAAATTTGGTAATGGCAATCGCTATGGCCTGATTGGTGCCAATGGCTGTGGTAAATCCACGTTTATGAAAATTCTCGGTGGTGAGCTTGAACCAACTTCAGGAAATTTTTCAATCGACCCAAATGAGATGCTTGGTAAACTAGGTCAGGATCAATTTGCCTTTGAAAAAAATACTGTTTTAGATACTGTCATCATGGGTGATGCCCGCCTCTGGAAAATTAAACAGGAGCGAGACCGCATTTATTCATTACCTGATATGAGTGAAGATGAAGGCATGAAAGTAGCTGAGCTTGAAGTTGAATTCGCTGAGCTTGATGGATACACAGCAGAATCACGAGCGGGTGAATTACTGCTCGGTCTTGAAATTGCAGAAGAACAACATAATGGATTAATGAGTGCCGTTGCCCCGGGTTGGAAATTGCGCGTATTACTGGCACAGGCGCTATTTGCTAATCCCGATATATTGCTGCTCGATGAGCCAACCAATAACCTTGATATCAATACCATTCGCTGGTTAGAAAATATTCTTAACGATCGTAAAAGTACCATGATTATCATTTCGCATGATCGCCACTTTCTTAATAGTGTTTGCACCCACATGGCCGATCTTGATTTTGGTGAACTGCGAATCTATCCGGGTAATTATGATCAGTACATGACGGCATCTACTCAGGCTCGTGAACAACTCCACGCTGACAACGACAAGAAAAAAGCACAAATCGCTGAACTTCAATCATTTGTCAGTCGTTTCTCAGCCAATGCGTCAAAAGCCAAACAAGCAACGTCACGCGCTAAACAATTAGAAAAAATTGAACTGACAGACATCGTTCCTTCCAGTCGCCAAAGCCCTTTCATTCGTTTTGAGCAAGATAAAAAGCTTTACCGGATTGCATTAGAACTCGAAGAGGTCAGTAAAAGTTTTGATGGTGTACCTTTGTTTAGCAACTTAAACCTGCTGGCTGAAGTTGGAGAACGCATTGCGGTTATCGGACCTAACGGTATTGGTAAAACAACCTTATTGCGAACACTGGTGCATGACTTGGCACCGGACAGTGGGCATATTAAATGGTCTGAAAATGCAAACATTGGCTATTATGCGCAAGATCATTCCGGAGACTTTAGTACTAATATGACACTTTTCGACTGGATGAGTCACTTCAAGCAACCGGGTGATGATGAACAAGTTGTTCGTGGCATATTAGGTCGTATGTTATTTTCACAAAATGATATTGATAAGCCGGTAAATAAAATTTCGGGTGGAGAACAAGGCCGCATGATCTTTGGCAAACTGATGATGCAGAGACCCAATATTCTTGTTCTTGATGAACCCACCAACCACCTGGATATGGAATCAATAGAAGCACTTAACCTGGCTTTGGAAAATTATCCCGGTACATTGATTTTTGTTAGTCACGACAGAGAATTTGTTTCATCACTGGCGACGCGCATCATTGAGTTATCTGCCACGGGAATTAATAACTACAGCGGAACATATGAAGAATACCTGCGTAGCCAGCAAGGCTAAAACACATATTTAATCGGTAACTAAAAAAGCCGTAACAGGTCATACTGTTACGGCTTTTTTTGTTTAAGCAACAGTGACAAACTGCTCCCATTAACCATCTTTATTAATTTTTTCTATCAGTTCCTTTAGCACATCGTCAGCCTTATCATGTTCAATCTGACATGTTCCTGCCGCCTGGTGTCCTCCACCGCCATACTTCAACATTAATTCGCCGACATTCGTTTTTGATGAACGATCAAAAATAGACTTCCCGGTAGCAAAAACCGTGTTTTGTTTTTGGAAGCCCCACATTTGATGAATAGAAATATTGCATTGAGGAAAATGGGCATAAATAACAAAACGATTCCCCGCATGAATGACATCTTCTTCACGCAAATCTAATACCACCAGGTTATTATGAACAGTCGAGCAACGATCAAGTTGTTCTCTAAATAAAATATTTTGCTCTTCGTATAAATCAATACGCTCTTTAACATCTGGTAACGTCATAATTTCATCAATCGTATGATTTTTACAATAATCAATCAGATCCATCATTAAATTATAGTTAGAGATCCTGAACTCTCTGAACCGTCCAAGCCCGGTACGTGCATCCATGAGAAAATTGAGCAAATCCCAGCCTTGCGGGTTAAGCACTTGATCCATGCTGAACTGTGCTGAATCACCTCGATCAACCGCTTCCATCATCTCATCCCATTCGGCCGGAAAAGCATTATGTTCACCATAATGCTGCCAAACGACTCGCGCGGCTGATGGTGCTTCAGGATCGATAATATGATTATCAACTTTCTCGTTCCTAATCGTTTCTGACAAGTGATGATCAAAGGCTAAATTCACTCCTGCGACATAGGGCAAATTTGTTGTAATATCACGTTCATTAACCTCAATCTTGCCATCTTGCATGTCTTTCGGATGAACAAATTTGATCTCATCAACTAAATCAAGGTGTTTCAATAAAACGGCACATACTAATCCGTCAAAATCACTTCGGGTAATCAGCCGAAATTTGTTGTCAGTCATCAGTGACTCCTAAAATTTAAAATCTTATTTTTAATATAAAAATTATTAAAAAAGGTATCGGCAGCTTTGCGAGAATATTTAGCCAGAACAGGGAAATTTATGGCATGCTATTATTTAAATAAATTCGGCATCTATCCAACATATTCAAGCCAGATGCTATAATTACCTTCTTTGACACAATCCGGAATTAGCATGAAATTATTGATTCGCAATCTTAGTCGTAGCACAACAGAAGCTGAGCTTCAGCACCTTTTTGAACCTTTTGGCACAGTACAATCATGCAACCTGGTTTTGGACAAAGAAACCGGAGAATCAAAAGGATTTGGCTTTGTTGAGATGCCCAGGCAAGGTGATGGCAAAGCCGCAATGAAAAGCCTGAATGGCAAAGACATTGGCGGTAGTAAAATCCGGGTAAAAAAAGCGGAATAAAGACACTTTGACAGATATGACTGATAATAAGGCTGAACGCAAGCAAGATCCGCTGCATGGCATAACACTAAAAATGATTGTTACCCAACTTGAAGAAAAGTATGGTTGGGAAGTATTAAGCAAGAAGATTGATATTAAATGCTTCAGCAACGATCCAAGTATTAACTCCAGTTTAAAGTTTTTGCGTAAAACACCCTGGGCGCGAAAAAAAGTTGAAGAACTTTATCTGCATATGAAATAACACTTAAAAACAGACTTTCCTGTTCCTGTTTATAGCTACCAAGATAAAGACTGATATTTTTAAACTGGTTAATGCTTCTATATAATGGCATTTATATAAACTCTAATATTTTCTACAGCAACGGAAGAACGCCATGAGTCAATCACCACGCATACAAATCCATTATTTTACCGATGTACTTTGTATCTGGGCATATCTTGCTCAAATACGACTCGATGAGTTAATTAAGAATTACTCGTCGGATATTGAAGTGACTTATAATTTCATGCCTGTTTTTGGACACATACAAAATCGAATTGGTGATGGCTGGAAAGATAAAGGTGGCTTTGAAGCTTTTTCAAAGCATATGCATAAAGTATGTAAAGATTTTCCCCACGTTGAATTACATAAAGATATCTGGACGATAAACACACCAAAAACATCTGCAACCAGCCACTTATTTATTAAAGCGGTTCAATGCCTGGTGAATAATGGAACAATAAGTAATGAATGCCGTGAAGAATGTGGACAGAAAACACTGTTAGAAGATTTCATCTGGGAAGTTCGGCTGGCTTTTTTTAGAGACCTGCGTGACATTAGCCAAATGAAAGTATTGTTTGAAATTGCCAAATCGATGGATCTTCCAACGGATAAAATACAAGAAGTATTAGATGATGGCTCAGCATTAGCTGAGTTCTCCCGTGATATTGAACTTAGAGATGAATATAATATTGAGGGCAGCCCAACTTATGTATTAAACAAAGGCAGACAAAAGCTTTATGGAAATGTTGGTTACCGCATCATTGAAGCAAATCTTCTGGAAATACTAAAACAACCTGCGATGGAAGCAAGCTGGTGTTAAGCCGTGTTCATATTATTAAAATAAAAAGGGCTAAATATGTCAGCCCTTTTTTATATTCTTAATTAACAAATTAATCTTAACTAAAAATCAGAACGTAATGACTTTATCACTCTCTTTAATCAAGATATAAAAATCTTGCATCGAACCTAAAGTACACTGTAAGTCATCTTTAAGCCCCGGCATAATATCTTTACGCGTTTCACAACAAACACCACAACCAATGACTGTTCCATTTTGTTCCTCAAACAATTGAATTTGCTCCTCAATATTAAACTTGAGAGACTGTATTGATGCCGCTTCAACACCTTTCCCCATCAAAAATATCGTTACCTCATCCTCATATACCCGGCAGGTATTTGCAAAGCGATAGGCATTCCAAACTGTTTCTGCATCGTTAGAGTAAATAACTACTGCGACTTTCATATAAGTGTCCTGTAAACGTTACCTGAATGTTGTTCAAATCAGTTTATTTAAATATAAGTTTAAAATAAAAACAGCTCCACCTTGAGGATTATTTTCGGCCCAAATAACACCATTGTGTTGATTTATAATTTCGCGACATATTGAAAGACCCAAACCTGTACCACCAGCCCCTGTTTTTGTTCTACTTGACTGAATAAACTTATCAAAGATATTCTCAAGTTCATCCTCAGGGATACCCGGGCCACGATCATAAACGCGTAACTGGATATACTTATCCATCTGCTCAAGCGTTACCAGGATTTCACTTTCATTTTTAGTAAATTTCACCGCATTACTGATAATGTTTCTTACGACCTGCTGCATCCGCATTTCATCCATCGCCATGATTTTAATTATATTTTTTATCTCAATGACAAAATTAACATCTTTTGGGTGCGCGATAACATCAAACTCTTGAATAACCTCTTTAACTAACTCATCAAATTGTAGCAGCTTAAAATTAAATGCGATTTTACCGGTTTCAAGTTTTGCTACATCCAGTAAGTTATCAACAAGCGCTAACAAAATTTCACCACCATGATGTATTTTTTTAAAAAATCCTACTACTTTATCAGTGTCCAGTTTTTCATCTAATGTAAGGCCACATTCGGAAAACCCCATAATGGTATGTAATGGCGTTCTCAATTCATGTGACATGTTTGCCAGGAATTCAGACTTTGCCTTGTTCGCCCTTTCTGCTGCGACTCTTGCACGTTCAATTTCGCTTACATCAACAAATGTTTCTACCCTAAAAGTATCTTGCTCTTCATCTTCGCTTTCGACAGAACAGCGCATTAGTATTTTCTTTTTACCTGTCGATGTCACAGCCTGAACTTCGAGAGATACTGATTCATCTTTTAAGCAGTGCTCATCATCAGCCAAATAAAAACGGCTAATATGTACACCTATTGTAGTGGCCGGTTTCACATCTAAAATATGGGCACCAGAATTATTAATTTTTATTATTTTATTCTGCTTATCCAGTATCATCATTCCTACTGGACTATTATCAAACAGGGCAGTAACAAGCTTGACCATATTTTGATGCTTTACTGTAAGTGCGGAAATGGTATTGCTCAGTACAGACTTTTCTTCTACGAAATAATCAACAAGACGGGCAACATCTGTTTCAACAATGACATATACACCCTGACATTGTCCCATATGTGTAACTGGAATAATTTTTATCTTGTAGGGTATAAGCTGGTCAACAACTTTATCTTTTACCACTTTATTTAAGATCTTTGCTTTGTTTTCATTAATACATGAACTGATAACTTGTTTAATACCTCTAAACAAAACATTAAATAGTTCAATTGTCGCTATTGAATCATTTGTATTAAGAAGATTATTTAAAGCAGTATTTGCATATAGAAGAGATGAGGATTCATTGAATATTGCAATGGGGTTTGCCTGCATATCAATAATTAATGCATGCTTATTGATATAGTCAGTTAGATCTATATCCAGTTCGTACTGATCGATTATATAAGTCATATTATTTTCATCATATCAATCAGTATAAAAAAGAAGCAGGCTTAGTTAAGAATAATGGGTAAGTCTGCTTCTTTAATCTTATAAATATACTTAAGTATTAAATTTAAAGTGCCTTTTTCAAAGTAAACGCTCCGCGAATATCACCTATCTTAAATCCCTTTGCCTTGTCATTTGGATAATATTTATTCAGTGTATTAACAATCTCAGGCTTAACTTTTGCACCATGACAAGTAATGCAAAGTTCTCCCGTTGGTATGGCTTTCATCATACGAAAAGTTTTTTTACCATTATCTTTAATGATTTCAGCATAGGCGATATCTTTTGGGTTCTCGCCTTTTGCTTTGCGCGTTTCAAATTGCTTGAGTACTTTGAGCTCCCACTCATCAGGTGCATTTTTTTCGTTACGAAGTTTAAGACTCGTTCTTGCAACTTCCCAACCATTTTTTGATGCACTGCTCGCAATACCGGGCGCTTTATCATTGCAGGCTTTAACTGCAGCAGTTGCTCCACCGGATTTTTTTGCTGCCATTAGTGTGTCTTTAAGCTCTTTACCAAACCCCATGATGATCCCTTTAGCCTCAACCTTCAAAGCAGGCATATCACCAGCTTGTATCGAACCAATAAGCGATCCACTTAAAACCAGGGTAAAGAAAACGTGTTTTTTCATATTTACTACCTCTCCATTGAGACATCGAAAAATGCTTAGTATTTACAGTTGTAGTTATCTTTTTAACAAACTCTGTATAAATAAACTAGATGTTGTAGGGTTATATACCGTTAATAAAAGAAGTGTTCACAAATAAATAACATTTTTACTGAACCATTGCTTTTTAACGCTTGACCTTGATAAAGAATAAACTGCAGGCAATAAAAAAGGGCTGATAAAATCAGCCCTTTTCAGGGATATGGGGTGGCTAAAGGGGCTCGAACCCTCGACGACCGGAATCACAATCCGGGGCTCTACCAACTGAGCTATAGCCACCATTGAACGGTAATTTGGCTCACCGAATGGAAAATGGCGCGCCTGGTAGGATTCGAACCTACTACCCACGCCTTAGAAGGGCGTTGCTCTATCCGAATGAGCTACAGGCGCAGAAAGTTTTTACCCTATCAAATATCATCTAAGGAACCTTTTGATAATCCGCAACAAACTTAACATGCTTGTTTTGATTATTTTTAGGTGGTTCCACCCTTAATGTTACTGACTTATCAAAATCTTTTGGATTAAGAAAGTAACATTCATCTGTGTTTGGGCAATATATACAATAAAGATCAATTTGTTCTTTATCAACGGCTTGCATATGAGTGCCATTTTTATCTGTCCAACAAGAACGAAAATGTAGTGTTATCGCACCTGTTTTATCCAGAGTCTTATATTTTACTTGTACACGTTTAAAAGCATTATCTTTATAGACAACCAGATCAAACGGAGCATGTTCCGTTACTGGTTGAAGAATAAGATATCCCTGTTCAAAAAGGCTCAATTGAGCCTTTAAAACGCCTAGATCACCCTTTTCTTTAGTGTGATGCTTTAACATTGTATTAGTCCATTAATACAGAAATAATGGTCGGGATACGGTGATTCGAACACCGGACCCTCTGGTCCCAAACCAGATGCGCTACCAGGCTGCGCTATATCCCGACATTGTTACAAACTTATTCTGGGTGCCGTAACAAGGGCGCGATAATACTAGTGAATAGCGGCAAGGTCAATCCTGAATATTTATTCTTATTATCTTGGCTAAACCCTACCGCTCATGAGAGTATACCGCCCTGAATTTATCCATGAGAAAGTTGGAGAAAAGTTGAATGACCGCGCAAATTATTGATGGCAAGCAAATCGCAGCAGGACTACGCAAATCCCTGAAAAGTCGAATCGATAAGCGGATATCAGAGGGCTTGCGCAAGCCTGGCCTTGCGGTCATTTTAGTAGGAAGTGATCCCGCTTCTGAAGTGTATGTGCGGAATAAGCGCAAAGGCTGTGAAGAAGCTGGCATTGAATCGATTGCCTACGATCTCGACAGCAATACCACCCAGGAAAAACTGCTCTCCATCATAGATGAATTAAATGAAAATGAGGCTGTAGACGGTATTTTGGTCCAGTTTCCTGTACCGGCTCACATTGATACTGAAACCGTGATTGAACGTATTCGTCCAGATAAAGATGTGGATGGTTTCCATCCGTATAATGTTGGTCGCCTGGCAACGCGTATGCCCATTTTACGCCCCTGCACGCCACGTGGAGTAATGACACTCCTTGAAAGCACTGGTGAAGCGATTCGCGGGCAGGATGCACTCATTGTCGGCGCATCAAATCATGTCGGCCGACCTATGGCATTGGAACTTCTCCTCGCGGGATGTACTGTCACAGTCTGTCACCGTTTTACAAAAGATCTTGAAACGAAGGTCGGCCAAGCTGATATTTTAGTCGTTGCGGTCGGAAAACCGGGCATTGTTAAGGGTGAGTGGGTTAAACCGGGCGCGACTGTAATTGATGTAGGAATTAACCGTCTTGATGATGGTAGCCTGGTCGGTGATGTTGATTTTGATGCCGCTAAAGAAAAAGCCGGCTGGATTACACCTGTGCCTGGTGGGGTTGGGCCCATGACAGTGGCCACCCTTTTACAAAACACCACGGATGCCGCAGAGAATTTCCACGA
>JAPHTF010000029.1 GCA_026197095.1 Gammaproteobacteria bacterium
GCTTTAGCTGGGCCAAGTCAGGTCCGATGGTACGGTCTTCCTATCATGCAGAAGAAATCCAAAAATAATTCTCTGACTTCGAAGTATCCATATAAATATTTTCTCGCAATGACGAGAGATTAATTAAAATAGTGAATATAAATATGAAAAAAACCCCATTACATGATTTACACGTTTCATTAAATGCACGCATGGTTGATTTTGGTGGCTGGGATATGCCTATCAACTATGGTTCACAAATTGATGAGCACCATATTATTCGTAACGATGCGGGCATGTTTGATGTCTCGCACATGACCATCGTTGATATGAAAGGCGACAATGTTAAAGCCTTTTTACAAAAGCTATTAGCGAACGATGTTGCAAAGCTCAAAGATAAAGGTAAAGCGCTTTATTCATGCATGTTGAATGAAGAGGGGGGTGTCATTGATGATCTTATTACTTATTACATTAACGATACCTTTTATCGTACCGTTGTAAACGCTTCAACGCGTGAAAAAGATTTAGCCTGGATCACTAAACAAGCAGAAGCCTTTGCTGTTGAAGTGACCGAACGAGATGACTACGCCATGATTGCGGTGCAAGGTCCTAATGCACGAGCAAAAGCGCATATCGCACTGGGTGATGATGCAGCAGAAAAGCTTGATGATATGAAGCCGTTTTTTATTCGTGACTACAAAAATATGTCTGTCGCACGCACGGGGTATACCGGTGAAGACGGTTATGAAATTATGGTACCTGAAAAAGAAGCATCAGCCTTATGGACCAAGTTATTAGAAGCAGAAGTGAAGCCTTGTGGCTTAGGTGCACGTGATACCTTACGCCTGGAAGCCGGTATGAATTTATATGGCAGTGATATGGATGAAACCATTTCACCTTTAGAATGTGGTTTGAACTGGACCGTTGCATGGGAACCCGCAGAGCGAGATTTTATTGGTCGTAGCGCAATCACAAAACAAAAAGAAGATGGTGTGAAACGTAAATTAGTTGGACTGGTTTTAGAAGGGAAAGGTGTTATTCGTAATCATCAAAAAGTGATGGTCAATGGTAATGAAATTGGCGAAGTGACGAGTGGCAGTTTTTCTCCTACATTAAGCCAGGCCATTGCATTTGCACGAGTAGCAAAAGAAATAGGTGATAACTGTCAAATTGAAATGCGAGGTAAAAGAATTGATGCCCGCGTTGTAAAAATACCGTTTGTCAGAAATGGCAAATCTTGCTTGTAATCTTTTACGATTAAAGCAAAACGATGATTAAAAATAAAACTTAAAGATGTTTCCAATCGGATAACAAGAGGATAAAAAAAATGAGCAATATTCCTACTGAATTACGTTACACAAAATCTCATGAATGGGTACGTCGTAATGAAGACGGCACTTTAACAATCGGTATAACTGACCATGCCCAGGGCTTGTTAGGTGATTTAGTTTTTGTGGAAACACCTGAAGCTGAAGATACTTTTTCAGCAGGTGATGATTGTGCCGTGATTGAATCTGTAAAAGCTGCATCGGATGTTTACTGTCCGGTTGATGGTGAAGTCATCGAGGGTAACGAAGTATTAGCTGATGCACCTGAAACGATTAATCATGATGCCTATGGTGATGGCTGGATCTTTAAACTTCAGCCTGAAGATGAGGGTGCTTTTGAAGAGCTGTTGGATTCGGATGAATATGCCGAAATCGTAGCCGAAGACTCTCATTAAGACGTTTATTTAAATTGTCTAAATACATTCTGGCGGCGTTAAAAATAATTTAAAACTGCTCACTTACTTATTGTAAGCTCCGCTTTTTAAATTATTTTTGCCTTGCCACAATGCATTTATCCTAATTTAACTTAACGTCGTTATATATTGTACTGCAATATATAAGAAAAATTTTAATAGAATTTATATCTCGCTCGGCAAGATATGTAGGTCGGTCTTCAGGCCGACGAGCATGTGAGCTTCAAGATCGAGCTACAAAAAACTCGAATTTATTCGGATGAACATGTCGGCCTCAAGGCCGACCTACCATTAAAAACTAAGGTGTAAAAGTAATGCCATTTATTCCGCATACTGAAGAAGATGTAAAATCAATGCTTGCCACGATTGGCGTAAACAGTATTGACGATTTATTTGATGAAATTCCAGCCGAGTTACGTTCTGAAGGTTTAACTAAAGTGCCTAAGGGTGTGAGTGAAATGGAAATTTCACGCATCATGCATGCACGTGCGGAACAAGATTCTCGCGCATTATGTTTTGCTGGCGCGGGTGCTTATGAGCATCACATTCCTGCTGCAGTATGGGAAATTACGACACGAGGTGAATTTTATTCAGCGTATACACCTTACCAGGCAGAAGCGAGTCAGGGCACATTGCAACTGTTGTATGAATACCAAACTATGATGGCCAGTTTGACAGGTATGGATGTTTCAAATGCTTCGTTGTATGACGGTGCATCAGCATTAGCCGAAGCAGTATTAATGGCTGTTCGAGCAAATCGTAAGTCAAAATCAAAACGTATTTTAATGCCACGCACTGTTCATCCTAACTATCGTAAGGTTGCACACAATATTGTTAAAGGTCAGGGTATTACACTTGAAGAGTTAGACTTTGATATGCAAGGTGGACATATTAACCCTGACAGCCTGCCAAAAGATCCCGGTGACTTTACGGCGTTAGTGATTCCACAACCTAATTACTTTGGTGTGTTAGAAGATATTGATGCATTAACGAACTGGGCGCATGAACATAACGCCTTAGTCATTGCGGTTGTTAATCCAACTTCTTTAGCATTATTAAAAGCACCGGGTAGCTGGGGTAATGAAGGTGCGGATATTACCTGTGGTGAAGGCCAGCCTTTAGGTGCACCATTATCATCCGGCGGACCGTACTTTGGTTTTATGGCCTGCCGTGAACAATTTGTACGTCAAATGCCTGGTCGGATAATTGGCCGTACGGTTGATTTAGATGGCAAAGAAGGTTTTGCTTTAACCTTGCAAGCACGTGAACAACACATCCGTCGTTCTAAAGCGACATCAAATATCTGTACTAACCAGGGTTTATTAGTCACCGCGGCGACTATTTATATGGCGTTAGTTGGGCCAGATGGTTTAGCAAAAGTTGCACAGTCAAGTCATGCTAATACACAAAATCTGATCTCAAAACTTGAAGCAACGGGAAATGCCTCGCGTTTGTTTAATCGCCCGGTTTTTCATGAATCATTGATGAAGTTTGAAATTCAAACAGATGAGCTAATGAACGCGATGTCAGCGCAACGAATTTTACCGGGTGTGATTATTAGTGATGATTATCCGGAGTTAGGTAATGTGATGCTGGTTTGCGCAACGGAAACAAAATCTGAAGAAGATTTACAAACCTATGCTGATTTGCTGGCGGAGATGACGAAAAATTCAGAGTCTTCAAAAAGCCCGAGTAAATCCAGTATGGCTTAATTATTGATTAGTCAAAATATGATTAACAATAATATAGATTAAAAAAACACACGTCATTGCGAAGTCATAAAATGACTGCGGCAATCTTTATGAATTTAAAAGGTTGCTTCGCCAGAATACGGCTCGCAATGACAGCATTAATTTAAAGAATTTTGAAAAAAATAATTGAGGCTCTCAATGTTAATTTTTGAACAATCCAGAACAGGGCGTGTAAATACTGCGCAACAGCCAACAACCGTTGATAGCAGATCAAACATTCCGAATGAATTTTTACGTACAGATAAACCGTTATTACCAGAAGTATCTGAAATGCAGGCGGTGCGTCATTACACACGTCTTTCTACAAAAAACTTTTCGATAGATACCCATTTTTATCCGTTGGGTTCATGCACCATGAAATACAATCCTCGTGGTTGTAATACCTTATCGATGCTGCCGGGTTTCTTAAATCGTCATCCAGATAGTCCTGCCAATATGAGTCAGGGTTTTTTATCATGCATGTATGATCTTCAGGAAATTCTAAAAGATGTAACGGGCATGAAAGAAGTGTCATTGTCACCTATGGCCGGTGCCCAGGGTGAGTTCGCAGGTGTTGCGATGATTCGTGCTTATCACGATGCACAAAATGGCGGTAAAGGTGATCCCGCGCGTACTGAAATTTTAGTACCGGATGCGGCGCATGGGACGAACCCTGCCACAGCAACCATGTGTAATTTTAAAGTACGTGAGATCCCAACTAACAAAGATGGTGATGTTGATATTGAGGCGTTAAAAGCGGCAGTGGGTCCGCACACAGCGGGCATTATGCTGACCAACCCGTCTACATTAGGTGTCTTCGAACGTAAAATTAAAGAAATTGCCGATATCGTGCATAAAGCCGGTGGTTTACTTTATTACGATGGTGCAAACCTGAATGCGATTTTAGGAAAAGTAAAACCCGGTGATATGGGCTTTGATGTTATTCACATGAATTTACATAAAACATTCTCAACACCGCATGGTGGTGGTGGCCCGGGTGCAGGCCCGGTTGGTGTGAGTTCGCGCCTGATTCCGTTCTTACCTGTGCCGATGGTGACCAAGGTTGATAATGAATACCAGCTAGTGACTCAAAAGAATATACCAACATCAATTGGTCGCTTATCTGCTTTTATGGGTAACGCCGGCGTGTTATTACGTGCCTATATTTATGCCCGCTTACTTGGTAAAGAAGGTATGCATCGTGTTGCCGAGTATGCAACGTTAAATGCGAACTACATGATGAAAAAACTGGAGAAAGCCGGTTTTCAATTGGCTTTTGCCAATCGTAAAGCAACCCATGAGTTTATTGTTACCTTAAAAAAACAGGCGAAAGAACTTAATGTTTCTGCCATGGATTTTGCTAAACGTTTGCTCGATTATGGCTATCATGCGCCAACAACGTACTTCCCGCTGTTAGTACCTGAATGTTTCCTGATTGAACCAACAGAAACTGAAACGCAAGATGAGTTAGATGGCTTCATTGATGCTATGATTGCGATTCAAAAAGAAGCCGAAACAGATGCGGATAAAGTGAAAGGCGCACCTTATACATTACCTGTAAGAAGGCTGGATGATGTTAAGGCCGCGAAAGAACTGGATCTGACCTGGAATTTTAAGAAGAAATAAAAATAAAAAATAAAATATTAAGGATAATAAAATGCCAAAACCCGGTAGAACAGGACTCAACAGACTTTTTCATGCGTTTGGATATTCATGGCTAGGTTTTAAAGCTTGTTTTAAACATGAAGCGGCTTTTCGCCAGGAGTTATTCCTCGGAGCCATCATGTTACCTTGCGCAGTTATTTTTGCTGATACGCATTTGGAAATGGCGGTGTTGATTGGCAGCTTGTTTTTAGTGCTGATGGTTGAATTACTGAACTCAGGTCTTGAGGCTCTTGTTGATCGTGTTAGTGACGATCATCATGAACTATCAGGTCGGGCAAAAGACCTGGGTTCAGCCGCAGTAACAGTTGCGCTCATTAACGTAATCGTAACCTGGTCAATAATTTTTGTGCCCAAGTTTACAAATTAAAAGTATTTATAATTTTAAAAATAACTCGGAGTAATTATGTCAGCACTTATCTGCGGTTCATTCGCATATGACACCATCATGGTCTTCCATGATAAATTCAAAAATCACATTCTTCCTGAACAAGTTCATATTTTAAATGTTTCTTTTTTAGTACCCGACATGCGCAGAGAATTTGGTGGTTGTGCAGGCAATATCGCATTTAATCTCAAGTTATTGGGTGAAGAGCCTTTACCAATGGGAACCGTGGGTAAAGATTTCGCACCTTATGCAGAGTGGATGGATAAATTTGGTATCAGCCGTCAGTATTTGAAAGAAGTTGACATGTATACAGGCCAGGCTTTTATTACGACAGATCAAGATGATAATCAAATTACCGCGTTTCACCCTGGTGCAATGAGTTTATCGCATGAAAATAGTGTATTAAAAACAGAAGGTGTCAAAGTCGGTATTGTGGCACCGGATGGGCGTGATGGTATGTTGCAGCATGCAGAACATTTTGCTGAAGCGGGCATCCCTTTTATTTTTGATCCCGGCCAGGGTTTACCGATGTTTGATGGTGATGACTTGCTCGCTTTTGCAGAAAAAGCAACCTGGATCGCATTAAATGATTATGAAGCACAACTTTTTGAAGAACGTACCGGCAAATCACCCAGTGAAATTGCCGAGATGGTCGATGCATTAATTA
>JAPHTF010000133.1 GCA_026197095.1 Gammaproteobacteria bacterium
CAGGTTTGTTTGTTTTAAAAAACGGAGACAACGCGGAACAGGATGATAGCGTTTCAATTGTTTCCGGTACGATTGAAACAAGTAATGTGAATGCTGCAAGTGCACTGGTTAATATGATTGAACTCGGCAGACAGTTTGAAATGCAAATTAAAATGATGAAAGCAGCAGAAGAAAATAATGCACAAGCTGTGCAAATGATGAAGTTAGGATAATTTATTATTTGGCATACTTAATGCATTTTATAAATAAAAGAGATAAGTACTAAAAGATAACAGCAAAGTTTTGGAGAGTTTAAAATGAGTCAATCACTATGGATTGCAAAGACAGGTTTAGAAGGGCAGCAGAATAGATTATCTGTTATCAGTAATAACCTGGCTAACGTAAATACAACGGGTTTTAAACGTGCTCGTGCTGTTTTTGAAGATCTCTTATATCAAAACTTACGCCAGGCGGGTGGTCAAAGCTCACAGGAAACAGAGTTACCTACAGGCTTAAGTTTAGGTACCGGTGTACGCACAGTTGCGACTCAAAAGCTGCATACACAAGGTAACTTGATACAAACAAATAATACCTTTGATACTGCAATACAAGGCAAAGGGTTTTTCCAGATATTAAAACCCAATGGTGATATTGCTTATACACGTAACGGTGAGTTCCAGGTGAATTCAACTGGCCAACTGGTTAACTCTGCAGGTTACCGTGTACAGCCTGATATTATCGTTCCAGAAAATTCGTTAAGTATTACTATTGGCTCTGATGGGGTTGTTTCTGTTACACAGCCCGGCAATCCTGCACCGGCACAAGTGGGTGTTATTCAAATTGCCGATTTTGTTAACCCTGCAGGTTTACAATCTATCGGCGGTAATCTTTATTCTGAAACAGGTGCGAGTGGTGCGCCTGTTGTTGGTAATCCAGACACAAACAACCTGGGTTCATTAATTCAAGGTTCAGTTGAAAGTTCAAATGTTAATGTTGTTGAAGAACTCGTCAATATGATTGAAACACAGCGTGCTTATGAAATGAACTCAAAAGCGATATCAACCGCAGATCAAATGCTGCAGTACGTAAATAATAATCTTTAATTTTAGATAAATGAGTCTGGAATAAAAAAATGATCAATTATAAAACTATTATCGCATTAACCAGTATTTCAGTGATGTTATCGGGTTGTCTTAAGCCGCTTAACCTCAGGCCAACAGACGCTGATTTTAAACCGGCAGAACAACCACGGTTAAATGTGAAGCGCCTGGATAATGGTTCGATTTACCAACAGGGAATGCGAGTTGGATTATTTGAAGATACAACGGCAAAATATATTGGTGATGTATTAACAATAGTCTTAACTGAAAATACAAATGCAAGTGCAACATCAAATACCAATAGTTCTAAAGATAATAAAGTTGATTTGCCTGGGCCGACATTAGCCGGGCAAAAAGTCACAGATAAAAACAACACTGAAATTTTGACCAATAAATTTTCGGGTGAGCGTGAGTTTAATGGGCAGGGTACCAGTGCAATGAATAGCAGTTTTAATGGCAAAATATCAGTCACCGTTGCAGATGTTTTACCTAATCGTAACCTGGTGGTACGTGGCGAAAAAATGATGATGTTAAATCAATCTGATGAATACGTACGTTTTATTGGTATTGTTCGTCCACAAGATATTGAACAAGACAATACGATCAAATCAACACGCGTTGCAAATGTACACATGGCTTATGGCGGACAAGGTGTTCTTGCAGCAGCAAATAAAATGGGACCGTTGGGTCGTTTCTTCCAAAGTCAGGCATGGCCTTATTAGCCGCATATAGCAGGAGCTAAATATGTTATCAGGAAAAGACTTAAGCTTTACTGTTTTTGCAGGCATTATTTTATTATTTAGTGTTGGTTCAAGTTCTGCACATGCTGAAAGAGTAAAAGACTTAACCAAGGTCGAAGGTGTACGTACTAATCAACTTATTGGTTATGGCCTGGTTGTTGGTTTGAATGGTTCAGGCGATGGGTCGGGTGAAGTGACCACGCAAAGTTTAAGAAGCATGTTGTCACGTTTGGGCGTCAATATTCCTCCGGGCGTTACTTTACAGGCGAAAAATGTTGCCGCCGTTGCTTTGCATGCAGAGCTACCCGCATTTGCAAAGGCAGGAATGAAAATTGATGTGACCTTATCATCTGTAGGCAGCGCGAAGAGCTTACGCGGTGGTAGCCTGTTAATGACACCTTTAAAAGGTGCAGATAATCAAATTTATGCAATCGCACAGGGTAATGTTGTTGTCAGTGGTTTTGGTGCAGAAGGGACGGATGGTTCACGTATCACTGTTAATGTGCCGAGTGTTGGTCGTATCTTAAATGGTGCAACAGTTGAAAGGGGTATGGATTCACCTTTTGGTTTAAATAAAGAAGTTGTTTTAAATCTAAATCAGCCTGACTTTACGACAGCTAATCGTTTAGTCAAAGTGATTAATAATACCGTTGGCCCCGGCACATCTTATGCAAAAGATGCGGGTTCGGTCGTTGTCAGTGCGCCCGCAGATACTTCACAACGTGTATCATTTATCTCTTTATTAGAAAACCTGGCGCTTAAACCGGCTGAAGCTTCAGCGCGTATCATTATTAATTCAAGAACAGGCACAGTGGTTATCGGTAAACATGTACAAGTATTACCTGCAGCTGTTTCACACGGTAACTTAATTGTGACGATTACTCAGACACCGCAAGTCAGCCAGCCCGCAGCATTATCAGAAGGACAAACCATTGTTGTACCCGGGTCTGAACTTCAGATACGACAAGAAAATAATCGCATGTTTAAATTTAACCCGGGTGTTTCGCTCGACCAAATTGTTGAAGCCGTGAATAAAGTCGGCGCAGCTCCGGGTGACCTGGTGGCAATACTTGAAGCTCTAAAAGAAGCCGGCGCATTGTCTGCGGAGTTGATTGTTATATAGCGATATTTCGAGAATTAACGCAAAGGACGCGGAGGCGCAAAGGAACGCAAAGGAAAACTTTAAAGAGTTAAAACCTAATCAAGGTTACAGGTTGGGTTAAGTACAGCGAACAAACTCATAATACATTTGATAAAAAAATACTAAGAAAATTAGAAATTAATACAGATAAAAAGGAACGTCATTGCGAGGGAGTAAAATGACTGAAGCAATCTCATGATGAAGAATCGTTACTATAAGATTGCCGCGTCAGCACTAAAAACACTTGTTTTTAGTGCTTCCTCGCAATGACGGAATTCTATAAATTTTAGTATTACTAAAACCCTCAAAAGTTATAGCTTTTGCTTAAAGGTTTTCCTTTGCGACCTTTGCGCCTCCGCGTTGAAATCCTAAATCTCTAAATCTCTAAATCTCAAGATATCCTCATCCTAAAAACCGGCACGGAACCTGCATAGTACTAGTTGAATATCTGAGACAGACGATACCAGAATCATATAAGGCTCAACTATGACGATGACACCACTGACAATGACATCACTGACAACGGCAACGCCTACATATACCGATTTTAGCGGGCTAAATGAGATGCGTGCGAATGCGCGTGTTGATCCGCAGGCGTCGTTAAAGCAGGTGGCTAAGCAATTTGAGGGAATTTTTATTCAGATGATGCTGAAAAGTATGCGTGATGCCAGCATGGGTGATGAGATTTTTGATAGTGATCAATCAAAGCTGTACCGAGACATGTTTGATAAACAGGTTGCTTTAGATATGGCCAATAACAAAGGCATTGGTATTGCTGATTCACTTGTTCGCCAGTTAAGCAAAAATGTCCCTGATAAAGCGAAGGCTGAACAAGTTGATTTGCATTCACTACAGGCTACTCGCGGCAATATATTGCCGTTTTCTGCAGAGCGTATGCAAACGGTTGATCAAGATTCGGTGAGAGGCCTTTCGCCTTACGAATTACCATCAATTAAACCCATAGCGGATAAAACACAGTTTAATACAACCGAAGAATTTACCAGCCACATTTTACCTTACGCTGAAAAAGCCGCGAAAGAGTTGGGTGTTTCACCCCTGGTTCTTGTCGCACAAGCCGCATTAGAAACAGGGTGGGGTAAGGCAGTGACACGTCATCAAGATGGCTCGAGTAGTTTTAACTTATTTAATATTAAAGCGGACAAACGTTGGGATGGTGAACACGTTATTAAATCAACCCTGGAGTATGACAATGGCCATGCAAAATATGAGAAAGCATCTTTCCGAGCCTATGATTCGTATGCTGACAGCTTTGATGATTATGTCAATTTTCTGCGGACGAATAGTCGTTATGGTGATGCTTTACGTCATGATGGAAATGATCAGCTATATATCGAAGATTTACACAAAGCGGGTTATGCAACCGATCCAGATTATGCGGACAAAGTTCTGAATATTCTTAGTCGTGAATCAATTCAAGCACATGCTGATACTGAAATAGATTCATCATCTTCCAACGGGCAGGTAAGTTAAATGGGAACCTCTGACGTTCTTTCAATTGGCTTATCCGGAACCCTTACAGCAGAGCGTTCTTTAGCCACGGCCAGTCATAATATTGCTAATGCAAATACTAAAGGCTTTTCGCGTCAACGCGTTGAGGTGGATACACGTCAACCACAGTTAGCCGGCATCGGTGCACTTGGTACGGGTGTAAAAGTTATAAATGTGAAACGAATTCATGATGAATTTGTGTCACAAGAAATGCGCAGTAATGCATCTATCGCAAGTGGTTTACAGACTAATTACGACTTTACCAGTCAGATCGATAACATGTTAGCTGATCCTAATGCGGGACTTGCACCAACGATACATTCATTTTTTAATGCAATTAATAATGTTTCAAACGACCCCTCTTCGCAATCATCCCGGCAAGTATTAATTGGCGAGGCAAATGCATTAAGTGAACGTTTTTCTTATTTAGATAGTCGTTTTGAAAGCTTACGTAAAGGCACAAATGACACATTAAAAAGTCATGTTAATGATGTTAATAACCTGGCAAAAGCGATTGCCGATGTTAACTGGAAAATTGTTCTGGCTAAAGAAGTGACGCAAGGTGATCCGAGTGATTTATTGGACCAACGTGAACGACTATTACATCAATTGTCAGAAAAGGTCGTGGTACGATCTAATGAACAGGAAGATGGTGCATTAAACGTTTTTATTGGTAATGGCCAAACCTTGGTATTAGGAAAGCGTTCTGCATCATTGAGTTTAAAAGCCAATGAACATGACCCTTCACAATTAGAAGTCGTCTACCGTAACCAGGGTGCAGATGCAATTGTTTCCAAGTTTATGAAAGGGGGTTCAATAGGCGGTCTGCTCGATTTTCGTGAGAATATGATTGCTGGTGCGCAAAATGAATTGGGACGTATCGCTATTGGCATTTCTAAAACATTTAATGATCAGCATCGTAAAGGTATGACCTTAGAGAACAAGTTAGGTGGAGACTTTTTTAAAGCGATTGATAAATCGACACCTTTAACATTGCCAAGCAATACTAATAATGGTGATTACGAACTTAAAACGACAATTACAAATACAGATAACTTAACGATAAGTGATTATATGCTTAACTATAATAATGGCATGTATACCTTAATTCGTGAGAAGGATGATGAAATTATTGGTAAGTTTAATTCACTGCCACAGAGTATTGAAAGTGAAGGCTTTACTGTTGAATTGGAGCGCGGCACAACCATAGCCAATGGTGACAGTTTTAAAATTCGTCCTACCCGTGCAGCAGCCAGAGAGTTTGATGTTGCTATCGAACGCGCCAATGAAATTGCAGCGGCTGCTCCTGTTCGTGTGCGTACTTCAGTACATAATATGGGGGATATGAAAGCATCACTTGAAAATGTGGCTGATGTAAATTTACCCAGTTTTACATTAGCACAAGGTGTTTTATCACCGACTATCACTGTACGTTTTCTTGATGACAATCATATAGAGCTACTGGATGACAAAGGCAAAGTTATTCAGGCGCAACAATTAAACGAACAAAATAAAGCGATTCCTGCAACACCGGGCATTGCGGGCGAACCAGGCTCACCTGCGACACCGGCAATCCCGGCCATACCCGTATCTAAAACAACCAGCTCTCTTGCTGCCGATGGTGAATATAATGACAATACTAGTGGTTCGCCGGCAGATGAAATTGAAAAAGGTATTTTCTACGATCCTGAACGAGGCATTAATTTATTCCCGACACCTACCGGGCTGGAAACAGGCTATAGCGTGCAACTAACAGGCAAAGCTAAAGCTGGTGATACGTTTGTTATTGAATTTAATCGCGATGGTGTGGGTAACAATGTCAACGCATTAAATTTAGGTGAGTTACAAAGCAAACCTACACTTGATAATGCAACCTCAAATTATAGTGAAGTTTATAGTCAGTTAGTTAGCCGGGTAGGCAGTAAAACACACGAACTTGATGTGAACCGTGAAGCGCAGGGTATTTTATACGAACAAGCTAAGGCACAACGTGAAGCAGTATCGGGTGTGAACTTAGATGAGGAAGCGGCTGATCTCATAAAGTATCAACAGGCGTATGAAGCAAACGCTAAAGTCATTGGTGCTGCGAGTGAAATGTTTGACACCTTAATTGGTGTATTGAGAAGATAATGACAAGAATTTCAACATATCAGATTCAACAGGGCGCGATTAATTCCATGCTTAAACAGCATGAGACCTTAAGCCGTACTCAGCAACAAGTTGCAACAGGTAAAAAAATCTTTAAACCTTCTGAAGACCCTGTTGCAGCCTCTCGCGTGGTTAACTTAAAAGACACCCTGTCATCTATTGATCAACATCAATCGAATGTCGATGCAGCGCGTGCACGTATAACATTATCTGAAGGCGTTTTATCAAACGTGGTTGAATCCATTCACCGTGTGCGTGAGCTTGCACTGCAAGCCAATAATGATTCGCAAAATGAAAGTACCCGTTTGTTTATTTCTGCAGAAGTAGTACAAATACAAGACGCATTATTAAACCTGGCGAATACAACAGACAGTAATAATGAATATTTATATTCGGGTGCATTAAGTCGCTTTAAACCTTTTTCACGCAATGAGGCGGGTGGCTTTGAATATAACGGTGATGAAAGCCATCGAGAAATACAAATTAGTCGTACTCGTCGTGTTGCAGTAGATGATCCCGGTTCAGCTGTTTTTCTTGAAATTAAAAATGGTAATGGCAGTTTTAATACTCAAGATGGTTTAGAAAATAAAGGTACAGGTCTGATTGATCCTGGACGTGCATCAGGTGATTATATTCCTGATACTTATGCCATTATTTTTGATCAAAGCTATCCTGAATATGCGGATAAAGAAAATGCGGGACGAATACCATTAACGTACAGTGTCGTCGATTCAAAAGGTCATGTTTTATCCGCAGGTATTCCGTTTGAATCAGGAAAAGAAATTGCATTTAATGGTGTGCATACCTCTATTAAAGGAACACCTGAAGACGGGGATATATTTATTAGCCGCCCAAGTCAAAATCAGGATATGTTTACTACAATGCAAAACCTGATTAATGCCTTGCAGTCCAAGACCCCTGGAGTAAATGATAAAATTGCTTTTCACAATGCTATTAATCGTTCGCTCACGGATTTAAATCAATCGTTAAATAATATTTTAGAAGTGCGTGGAAATATCGGTGCCCGATTAAATGCATTGGATGCCCAGGAAACCATTAATGATGCCTATCGTTTGCAAATCCGCGAAATTCTTTCAAATGTTGAAGACCTGGATTTTGCCGAAGCGGTGAGCCGTTTAAATCTTGAACTAACCGGGTTGGAGGCCTCGCAAAAAGCTTTTACCCGCGTTCAGGATATTTCATTATTTAACTTTTTATAAGGTTTAGTTTTTTTCTTGTGTTGTTCTCGTCATTCCTGCCCGAGAGCCGGAAGAAGGTGAGGCTGCGTTTAACGGGGTTTAATCACTTAGATATCTTGGTAAGAAGTTATTGTTAATGTCTGCTTACGGCTGCGGATTCAACCGGTCGTCGCAACACGTTATTCTTTATATCAAAAAAGAGGCGTGTTGGAAATGCAATATAGAACAAGGATCTATTATAGTGAATCGC
>JAPHTF010000151.1 GCA_026197095.1 Gammaproteobacteria bacterium
AAGAAAAAAGCTAAAAAGAAAGTAGCTAAGAAGAAAGCAAAGAAAAAAGCTAAAAAGAAAGTAGCTAAGAAGAAAGCAAAGAAAAAAGCTAAAAAGAAAACTGCAGCGCGCAAAAAATAATATGCGTTCTTAGAGTTTTCAGAGCTTCTTCTGAAAAATTAAAGCCGGTTCCCTGTATTAAGGAACCGGCTTTTTTTATGCCTGAGAATTATATTATTTGCACTTTCTTGCCGTCCTACAGGCCAAACAAAGTACGAGCCGGAATCTATATTATTCAAAAAATAAGATGCCGGCTCACCTGTACCTGTAGGGTGAAGAACATACCGGACTGCCATATCAATTTATTAACTCAAGAACATGTTGTATGCAGGATTATCCGTCTCTTCCCACCATGAATAGCCTAAATTTTGTAAGAACGACTGTAGTGCTTCATTTTCTTCTTTTGGAACCTGGATACCCGCTAATACACGTCCATATGCTGCACCATGATTACGATAATGAAATAAGCTAATATTCCAGCGTGCCCCCATATAGTTTAAAAACCGCAGTAATGCTCCAGGCCTCTCAGGAAACTCAAAACGAAATAAACGTTCGTTTTTCACACCATTACCACGGCCTCCCACCATATAACGTACATGAAGCTTGGCCATTTCATTGTCCGTCATGTCTTCTACAACATAATTGTCATTGCGCAATGATTTTAATAATTCATTCTTTTCCGTTAAACCTTTTTGTAACTGAATGCCGACAAAGATATGTGCATGTTTCTCATCTGCATAGCGATAATTAAACTCGGTCATACCCCGTAAACCAATAAGCTCACAAAATTTTCTAAAACTCCCTATCTCTTCAGGTATTGTTACTGCAAACAACGCCTCACGGTGCTCACCCAGCTCTGCTCGTTCGGCAACATGGCGCAGACGATCAAAATTAATATTTGCACCACTATCAATAGCGACAATGAGCTGATCATTAATATTTTTTTCAACGACATATTTTTTCATGCCGGCAACAGCTAATGCTCCAGCAGGCTCAGTTATTGAACGCGTATCATCAAAGATATCTTTTATAGACGCACAGATCTCATCCGTTGAAACTAAAACCATGTCATCAACACATGATTGTGCAACCCTGAAAGGTTCTTCACCCGCTTGTTTAACGGCAACACCATCAGCAAAAATACCCACCTGATTAAGCACCACACGCTTTCCTGCTTTTAGTGCTTCATACATACACGGTGCATCATCCGGTTCAACGCCAATGATACGAATGGCAGGGTTAACAGATTTTAAATATGCCGCGATACCTGCAATTAAACCGCCTCCCCCAACGGGTACAAAAACGATATCAGGTTGTTTTGAATGATCTGATGACTCATCCTTAAGTTGTTGTAAAATCTCTTTTGCAATAGTGCCCTGACCTGCAATCACCACGGGATCATCATATGGATGTACAAATGTCATCCCTGTTGAATTAGCCCGCTCAATAGCATGTTCGTAAGCATCATCATAAGCATTTCCCACCAATTCGATCTCTGCGCCTAGTGCTTTAACAGATGAAACTTTAATTGCTGGCGTTGTTTTCGGCATGACTATAAGCGCCTTCAAACCCAGGCGACTCGCCGCGAGAGCAACACCCTGGGCATGATTGCCGGCCGATGCGGTAATCACACCTTTTTCTTTCTCAACAGCAGAAAGTTTTGCAATTTTGTTATAGGCCCCGCGTAATTTAAATGAATGAACAGGCTGTAAATCTTCGCGCTTAATCCATATATCATTATTCAGACGTGCTGACAGGCCTGTGGCACGTTCTAATGGGGTTTGTATTGCAACATCATAAACTTCAGCCTGATCGACCAACTTTTTGTATTTTTCTGTCATTTTTCGTGTTTCCACTCTCAGATGCCGGAGTCACATATTTTTACTACTATAGCGCCAGGTACATTTTTTAGCTGGCCGAATCGGTCATATTTTGAAGTCAAAGTGACTCCGGTACCTATGCTGCTATATAATACGTTACCTTAAAATTGCTCTAAACAGAATTTTACCTTAAAACCTGATGGCAGGAGAGAGAAATGACACAAGATGAAATGAAACAAGCAGTAGCTAAAGCTGCCATCGAATATGTAGAAGCAGGAACCATAGTTGGCGTAGGTACTGGCTCGACAGCCAATTTTTTTATTGATGAATTAGCCACAATCAAGCATAAGATCGAAGGGACAGTTGCCAGCTCAGAAGCCAGCGCAGCACGCCTTAAAGGTCATGGTATTGAAGTTTTTGACCTTAATTCAGTTTCAGAAATTGCTGTTTACGTTGATGGTGCAGATGAATCAAATAAATACTTACACCTTATTAAAGGTGGTGGTGGCGCATTAACACGTGAAAAAATTGTTGCCGCAGCAAGTAAAAAGTTCGTTTGTATCGCAGATGAAAGCAAACTTGTTGATGTTATGGGTAAATTCCCTTTGCCTATCGAAGTCATCCCAATGGCTCGCAGCTTAGTTGCCAGAGAAATTATTAAACAAATCGGTGGGGAACCCGTGTTACGCGAAGGATTCACTACTGATAACGGCAATATTATTCTGGATGTTCACAACCTTGAGATCATGGAACCCACTAAGATCGAACAAATCTTAAATAATATTACGGGTGTGGTGACAAACGGCTTATTTGCGATTAAACCTGCAGATGTACTATTACTTGGTACACCTAATGGCGTAAAAGAGATTAAATAAATTTGCACCACAGAGGACTCAGAGGTTCACAGAGAAACGAATGTTACAACCTCTGAGTCCTCTGTGGTTAAAGACAATCTATTATTCTCTTCCTCAGGATTTAATTTTAAAGCAGTACTCTTTCAATACCGCCTTTTTTAACTTTCTCAATAAACTGCTTTTCCCATTTTGCGCCAAGAATACGGTTCGCAAGTTCAATCACAATATATTCTGTTTGTAACCCAGTATCGTTTTCATAACGGGATAAGCCTTGCTGACAAGCAGGACACGAAGTTAAAAGTTTTACCTTATTGTCTTTAATTTTTATCTTGCCTGTTAACTGACTTAATCCTTTTTGTAGTTCTTCTTGTTTGCGAAAACGTATTTGCGTGGATATATCCGGGCGACTCACAGATAAAGTACCTGCTTCACCACAACAACGATCAGCCAATAAAACATCCTGTCCAAGTAAGGTTTCTGAAACGCGAATAGGGTTATGTTTTTTCATCGGGGTATGACAAGGATCATGATACATATATTGCATACCCTCTTCAGCTTGTGTCCGAACCCCTTTTTCCATTAAGTACTCATGTATATCTAACAAGCGACAGCCGGGGAAAATTTTATCAAACTGATATTGCAACAACTGATCCATGCATGTACCGCAAGAAACAATGACAGTCTTAATGTCCATATAATTTAAGGTATTCGCAAGCCGATGAAACAAAACCTGGTTATCAACCGAAATTTGTAAACCTTTATCCGCATCACCACCCGCACGTTGAGGATAGCCACAACATAAATAACCCGGGGGTAAGACTGTTTGCACGCCTGTTTCATATAACATGGCTAGCGTTGCCATACTGACATCACTAAACAACCGTTCTGAACCACAGCCAGGAAAATAAAATACCGCTTCTGACTCATCGGTGACTTTTGCAGCATCACGAATAATAGGGATAACCTTATCATCTTCAATATTAAGTAATGCACGCGAAGTTTGTTTAGGCATTTTAGCCGGCATAGGTTTACGCATAAAGTGAACAACTTGCTGTCCAGTTCGCGTTTTCCCGGTTGTTGCTGAAGGTTGTTGTGTTTTAATTATTTGTAAACGCCTGGCCCAGGTTGAGGCAAAACGTTGAGCACGGTATCCCCATTCAATCATGCCCTTGCGCATTATTTTTATTGTGCGTGGATCGGTGATATTCAAGAACTGCATAGACAACCAACTGCCTATATTAAAGTGTTTTTCACCCTTGTTTTTCAGTATGGTTCGCATCGTTATTGATACGTCGCCAAAATCAATATTGACCGGACAAGGTGTTAAGCATTTGTGACAAACAGTGCAATGATCAGCAATGTCATTCATTTCTTCAAAATGTCGTAAAGAAACACCGCGTCGCGTTTGTTCCTCGTAAAGAAATGCTTCAATAATTAAACCGGTCGCAAGAATTTTATTACGCGGTGAGTACAACATATTTGCGCGAGGAATATGTGTATTACATTCTGGTTTACACTTACCACAACGTAAACAATCCTTGACCATATTATTGAGTTCACCCAGTTCACTTGCTTCAAGGATTAAAGCTTCCTGTTCAACTAAACGTAATGAAGGCGTATAGGCATTTTCCAGCCCCGAATTTGAAACCAGTTTACCTGGATTAAAAATTTCATCCGGATCAACAGTATTTTTATATTTTGAAAACGCATTTTTTATATCATCCGATAAAAACTGCATTTTGGTAATACCAATGCCATGCTCACCTGATATAACACCACCTAAACTTTCTGCTAAAGCCATAATGCGTTCAACCACTTTATCGGCCTCATGCATCATGGCGTAGTCATTCGAGTTCACTGGAATATTGGTATGCACATTGCCATCACCTGCATGCATATGGGTTGCAACAAATAAACGACTGGAACGAATTTCCTGATGTATTTTATCTAACTTGTTGCGCACACCTTCTAAATCATGCCCGGCAAAAATTTCTTTTAAGGGTTTTTCAATATAACGCTGATATGAAATACGTAATTCACGACGCTGTAATAACTTAAATAACGTATCATCATCTTTTACTTGCTCTTGTGTTTCCGCATTTAATAATTCCAGATGTGATTTGGCATTATCATCTATATTATCTAAAATAATTTTCCAACAATCATAGGTTTGTTCTAAATGCGATAGAGCCGCTTTTTTCTTCGCCTCAATAATCGCAATGCGTTCATCACTTTCTTTATACTCAGGAACCTGGCCCGCCACCATGGTATGGAGTTCAGGCATATCTGTTTTAAGATATGCCTGCACCTCTTCAATCATGGCCAGTTTATTTTTTGTTGAAAGCTCTATATTAAGGCGCTCAATACCATCGTTATATTCAGACAAACGCGGTAAAGGGATGACGACATCTTCGTTAATTTTAAAAGCATTAGTATGTGCGGCGATGGCTGCTGTACGCGCCCTGTCAGACCAGAACTGTTTACGTGCCTCGCTGCTGACTGCAACAAAACCTTCTGCTTCACGTGCATTGGCTAATCGAATGACTTCTGATGCAGCTGAAGCAACAGCCTCTTCTTCATCACTAGCTATATCAATTAACAAGACCATTTTTGGTAAATCACGGCGTGGTGCTTTAGTGGTGTACTTTACTGCCTTAACATAGCGCTCATCCAGATGTTCCATGCCTGCAAGCTGTACACCGGCCAAATTATCAATGTAATCTTTTGTTTCTGTAATGGCAGGGACAGCTTTATGCAAATCAGCAGCAAAGAACTCCAAACATACTGTACGAATGTATTTTGGCATGACGTGTAACGCAAAAACGGCTGAGGTGATAATGCCATCACAGCCTTCTTTTTGAATACCCGGTAAGCCACCTAAAAATTTATTCGTTACATCTTTACCTAACCCTTGTTTACGTAATTCTTTACCCGGTATTTTTAAAATTTCAGGATTGGCAGGACCACTGGTGGCAGTCACACCATTGCTCTCAAAACGCGTTAATCTAAATTCAGCAAACTCAACTTCATGAATTTTGCCAAGATTATGGTTTAAACGTTCAACTTCTAACCAGGAATTATCCGGCATCACCATACGCCAGGAAACCAGGTTATCCAGCGTGGTACCCCACAGCACGGCTTTTTTACCACCTGCATTCATCGCAATATTGCCACCAATACATGAAGCATCTTGTGAGGTTGGATCCACTGCAAATACATAACCGCAAGCTTCTGCTTTATCAGAAACACGACGAGTGACCACACCTACTTCACAATGAATGGTTGGTACCGCTTTATCTACACCCGGAATTTGTCTTAAAACAACTTCACCTAAAGCATCCAGTTTTTCAGTATTAATCACGGCACAGTTATTGGTTAACGGCACAGCACCACCGGTATAACCCGTGCCACCCCCTCTTGGAATAATTGCCAATCCCAATTCACGGCACGCCACAACAATGTCATGTATTTCGCGCTCTGAATCAGGATTAATGACCACAACAGGGTATTCAACTCGCCAATCTGAGGCATCTGTTACGTGGGAAACACGTGCTAAACCATCAAAACAAATATTATCGCTACGCGTGATTTTTTTAAGACGTTTAAAAGTTTGTTTACGAAGTTGAAGCTGCTGAGGAAACCATACTTCAAACCGATTAATCGCTTCACGCGTCAGGGTTGCCAGTTCAAGCGCCTGTTGGTTTGTTGCATTCGTTGCAGTCGTTGCATTAGTGCCATTGGCGCGTGATTCAATTTGATCCAGGCGATGATGTAGTGCTTTTATAAGCAAGTTACGACGTTTTGTGTTTTCCAGTAAATCATCCTGAATAAAAGGATTGCGATTTACCACCCAGATATCCCCCAAAACTTCAAACAACATCCGTGCAGAACGTCCCGTCACACGTTCCTGACGTAATGACTGCAAAATATCCCAGGCAGGCTCACCCAGAAAACGAATCACAATCTCGCGATCAGAAAATGACGTGTAATTA
>JAPHTF010000191.1 GCA_026197095.1 Gammaproteobacteria bacterium
ATATAATGCATAAAATAATGAGTACTTCTGTATATGGAGTACTACTGAGGAGTGTTTTTTCATGAAGTTTTTATCACTGGTCTTCTTTTTACTTCTTTCTAATGCGGCTCTTGCAAGCGGTGGTGGCGGAGGTGGCTCATCACCTTTTATTCCACTCAACCCTCCTATTATCGTTAATATCATTGACGGTGAAAAAATTCGGCACATGCAGGTTATCATTGAAATTAAGCTTGTTGACCCTGCAAATTCAGCAAAAGTCGATTTACACAAAGGCCCCATTCGACATGAATTGATTCTTTTACTAAGTAGTCAGGATGCTGGAACCATTAGTAGCGCATTAGGGAAGGAACAGTTACGGAAAGATGCTCTGGCAGCAGTACAAAAAGTCATGCAAGAACTTGAAGGCGCGCCTATTATCGAAGCGCTTTATTTTACAAACTTCATCATTCAATAACAGATATTACTCTAAATACTTAACTTGGTTACTCTTCAGATAATGAATCATTTTGAACATGTTCAGGATCTCTGAGTAACAACAGTTTTTGTAACTCATGTTTTAAAACAGCACGACGAGCGGGTTCTTTTGTACCATCTAACAACTGTTGATAAATACTATGTGCATCATCAAATAAATCTGCTTTAACCAACATCTCGGCTACCTGGTATCGCGCGGTCTGGCCCCATGGATCTAAACCATTATTCTCTGCATGCAGAGCTGAACGCAAGTAAAGCCGTGCAGCGGCTGGATAATCATTCAGTGCTTTACGTGAATCAGCCATCCAATAATATATTTCCCGCTGCAACATGACATCGCTGAGTTTTGGAAGCACGGCATTGAATAATTGATAAGCAAGTTCATGCTTTTTAACTGTTTGCAAATCAAACACGACTTGTAAAAACTGATCAATCTGTTCACGCGTTAGTGTTTTATTTTTTTCTAAAATAAATTTTAAGCTATCACTACCTTTCTCAGATTTTCCACCTAAAACAAAAATACGTGCGCGCCTTAATTGCCATTGAAAACTATCTGCATCTGCCGGTGCAATTTTTATCGTTGCCATTAAATTTGAGGCCAACTCAATATTAGAACGGCTTAATGCAATATTAACAAGATCATAACGAACAGGTTCAGGTATAGTATTTAACGTTTTAAAATAACCAGAATTTAAAAACAACTTTATAACCAGTTCAGCACCACGTTTTCGTTTATGCATTAAACTCAAAAAACCTTTTGCTGCACGCAAGCGGGATTCATCATTCTGACCTTTAATCATCACCAGCGCAAAAAGAGAACGTGCTTTAACAGGCTCCTGCTTTTGCACTTTTATTGCTGCATTTAACCACTGCTGATCATTACCAATCAGAAATTGTGCGCGATTGCCAAAATGAAGTGCAAAGTCTATATAAGCATTCCAAAGCGTGTCAGAAGTAAAATCAAATAAACCTGAAGGTAACTCAGTTTTTTTATTTCCTGCTAATACAAATTCAAGTGCATTTACAGTAGATGGCCGATCACCACTGTGTCTTGCAGCTTCTGCAGCAACAGCCCATAACATATACCTTAATTCTTCACTGGCCCACTTACCGCGCATTTGGCGACGTGCAGCCTGCCATACTTTTTGGGATGGTCGCGCTCCACTTCTCAACTGTGCTAATAAATACAACATTCCACCGTGAGGATGCTTAGTGTCGTTGGCCAGTAATTCAACGACTTCATCTTCACGTTGATTCATCAATAAAATGCGAGCTCTTAATAAACGATCATCAAGTGTGTCATGTCCATAATCCTGGTAATAACGTTGTGCCGCTAATAAAGCATCACTCGTCTCATTCTCAACCAGATAACTTTTGATAATTCTCTTCTGCCAAACAGCTAGCCATTTCTTTTGTTGTTCAGTACCTGTTTCTGAACTCACTTCTTGTGTCCAGATTAAATCCTGAAGTATTTGACGAGCTTGTTGGCCCTGTTTAAGTTTTAATAAAGCATCAATTTGTTGTTGTTTGGCAAAAAAATAAAAATCATCCGGTAAGGCTTTGTCATAAGCAGCAATACGTTGATGTAAAGCCTGCCAACGTTGCCCTTGCTGATAAATACTTAGACGCTCACGTTCCCATTCAATCCACGCAATTAGATTAGCTGGGTTGCTTTGAATATCAATCGTTTTTTGCTGCTCATCAATGGATTGCAATGCGAGAGATACCGCACCACTTTTTGCTATAACTTGAATTTCTTGAATCTTGGCCGATAAAATTTCAGTAGCAATTGAATAAGGTGTAAAAAAAATAAAGAGGGGAAATACAAAAAACGGGTAGCACTTGCGTACTACCCGTTTTTTAAAAACACTTAGCTTGTCCTTAAGCAATCTTCTTCAGCTTTAGGAATTAAAGAGTAAAAAAATTAACTCAATTTTTCTTTAATACGCGCAGCCTTACCTTGAAGATCACGCAAGTAGTAAAGTTTTGAACGACGCACATCACCGCGACGTTTAACTTTAATGTTATCAATTGTAGGACTGTAAGTTTGGAATACACGCTCAACACCTTCACCATGAGACACTTTACGTACTGTGAAAGCAGAGTTAACGCCACGATTACGAATTGCAATAACAATACCTTCAAAGGCCTGTAAACGCTCACGAGTACCTTCTGTTACTTTTACCTGAACAATAACCGTATCGCCCGGTGCAAAAGATGGAATCTCTTTGTTCATTTGTTCTTTTTCAAGTTGCTTGATGATATTACTCATGCTTTTCTCCAAACTCGTCTCGAGTTTTTTTAAATTTATTTGTTCGTGCTGTTATCTGTTCGTGGTGCTATCTAATTCAGTTTCGCGGATAAACTCCGCTAATAAATCTTCTTCTGCCTGGTTAAGCGCTAACTTTTCAAGCAAATCAGGTCTTCTTAACCAGGTACGACCTAATGCCTGTTTTAGCCGCCATCTCTCGATATTTTTATGATTACCACTCAATAAAACATCGGGTACAGCCATCGTCACTGAGTCATCTAATATTTCAGGACGAGTATAATGAGGTGTATCTAGCAGACCATTCATAAATGAGTCTTGCTCTGCCGAATCCTCATGCCCTAAGGCACCGGGTATTAATCGGGTCACCCCATCTATCAATACCATTGCTGCCAGCTCACCTCCGCTGAGAACGTAATCGCCTATCGACCACTCTTCGTCAACTTCACTGGCTATGAGTCGTTCATCTATACCTTCATAACGACCACATAATAAAATCATTTCTTCATTTTGCGCCAGGCTTTGCAGACCTTCTTGATCCAGTTTGCGGCCTTGCGGTGATAAGTAAATCACTTTCGCTTTTTTACCATGATCACCTAGTGCTTTTTTAGCTTCACCAATTGCTTCACGCAGCGGTTCGACCATCATGACCATACCCGGGCCACCTCCATAAGGACGCGCATCGACCGTATTATGACGATCATGAGTATAGTCACGGGGATTAATCATCCCCAATTGAACCAGTCCTTTATGGATGGCTCGCCCTGTCACACCATGGTCCGACAAAGCAGAAAACATTTGCGGGAAAAGAGTCACCACCTGGATCTGCATGGTTCACTTTCTCCTTATTCTATTCACTGACTGCGTTAAAAGTCCGCATCCCAGTCAACAGTAATAAAACCCTGTTCAAGATTAACCTCGTGAACAGTGTCTCCGGTGACAAAAGGGATTAAACGTTCTTGTTTACCCTTTTTACCAAGCTCATCGTCATCATCATTACCATCATTACTGAGCACAACCATGACGTCATTGGCACCGGTTTCAAGCATTGAAACAACATGGCCTAACTCAACACTCTCAAGATTTATCACCTTTAGCCCTTTTAAGTCACTCCAGTAATATTCACCCGGCGCAGCTTTTGGTAATTGTTCTCGCTTAATAGCAATCTCTGAGCCAATTAACTCAGCTGCGATATCGCGATCTAAACATCTATCAAGATGTGCAATAACGCCTTTGCCGTGAGCCTTGCCAGTGAGCAACTTAAATTCTTGCCATTGACCATCACGTTTAAGAAACCACGGGGAATAAGTAAGAATATTTTCCCTGGGCTGTGTGTCAGAAAAGACCTTAATCCATCCTTTCACACCAAACAGGCCATTTACCTTGCCTACTGGTACCCACTGCTCAAGCTGTTCTAAATCACTGGTACTCATAAGCAAGTTAAGTACACGTTCCTGCTACCAGGTTCGTCCACTTAAAAAACAATCAAGTAGTTACGCAGCTTTTTGCTGTTCTTTCAGCAGCTTAGCAACACGATCAGAAGCTTGAGCGCCTTGACCTAACCAATGATCAACACGATCATTTTCAATGTTTAAACGAACTTCCTGGCCTTTAGCCATTGGATTAAAATAACCCAAACGTTCGATGTAACGACTGTCACGACGGCTACGGCTGTCTGTAACTACAATATGATAAAAGGGACGCTTCTTTGCGCCGCCACGAGCTAAACGAATGGTTACCATTGCG
>JAPHTF010000001.1 GCA_026197095.1 Gammaproteobacteria bacterium
AAAACTTTCATCATAAACACATTCTTCTTTGAGTGTATGAAAAAAACTTTCTGCAACGGCATTGTCATGGCATTCGCCTTTACGACTCATACTACAAATCATGTCATGTTCAGTTAGCTTGTCTCGGTATTTATAAGCCGTGTATTGACTGCCTTGATCTGAATGAACTAACACGGATTCATCAGGCTGCCGTTGTGCTATTGCCATATTAAGCGCGTCAAGAACAAGCTTTCCGTCTATCTTACTGCTCATCGACCATCCAACAATGGCACGTGAGTATAAATCCAGAACGATGGCTAAATATAACCAGCCTTCTCGTGTTTCAATAAACGTAATGTCTTGCACCCATTTCTTATTTTCTTTAGGTGAAGAAAAATCACGATCTAATATATTGGCAACAGGCGCAATGACTTCACGTTGTTCTCTCGTACGTTTATGTCGTCGTGCTCGTTTCGCTTTAATATTATGTGCCCGCATGATACGTTCAACGCGACCCCTGCTCACATTATTGCCTTGCTCAACAAGTTCAATATGCATACGCGGTGAGCCATAATTTTCCATTACTTCAGCATGTATCTTTATGATTTTCCCCAAGATGACTTTACGTTCTTGTTCTTGCCTACTTGGTTGACGATCAAACCAATCATAATAACCACTCGTTGAGACGTTCAGCACGTCGCATAAGCGAGTAACCGCGTGTTGGGATATGTGTTCTTTAATAAACGCGTACCTCACTTGAGTTCCCGAGCAAAGTACGCGGCGGCCTTTTTTAATATTTCAACTTCTTCTTTTAATCGTTCATTTTCACGTTTTAGCTCATCAACTTTTGAAACTGAAGTCACGGTACGTCCTGAACCCTTGAAGGCTCTTTCGCCTTTAGAATTATATTCATCTTGCCATTTATAAAGCAGGTTTCGACGGATACCGAGCTCTCTTGCGATCTCAGTTCCTTTTTTATCGGATGTTTCAAGTAACCTTATAGCTTCTAACTTAAATTCTTTTGTAAAAGTTTGTCTTTTTGTCATTGTTCACTCCTGGGGCTATTGTCCCCGATTTGGAGTGTCCGTTAAACTAGGGGAAGTCCACTCTGACACCATTTATTGCATGTCACATGGATGTGCCAATATAATAAATGCGGTATGCCCCCTTTAATATTATTAGTTGTATAAAATTAAGGACAAATTATGGAAAATATTTATGAATGACATAACCGTTAAAAAAGAACCCAATCTTCCTGCATTGCCAACTACTGTATTACCTGCAATTACAGAGTTGACGCAGGCACTTGGTATACCGCGAGAGGCATTAGCTAGCGATGAAGAAATTCATTATGCATGGCGAGATCTTCCAAGAGAATTAAAAGAAATACCTGTACAACTACGAGATGAGCTGATAGCTCGAATGTGTGTAGCAGTAAGCACAGGTTTGTTTGATGGTGCAATAAATTATGCATGGAATGCATCTATTCTACATCTACGAGACAAAATACGAACATTTGGATTAGCTGTTGTTGCTCAGATATTGCAAAAAGATTTTGAAGAGAAGCATCTATTAGAAACACAAGATAGTAATTTGCTTGAGCTTTGTCTAAAACTCAATATTGTAGATGAAGATGGTTTTTTCTTTTTAGATCAATGTAGGGATGTTAGAAATAACTTTTCAGCAGCTCATCCTACTCTCGGAAAAGTTAATGACAGAGAGTTTACAACTTTCTTAAATCGTTGTGTAAGATATGCATTAGCTGACTCAACCTCACCAAGAGGAGTCGATATTGGTGCATTTATTTCGGCGATTAAAGGCGCACGCTTCAATGCTGATCAACTATTAGTTTGGGTTCAAAGATTAGCTGACACTCATAGTGCGCAGAGACAAATGCTCGTTACTATGGTTCATGGTATTTACTGTGACCCAAATACTCCAGAACAATCTAGATTAAATTCACTAGATATATGTGGTGGGTTACCTGGGGGTTTGACTTCATCCATGAAGTCAGAACTAATTAATCATCACTCAGACTATGTTGCAAAAGGTTATCAAGACAAGCATGCAGCTTCTCTGCAATTTTTTGAAAAGCTAGGTCTATTAAATCTGCTGAACGAATCCGAGAGACATGCAGTGTTTTCTAGGGCGGTAGAAAGACTATGGAATGTGCATAATGGAATGAATAATTTTTATAATGAACCGGCATTCGCGGAAAGGCTATTGGAATTATCATTGCAAGGCGCAATACCTGAAACAGTACAAGAAGAATATGTAAAAACAATTGGTTGTTGTCGAATAGGTAATGGTTATGGCGTGTCAGATGCTGCCGTTACATACTATGATCAAATGATACAAAATTTTTCACCAAGAGAAATAACGGCATTAATTCAGTCTGCATCAAATAAGACTGATCGTTTAGGCCATCGCATTAGCATGGGCGGCTCATATCGTGAAAACTTCAAAATACTCCTTAGGCTAATTGACCCTGGAAGCGTGCCAAATGTTGTAAGTGCTCAGTACGCATTACTTTTGCGTTAAAAATCTAACAGAGCTCTCAATATGGAAAATGAAAGAGAAAAAGCTTTAGAACTGTTAAAAGATCTTACAAAAAAATTTGGTGAAAATGCGAAAAATATTTTTGAAGCAAATGAAGCAAAAACAAGGCTTCTTTTAATTGATGAAATAATGAGTATTTTAGGTTGGAGCAAGGAGGAATTTAATCCTGAAGAGCCTACACCAAAAGGTCAATATATAGACTATTTGTTGAAAATTGATGATTCACCTCGCTTAGTGATTGAAGCAAAAAGAATAGGGAATACTTTTTCACCACTAAAAAAATTACACAAAACTCATTATGCAGTTTCATATATTAAATCAGCGTTTGGCCAAGCATTTTGTGAAGTTTTGGAACAAGCTGAAAAATACGCTCATGATACTCAAGTACCTTATGGTGTAATAACAAATGGTATTGAATGGTCGTTAATTACTTTAATTCCACCTCCAGGAAAAGATATTTCTGAATTAAAATGTATTCATTTTGGCAATCTGTTTTCAGAACACCCCAATTTTGATTTGTTATGGGAATTTTTGGCTAAGTCATCTATTGAAAATGGGATTCTTGAAGAAGGGCTATGCGAAATAAACCCACTTGAAGCAGAAGTATCTATTATTCCTTCCGATGTGCTTGGTGATTTAAGATGGAAAGAAAAAGATTTTAATGCAGAATATATAAACGAATTTTATGATAGATTCTTTGGAGAAATTGTTGACCCTAGAAGAAGGGAAATGTTAACTCATTGCTTTGTAACAAGTTCAAAAATAGAGCAATACCAAGGGCAATTAAAAAGGCTGCTTGTTGATGTTGCACCACATTATATAGAAGATACTAAAGAATTAACGCCAGGTGATCATAAGAAAGTAATATTTGCAAAATCAGGAGATCAGAAGGGAAGGGTAATCATAATAACTGGATCAGTTGGAGCAGGGAAAACTACATTTATAACAAAAGCAAGAATTGAAAACAGAGATAATAATAGCCTTAAATTTTTATACTTAGACTTGATTGATGAAGGTGTCGCTGAGAATATTTCAAGTGATGATTTATTATGGGCATTAGCATGTGAAGTATGGAGGGAGGTTGAACCTGATGCTTTATCGTACTTTTCACTAAAGGAAACCTTTCATACTGAAATAGAACTTTTAAAAAAAGGGGGGAAGTCAAAGTTTTATGAAAAAAATGAAAATGCATATATAGAGGATGAGGGTGACCTTTTACAAAGTTTAGCTAGTGAACCAAAAAAGTTTTTGGAAAAAAGTTGGAAATATTATAATAGGAAAAAAAATTCTCATATTATATTAGTTTTAGATAATGTTGATAAAGCATCCGAGTCATACCAAAGGCATGCATATTCGTTTGCGCACAAAGCAAGTTCGAGCACAGGAGTAAATGTAATAGTCACTATGAGGGAAGGTACATTTTTTAGAGGCAAGGAATTTGGTTTTCTTGATGTTAGATCTAATGATATGGTTTTTCATTTACAGTCACCTGATATAAAAAAAATAATTTCAAGAAGAATAAAATATATAGAAGAACATTTGGAAGAAGATTTTAGGTGGAAATCATGGCGAGAGAGTGGTGGTGAAGATAATTTTACTGAAGCAATTTATTTATATGCTGATGTAATTAAGAATAGCCTATTAAAAGATTCTGATGGAAATAGATCTTGTGAGATTTTGGCATCTGCCGCATGGCATAATATTAGAAGATTTTTAGAGTTATTAAAACGTGTGCACAAATTTTTAGGAGTTAATTCAGAAAGATGGTCAATTCGTGATATTTTGACTGCTTTGGTATTACCAAGTGAAACTGACTTAAACACCCCTATTACATCTAATTTATTTCAACCTGTTGCAAATAGACAGCGATGCTATTTCTTGAAACTACGAATTCTTATTTATTTGTGTCATGGAGTAAAGAACTCTGAGTCACAGAGAGGTATTAAGTATTCAAAATTATTAAAATTTATTAGGGGGTATGGTTATAGAGAGAGCTGGTTGTATAGTGCTATCGAGGAAATGGTTAAAGATAGGTTATTGGAATGTATGGAGCTCCCAACTGAAATGTCATATACAAAAGATTATGTATTTGACAAAAAGAATACATTTAGATCTTCTCCTCTTGGAGCTTTATTATCTGAACTTATGTGTTTAGAACCATCCTATTTGATAAGTATAGGATGGGATTTACCACTATATGATAATGTGAGTGCACAAAATTTCATTTCAAAGGTGAAATCTTTGCCTGTTATACCTACAGAAATAACGAGTGAAGATATAGAACTATTAATTGATGAAGGTTTAGATGAATATGTAACAAATTATCTCTCAGATAGCTTACGGTTTGAAGAAATGAGATATAAAAATTATGGAAGTTTCCATGAGTATCAAATAGTTGAGGAATTTCTTAAAAAAATAACAATTGGTTTTGTCAGTCAAAATGTTGAAGACACTAATAACTTTGGAACTAAGAAAGATGATATTCAACTAACTCTTGACTTTCCAGGTTTATTCTCTGACTTGGAAAAAATTGAACCAATAATTGATGTCCCTGATAAAATACTCGAAATTAAATATAGTAGTTCAGCAAGTTTACCGAAAATACTATGGTCACTTGTTCATCTTCGGATGTGTGGGGTCTCTGGTGCTACAGGAGCAGAAATAACTAGAATTATTAATAATCATTTATTAGATGATCAACATAGTGTCGAACCAACTAATATCTCTCGTGCACTACGAAGTCCTATAATTAAGAGTCAGAAGTGGATTGTAGCTAAGAAATCACATAAAGCTAGATCTACAATATTTTTACTTGGTGAAGGGTGGGAAGATGTATGGGAAGAAATCTTTCTTGTTAAACCACCTTCATATAAATAAAATATTAGATCAGCAATAAACGGGGTCAGGGCACACTCTAAAACCTCAATGAGGTTTATTGAGTATTTCCTGAACGAGTATTACT